>CAKUGA010000114.1 GCA_934654515.1 uncultured Collinsella sp. | reverse complement strand
CCGTTCTGGAAAATCACAACTTCACGTCCATCAGGCGTAATGCCCGTAATATCGATGTCGTCCGTGCCGATCATAAAATCGACGTGCGTGCTCGAGACGTTAACGCCATGCTCCAGGAGCTCCTCCTTGGACATGTCATACCCACCCTCGATGCACTCAGGGAAGCCAACGCCCAGCGCAAGGTGGCAGCTGGCGTTCTCGTCATAGAGCGTGTCATAGAACAGAACGCCACTTTCACGGATCGGCGTGTTCTTGGAGATAAGCGCGACCTCACCCAGATGAGCGGCACCTTCATCGGTGTCAATAATGCTCGCAAGCGTCGCCTTACCCACGCGGGCATCGTAGTCCACTACGCGGCCCGCCTCGAACTTAATCCAAAAATCGTCAACCTTGTTACCGTGGTGAATGAGCGGCATAGCCGAATACACGATACCGTCGGCACGCATACGGTCAGGCGAGGTGAAGACTTCCTCGGTGGGAATGTTGGGGAAGAAGGGGTGCCCATCGGGCGTCTTGCCCTTGCCGCCGGCCCACTCGTGACCTTTCGTCATGCCAATCGTCAGATCGGTTCCATTTGCCGAGGTGTAATGCAGGTAGTCGAAACGATTGTCGTTCAGGAAACGCAGGTTCTTTTCGAATGCGGCGTCATGGAGTTCCCAGTCGCTCTCCGGGTCCTGGCCATCGGCGCGAGCGGTGCGCAGAATCGCATTCCACAGCTTATAGATTGCAACCTCATCGGCGTCTCCCGGGAACACCTCGCGCGCCCAGGCGACGACCGGCGCGCCGGCGATGCACCACGGGTTGATGTTGTAGTCCAGTCCGCGGCGGAAGACCTTGCACTGCGTGTTCCTTGCCTTAGAAGCTGCAGCAGGCTTAGCGGGATCGATGCCCTTCAGAGCCGCAGGGTCCGCGCCCTCGATAAAGATAAAGCAGGCACCATCCTGGGCCAGTGAATCAAGCTGCAGGCGCTTCCACTCGGGCGTCTGCTCAAAATAGCTTTTCTCGACATGCTCGTACGTGAGCCTCGTCACGGCGTCATCGGCCCAAATAACCGTCACGTGACCGGCACCGGAGGCATAGGCCTCCGCGACCACCACGCGCGCAAACGGCGCGCACTCGACGGGAGACTGAACGACAACCTCCTGGCCGGGCTTGACGTTTACGCCCTTGCGGACAACCAAGCGCGCATAGTTTTTAATCTTGGGCTCCAGGGTCTTCATGCCCTCCAGAGCCTCTTCGACCGTCAGGGCAGCTCGAATCATGTGCCACTCCATCTATCTATAGAACAGTAAAAAGCGCGCCGCAAAAACGACGCGCCTTATATCTTAGCGATAAGTATGCATGCAAACGCTACTTCTTCTTGGAGTCCTTCTTGTCCTCCTCGGCAGCCGAGCGCTCGATAAGGGCGTTGAGCTTGTTCTCGGACATGCCCTCGGCCTGCGTGCGGTACATATTGCGCAGGGGACGAATACGAACGAAGTCGTAGATAAAGTCACCCAAAATGACGACGTAGGACAAAACGATGCCGACCATCTGGACGGGGCTGGACACCATGCCAGCGGGAGCGAAGTACAGCGAAGCCC
>CAKUGA010000113.1 GCA_934654515.1 uncultured Collinsella sp. | reverse complement strand
GGGTCATCCCGAGGTTGAGGGCATTCTGGGCCACGCCGGCGATGACGCGCAGGTCGTGAGCTGCGCCGCCGACGCCGGCGCGCTGCCGCTCAAGGGCAAGGTGGGCTTGGTCGTGCAGACCACACAGACCGCCCAGAACCTCGCTGAGGTCGTTGCCGCCATCACCCCGCGCGTGCAGGAGCTCCGCGTGATCAACACCATCTGCGCCGCCACGAGCGAGCGCCAGCAGGCCGCCGCGTCCCTTGCCAATCGCTGTGACTGCATGGTCGTCGTGGGCGGCAAGAACTCGGGCAATACCCGTCGTCTGGCGCAGATTTGCGCCGACGCCTGCGAGCGTACGCATCATATCGAGGAAGCATCGGAGCTCGAGGCCGCATGGTTTGCCGACGCTCAGCACATCGGCATCACCGCCGGCGCTTCCACCCCGCAAGAACACATCGAACGCGCCGTCGCGCGCATCAAGGAGCTTTGCCGCTAATCATGGACCAGACCGTACCCGCATACGCCGCCGAGGTGGCCGATTACGGGCGCAGCCGCGACCCCGAGCCGGGTGAGGGCGCGCTCGTCAAGAACGTGCGTCCCGAATCGCCCGCATGGGATGTGGGTATCGAGCCGGGTATGCGCGTGCTTACGGTCAACGGCGAGCCGCTCACCGACATGATCGTGTGGCTCTGGGAGGCCGACGACGACACCGTCGAGCTGGAAGTCTTCGACCCGCGCGACGAAACCGTCACCCCGGTGGAGCTCGACCGCTTCCCGGGCGAGGACTGGGGCCTGGAGTTCGACGGCCCCATCTTCGACGGCATGCGTACCTGCGTAAACGCCTGCGTGTTCTGCTTTATGACGATGCTGCCCAAGGGCGGCCGTTCCACGCTCTATATCCGCGACGACGACTATCGCCTGAGCTTTTTGCAGGGCAACTTTGTCACGCTCACAAATCTCACCGACGAGGACGTGCAAAACGTCATCGACCGCAACATGAGCCCCATGAACGTGTCGGTCCACGCCGTGAGCCCCGACGTCCGCCGCCGCATGATGGGCCGCAACGCCCAGCGCGGCATGGACGTGCTCGAGACCATCATGGCCGCCGGCATCGAGATCCACGCGCAGATCGTTTTGTGCCCCGGCATGAACGATGGCGAGGAGCTGCAAAAGACCCTGCGCTATTGCGAGGAGCACGAGCAGATCACGAGCCTGGGTATCGTGCCACTCGGCTTCACCAAGCACCAGAACCGCTTCAGCTGGTCCTATAGCGACAAGCCCGAGCTGGCGCGCGAGACCATTGCCATGATCCGGCCCTATCAGGATCGCGCCTACGAGCGCTTTGGCCGTCACACCTTCCAGATGAGCGACGAGTTCTATCTGGATGCCGGCATCGAGCCGCCCGAGGCCGATTTTTACGACGGCTACCCGCAGTACTACGATGGCATCGGCATGATCCGCTCGTATCTGGACGAGACCGACGACGTCCTTGTCGCCGACGCCGAGCGCTTGGCCCGTGTTCGCGAAGCCATCGCCGCCCGTGACCAGCGCCTGCTGTGCCTCTCGGGCGCCAGCGCGCGCGACACCGTGGCACGCTTTGTGGAGTCGCCGCAGGGCCTCGCCGGCACCGTCACGGCCATCAAGAACC
>CAKUGA010000112.1 GCA_934654515.1 uncultured Collinsella sp. | reverse complement strand
CCGACACCTTCGTGATCAACAACCTCACGCCCGAGGCCGTCGCCGAGAGCACCCATGAGCTTGCCCGCCGCATCCGCCAAAGCCAGATCGTCATGATCCCCGGCGGCTTCTCGGGCGGCGACGAGCCCGACGGCTCCGCCAAGTTCATCACGGCGTTCTTCCGCGCTCCCGAGGTCACCGAGGCCGTCCGCGACTTGCTCAAGGCCCGCGATGGCCTGATGCTGGGCATCTGCAACGGCTTCCAGGCCCTGATCAAGCTCGGTCTGGTGCCCTACGGTGACATCGTCGACGCCACGCCCGATGCGCCCACGCTGACGTTCAACACCATCGGCCGCCACCAGAGCCGTCTGGTGCGCACCCGCATCTCGTCCAACCTGTCCCCGTGGCTGTCGCAGTGCAGCCTCGACGACCCCTACACCGTCGCCATCAGCCACGGCGAGGGCCGCTTTGTCGCCAACGACGAGGTGCTCGCCCAGCTCATCGCCAACGGTCAGGTCGCCACGCAGTACGTGGGCGAGGACGGCAAGCCGAGCATGGATCTTTCCGTCAACCCCAACGGCTCGGCGCTCGCCATCGAGGGCATCACGAGTCCCGACGGCCGTGTCCTGGGCAAGATGGGCCACGCCGAGCGTCGCGGCGACAACCTGTACCGCAACGTGCCCGAGCATGTCCCCGGCGATAAGTTCATGCCGATCTTTGAGAGCGGCGTAGCCTACTTCGCCTAAACCTTTCCCTTCGGGTACAATCCCATCGGGTAACAACACCCGCCACCGGCACTCCTGGTGGCGGGTTCTTTTTTGCTTCGCGCATGTAGGAAGGACACCATGGAAAGCCGCAAGCCATATCTCGCCACCCTGCCCGGACTCATCCTGGGCTGCCTCGTATGCTGCGCGCTCTGGGGGTCGGCTTTTCCCTGCATCAAGATCGGCTACGCGCTCTTTGGCATCCCGGCACACGATAGCGCCTCGCAGCTGTTCTTCGCGGGCCTGCGCTTCACCCTTGCCGGCGCGCTGGTCATTGTTGGCATGAGCGCGGCCCAACGCCGTCCGGTCGTTCCGCAGACGCGCGACATCAAACCTATCCTCACGCTGTCGCTCTTCCAGACCGTCGGCCAGTACTTCTTTTTCTACCTCGGTCTCTCCCGAGCAAGTGCCATGTCGAGCTCCATCATCGAGGCCAGCGCCAACTTCTTGGCCATCCTCTTTGCCGCCCTGGCATTCCGCACCGAAAAGCTCGATGCGGCCAAGGTGCTCGGCTGCGTGTTGGGCTTCGCCGGCGTCGCGCTCGTTAACCTTTCAGGCACGGACGGCACCTTTGGCTTTACGCTCGACGGCGAGGGCTTTATCCTGGCCTCCACCGTCGCGGGCGCCCTTTCGACCTGCCTGATCGGCATCTTCTCGCGCGAGCACGACGGCGTCTTGCTTGCCGGCTGGCAGTTCTTGGTCGGCGGCCTCGTCCTCACCGCTATCGGCTTTTTGATGGGCGGCGTGCTCTCCCCCACGGCAATCGCCCCCGCCATCGCGCTCATCGTCTATATGGCGCTTATCTCCGCGGTCGCCTACTCGCTGTGGTCGCGCCTGCTTGCCGTCAACCCCGTCAGCCGCGTCTCGGTCTTTGGGTTTATGAACCCGGT
>CAKUGA010000111.1 GCA_934654515.1 uncultured Collinsella sp. | reverse complement strand
TCGAGCTTCCACATGTAGCGGCGCGTCATGTAGTCCTTGTGGGTGACGGCGGAAAGCGCACGCATGTAGACGTTGTTGAGGATCGGAGCGAAGATCAAGTGGTTGAAGTACTCGCTCACGCTGTCCTTGATGTCGTTGAGGCCGAGTTCCTTTGCGTCGAGCTGATAGACGCGCTCGCCACCGTACTGGTTGACGAAGCGGATGCCGCGCTCGTCGTTGCAACGGCTGCGGCCGACGCTGATGAGCTGGAACAGCGAGGTGCGCTTGTCCAGGATCTCGAAGGGACCGTGGAAGAAGTCGCAGGTGTTGATGGTGCAGGAATCAATCTGCAGCATCTCCTGAACGTTGCAGATGCTAAAGACATAGGCGGCACCAAAGAGCGGGCCCTGAGCCATAACGTTGATGCAGGGCTTGTCGGCGTTCTGCTCGGCCCACTTGGCGGCGAGCGGACGGGTGTACTCGACGGCTTTGCGGTAGATGGGATCGACCAGATCGAAGGCGGCCATGGCGGTCTCGTACTCGGCATAGCCCTCGGTCTGCTGCGTGAGCTCCATGGCGATCATGGTCACGACGGCGGAGTTGGTGCGGCCCATGCAGGACTCGTCGACGGCCAGGCTGTCGTACTGGACCTTGTAGTCGCAGACCTCGGTGAGGCCGGACTCGTCAACATAGATGGCGATGGTGCTGGCGCCGTGATCCTTGGCTACCTGGGCGGCGACGATGGTCTCCTTGGTGCCGCGCATGGAAACGACGACGGCCAGGGTGTTCTCGTTGACGTAGGCCGGGGTGGCGTGAACGAACTCGTTGCTGGTGTAGCTGGAGCTCACGACCTGCGTGGCCTCGTGCTCCATAAAGTACTGGGCAGGATAGTTGCCGCCGTTGGAGCCGCCGGCGCCGATCCACACGACGCGCTTGATGCCGCCCTTGTCTGCCTTGTCAGCCAAAACCTGCGAAACGACGTCCTTGACCTGTTCCTGAGTAGTCATCGTGCATCAGCCTTTCTTCTCGTTTGATGCTCTCGATGGCATACAAGTTACATACATGTCTTTGCGATGTCGACTAGTTGTATGCTATATTTGTCTTAGAAATTTTGCTGCCGTGGTTTTCAGAAATCATTTACCAGCGGTTTTGTTGTCATGTTGGATACATGCTTGGTTCGGCAAGCATACAAGTTAGATACAGGTTGGTCGCATGAGCACTTCGTCGAAAAAGAACTTGGCCCAATACGAGCGCCTGGCGGGCACGCTGCGCGACCGTATCGCCGCTGGCACCTACGCACGCGGAGACAAGTTGCCATCCGAGATGGAGCTCATGGCAGAATCGGGTCTGTCGCGCAGCACCGTGCGCCACGCGCTTAAGGTGCTGGTGGATGAGGGCCTGGTGCGCACCGAGCGCGGGCGCGGCGCCTTTGTGGCCGACACGCCCGAGGTGCACGAGAACAATCTGGTGTTTTCGAGCTATACCAAGCAGGTCGAGGGACAGGGCATGAAGCCTACCACACGCACGGTGGACTCGGGTTTCGCCAAGGCGGCGGGCAGCGTGGCCAAGTTCTTTGATGCCGCCGTGGGCAGCAAGCTCGTCAAGCTCGTCCGCCTGCGTTATCTGGACGACGTGCCGCTCTGCTTGGAAACCACGTATCTGCCGCCGAGCTTTGGGGCGCTCATCGACCGCGACATCAACGGGTCGCTCTACGCCACACTGCGCCAGGAGTTCCATCGCGCGCCGGCCCAGGGC
>CAKUGA010000110.1 GCA_934654515.1 uncultured Collinsella sp. | reverse complement strand
GTGGCCGACGGCCGCTACGGGCGGCCGGCTTGCCGGTACTGGGCAGCATCTGGAACTGCCCGCTATTGTGTTGATGCGAGTCAGAGGGGAATCGCGTGGCTATCCACATTGTCGAGGAAGCAAACCGTTGTCTGGGTTGTAAAAGGGCGTTCTGCCAGATCAAGGGCTGTCCGGTTCAGACGCCTATTCCGCAGGTCATCGATCTGTTTAAGCAGCGTCGTCTGGAGGAAGCAGGCGAGCTGCTGTTCCAGAACAACCCGATGAGCGCGGTCTGCTCCATGGTGTGCAACCATTCGGGCCAGTGCGAGGGCTCGTGCGTTCAGGGTCGCAAGGGCACGCCGGTGCATTTTTCGAGCATCGAGAACTATATCTCCACGGCGTACCTCGACCGCAAGGAGTGGAAGCCTGCGCCGTCGTGCGGCAAGCAGGTCGCCGTGGTCGGCTCGGGTCCTGCCGGTATTACCGTGGCGATTAAGATGGCCCAGCTGGGTTGCGCCGTTACCGTGTTTGAGCAGCGTCCCGAGATCGGCGGTGTGCTGGAGTACGGCATCCCCGAGTTCCGTCTGCCGCGCTCGCTGGTGCAAAAGTACCGCCACGTGATGTGCTCGCTCGGCGTGCGCGTGCGTCCCTCGACCACCATCGGCGGCGCACTGCATATCGACGATTTGCTGCGCGACGGCTACGACGCGGTCTTTGTGGGCACCGGCACTTGGCGCGCCCGCAAGCTGGGCATTCCCGGCGAGTCGCGCGGCAACGTGCTGTTTGGTATCGACTATCTGGTCGATCCCACGAGTGTGGCGATCGGGCAGAACGTGGCGGTTATCGGCGCCGGTAACGTCGCTATGGATGTGGCCCGTACCGCACTGCGCTCGGGTGCTCGCAAAGTTACCGTGTATGCCCGCTCGCGCCATATCTCTGCCATCGATGATGAGGTCGAGCTGACCGAGCTCGACGGTGCCGAGATCGTGTGCGGCAAGGCCATCTGCGCTATCGACGATAACGGCCCCGTGTTCGAGGCGGCCATCTTTGACGAGGACAACAACGTGGTGGGCTACGAGGAAGAGCTCGACCATGCCGCGGCCGATACCATCGTCATCGCGGCTTCGCAGGTGCCCAAGGACAAGCTCGTGCTTACAACGGGCGGTCTGGAGACCGACCATCGCGGCCTGCTTTCGGTCGATGAGCACGGCATGACCACCGTGCCCGGCGTCTTTGCCGCCGGCGACGTGGTCAACGGCCCGCTCACCGTGGTCCATGCCGTGGCCGGCGCCAAGCTCGCCGTCGAAGGCATGACATCCTACCTGGGCCTCTAACCCATCCCACCCTTATCAGTTGCGGTGAAATACGGACTGTTTTGGCTGTCAAAAGCCTCAATTGCTCCGTATTCCACCGCAACTTTTTTATGGGTCGAGCAAAAGGTAGGGGAGTGCGTGCGGCTGTGCGCCGGGCGGATACTGATACGATAGGGGAATCAGCAAGTGCCGCCACGCGGCTCAAACGAAAGGAAGCCTGTATGGAGTCCTCCGCCTATCCGATGCTCTTTAGCCCGATCAAGGTCGGTACGACCGAGGTCAAGAACCGTGTCTTTATGCCGCCGGTTTCCACCAACCTGGCCGACCACGGCTATGTGACCGACGACCTGGTCGACCACTATCGCGCCCGTGCCAAGGGCGGCGTGGGCCTCATCATCACCGAGGTCGTGACGGTCGAGCCCACCTATACCTATCTGCCGGGCGATATGTGCTGTTACGACGACACGTTCATTCCCGGTTGGGAAAAGCTCGCCGCCGCCGTGCACGAGTACGGCTGCAAGATCATGCCGCAGCTCTTCCACCCCGCCTACATGGCCTTTAAC
>CAKUGA010000109.1 GCA_934654515.1 uncultured Collinsella sp. | reverse complement strand
CGTTCTGGGCGCGCCTCAATCGTAGCCCGAGACGGTCCCGGGCTGACAATCTCGACTGTAATGGACGTTCTTAAACGACTAGTCGTTGGGGACGTTCTTGTTTGACTAGTCGTTTAAGAACGTCCCCAACGACTACCCCTTGCGTATCGTATGCGCGCCGGGCTTCGGGGGCCAGGCGCACTCTGTTAAACATGCCCTCGGGTCGCACGGTTCCCTTCGAATCGATCATACAAGCCCCCAATCTGTTCGGTTTCCCCAGATTGTGAGCCCGCACGCCCAGGGCGCACGGCCCGCCGTTCAGCTGAAACCACCTACCAAAAAGGGACAAGTTTATTTAGGTAGGTTTTATCTGGGCAAACGTTAAAACCGCCGTAAGGGAGCTGCCTTCCCTCGCGGCGGTCTTCCAGCAGAAAAACCAAGTGAGTAGGCTTTTAGCAGGAAGCCAAGCACACCCCAAAACACCACGGCTCTGACCTGCGGTTTTATTGATCATTTGTCGCGATGTGCTCGGCATATCTAAATAAGTCTACTCACTTGCATCCGAGACGCACCAGATAGGCAAAAAATACCGCCGCGAAAGGCGCCTGGCCCCCTTCGCGGCAGTTATTTGCTCTGGTTTTGCGACTGTTTTGCTCGCTTGTTACTCGCTGTAGCGGGTGGCGATGGCAGCTTGCACCATGCCGGCGCTCATGAGGTACGTCACCAGGAAGTAGCCACCATAGGCCGCCAGGAAAATCGCGCAGGTGAGGCCCACGGTGCCGGCGATGCTCATATCGCCGAATACGCTCACCAGCTCGATGATCACCTTGAGCGCCACAAAGGAGTGCGCCAAGCCCACTGCCAGCGGGAACAGGAAGAACACCGCTTGCTGCGCCATCACCGAACGCCGGATCTGACGGTCATCACAGCCGATCTGTGCCAGCACACGATAGCTGCGGCTGCCGTCGGCCACATTGGAGAGCTGCTGGATCGACAGTATCGCCGCGCACGCAACGACCAGTACAAAGCCAATGTAGATGGCCAGATAGCTAATCATGCCGTTCATCTGCGCTGCTTGCGTGTACATCTCGGAACGCGTGATGAAGACTCCCCACGACCCCGGCTCCTTGCCGTCAACGAGCAGATTATCGAGCAAGGTGTATTTAATGCTCTCGTCTGCCTCGGTCGTATCCATACCCTGTTTGTAATTAACGAGCAGATTACTGGCATACGGCTGCAGATTAAGCTGGGACAGCAGCTCATCGGCTACGACCACGGTACCGGGATTGCTGCCCATCGCCGAGTTGGCGATGGCCGCCGTGTCCTCGTCCGACTTATCGGTTGCGGGCTTGAGCTCATGCCCGCCCAAGGTGAGGGTATGGCCGCCAGCCATATACTTGGTGTACAGGTTGCCCAGCTCACCGCCCATATCACACGTAAGCAAGTACTGGTCCCGGCCAATGCTCACCGGCTCCTCGCCCATCATCTGGCGCAATTTGTTGTACTGGCTCGCCGGCGTCACAAACAGACCCATCGCATCGGCGTTGCTTCCCTCGAGCGCCTTGGGAAGTTTTTCGCCCATGGCCTTGCACATCTCACCCGCCACCACCGAGGGGCCCGAGCCGCCAAGCGGGTAACTCAGATACGAATCGATCTGCACATGCTCACCGGCAACATCGGCGATATTGACCTTTTTGCCGGTCTCGTCGTTGTTGTCCGCCGACTTGCCCTTAATACCGTCTGCAACGTTATCGGGATCGATACGATCGCCGTGCCAGGCGGAGTACAAGTCGACCGTACTTTCGTCCAAAACCATGCGGTCGGCCTCAGACGGATTGACATACTCCTTGTAGTAGTCGAGCGTTTCGGGCGTGTAATAGACATACGTCTGAGACAC
>CAKUGA010000108.1 GCA_934654515.1 uncultured Collinsella sp. | reverse complement strand
TACCTTACACAACGGTAAGGCAAGCGTAAGCCATATCGATGGTAGCCGACTCGTCTTCTTGCGACTATAGATGCCGTAGACTAATCGCAAGAAAGGACTCGGTATGCAAACCACGCAAGCAGCGACCCCGGTACTGGAGGTCGCGCATCTCGAAAAGGTATATGGAGCGCTGGGCAACGTGACCCGTGCGCTCAACGACGTCAGCTTTACCGTCAACCGCGGCGAATTCGTGGGTATCATGGGTGCCTCGGGCTCGGGAAAGTCGACACTGCTCAACTGCGTGTCGACCATCGACAGCGCCACGAGCGGCATCATTCGCATCAACGGCCAGGATGTGACGCGCATGAAACAGGCCAAGCTTTCGCAGTTCCGCCGCGAGGAGCTGGGCTTCATCTTCCAGGACTCCAACCTGCTCGACACGCTTACGGCGCGCGAGAACATCGCCCTGCCGCTCACCATCGCCCGTATGAACGCTGCCGAAATCTCGACCCGCGTGCAGGACGTGGCCGCACGTCTGTCCATCAGCCAGGTGCTCGACAAGTACCCCTATCAGATGTCCGGTGGCCAGCGGCAGCGCGTTGCCGCGGCTCGCGCGCTCGTCACCGACCCCACCATGATCATGGCCGACGAGCCCACCGGCGCCCTCGATTCCAAGAGCGCTCGCCTGCTGCTCGAGAGCCTGGAAGCCCTCAACCGCCGCCTGCGCGCCACTGTGCTCATGGTCACGCACGACAGCTTTGCCGCCAGCTACACGAGCCGTGTGCTGTTTATTCGCGACGGCAAGATCTTCACCGAGCTGCGCCGCGGCGACACCGACCGCCGAGAGTTCTTCGACCGCATTATGGAGGTCGTTGCCATGATGGGCGGTGAGGGCTCCGATGCTCTGTAAACTCGCTTGGGGCAACGTCCGCCGCGCCGGCCGCGACTACCTCGTCTACCTTTTGACGCTCACCTTGGGCGTCACGGTCTTCTACGCCTTTAACACCGTCTCGATGCAGGTTGACATTGCCGGCATCGATGAAGAGGGCTTGGCGCAGGTTATGGGCAGCATGCTCGGCTACCTGACGTACTTTTTGGCCGGCGTCATGGCCTTTTTGATGGTGTACGCCAATAACTTCATCATGAAACGCCGCAAAAAGGAGTTTGGCCTGTACCAGGTGCTCGGCATGGGCCGCGGGCGCGTCGCCACGATCATGGCGCTCGAGACCGTGATAGTATCGGTCGTGGCCTTTGTCGCCGGCATTGTGCTGGGTGTGGGACTCTCCCAGCTCATGACGTTCTTTACGGCCTCGCTCTTTAAGACGCAGATTGCCGACTTCCACTTCTTTTTCTCGGTGCATGCGTTCAACCTGACCCTTGCCTGCATGCTCGTGATGTTTGTGCTCACGCTGCTGCTGAACCTTCGCGCCGTGCGTCGCACCAAACTCATCGAGCTTATGGGTGCCGAGCGCCGCAACGAGAGCATCAAGACGCGCAATCCTTGGATCGCGATTGCTATCTTTGCCGTGGGCGTGGCACTCGTGGGCGTGGCCTATTACCGTCTGCTTCGTGATGGGTTCCCGCTAACCGCGACGGACAGCAAGCTGCAAGAGGCCATGAGCCAGTTTGGCATTACGACCGCTATGGTTACCGTGGGCACCTTTGCGCTGTTCTGGGGACTCTCGGGCATGCTCATCAAGCTGCTGCAGAGCCTGCGCAGTGTCTATTGGCGCGGTCTGAACATGTTTACCGTGCGTCAGCTTGCGGCCAAGGTCAACACGGTGTGCTTTTCGATGGGCGTCATCGCGATGATTCTGTTTTTGGCCATTACCTCGGTGACCTGCGGTATGTCGATTGCCAACGTGATGAACGAAAACCTGGAGCGCTATAACCCTGTTGACGTGTCTCAGACGTATGTCTATTACACGCCCGAAACGCTCGACTACTACAAGGAGTATGTCAATCCGTCTGAGGCCGA
>CAKUGA010000107.1 GCA_934654515.1 uncultured Collinsella sp. | reverse complement strand
CCGTGATGCGCGACCGGGTGCCCTACCGGGAGTAGCCCCGACGGTTGACAAAACTATAGGAACACCCAATGACTAGTTATAGCGGCAGGCCTTGGCCGAGCATGGCGATGGCGCTCATGAGGACCAGCATGCCAGCAGCGTAGGGCAGCACCGCGCCCAGGAGCTCGGCGTCCTTTCCGCGCACGTGCACGGCGGCAAGGCCAATCGCGAGCGTCTGCGGAGAGATCATCTTACCGGCGGCGACACCCAGGGCGTTCAGCGCGACCATCCAGTAGTCGCTCACGCCCAGCGCAGCGGCAGCCTGGCTCTGGATGGGACCAAACAGCATGCCCGAGGACGTGCCCGAGCCGGTCACAAACGCACCGACCGCACCGATCCACGGAGCCAGGATCGGGTACAGACCGCCGGCGACGGCAATGCAAAACGCGCTGATCGACGAGATCATGCCCGCATAGCCCATCACCTTGGCGCAGCCCAGCACCGAAAGCATCGTGATCACCGTCGGCATCATCTGTTTGACGGTCGCGGCCAGCACCTCGCCCATCAGGCGCGGCGAAGCACCCTGAATCGCGCCGCCGACAAACGCCGCCAGGAAAATCCAGACACCCGGCGTGTTGATCCAAGAAAACGTAAGCGTACCGGGGTTCTCGCCGCAATACACCTGCACGTGGCTCGCAAACGGCGCGAGCGCAGCGTGCACGGCGGGCACCAGGTTGGAGGTACCCAGCAGCAGCACAAAAATCAGGATGAAGCACAACCAGGCCGAAAGCGCCGACTTAACGGTAAGCTGCTCGCCGGCCTCGATAATCATATGGAAGCGCGCATCCAGGTGACCGGACTTCTCGGCGCGCATGGCAAGCGCGGCGGTCAGCGCAAGCGACACGATGGAGCCCACGACCACGGCAAGCTCGGGGCCCACAAACATGGCGACGACCAGGGCCGCGCCGACAAAGGACGCGCCGGAGAGCAGCGCGATGCCGGTCACGCCATGCAGGCGCTCACCCACGCTCGCAACGTTGCCCTGACCGTCGGCCACGCGACCCGCGACTAGTACGATAAGCAGCGGCATCACCACAAAGAACGGCGCGAGCTGCACCAGCTGAACGGTCGCCAGGTGCAGGGGATCCAGACCCACCAGATCGGCAACGGACACCGTGGGGATGCCGATGGAGCCGTAGGGCGTGGGCACGCCGTTGGCCAGCAGGCAGATCAACACGGCGGGCACGGCCTCAAAACCCAGGCCCGCGAGCATGCCGGCGGGAATGGCAACAGCGGTACCAAAACCGGCCATGCCCTCCATAAAGCCGCCGAAGCACCAGGCCACGAGCAGCGCCAGCAGACGGCGGTCGCTGCTGATGGAGGTGATCATGCTGCTGATCACGTCCATGGCGCCCGTGCGCACGCACAGGTTATACGTAAAGACCGCGGCGATAATCACCAGCACGATGGGCCACAGGGCCATCAAAAAGCCCTCGAGCGAGGCCGTGGCGATCTGAGCCGCCGGCAGGTGCCACCACGCAAAGGCGAGCACGCACGAAAGAACAAACGAGCCGATGGCGGCTTTCCAAGCTGGCCACTTAAAGCACAGCAGCATCACGACAAGCCAGATGATCGGCACAAGAGCCAGCAAAAATGCGGCGATGTCCATGGGTAAAAGCTCCTTGGTACCGCGAAGGCGGCATCGGGGGGGTCACAAAACCTCAACAGAATACCGCACGCTTACCGACAAATTGATGCCGTCCGCCGAATTTATTGAACAACCTGTTCAAAAACACGAGCAAACGCCGTCGCGTCTATACTAGAGCGCAGCAACAGAAAGGACCCCGCTTTGAGCATCACGCCCCTCGATAGCATCCGCCGCGCCATCGCCCGCCGCAATGGCGTCGCCGACCCCGCCGCAACGAGCAGCGGTACCGCAAAGGCCCAGGGCGGACGCATCGAGAACGGCCTGTTCCCCGCCTCGCACACCGCCGAGGAGCTCGCTCGCATCCAAGAGCTGA
>CAKUGA010000106.1 GCA_934654515.1 uncultured Collinsella sp. | reverse complement strand
TTTTCGGAAGTATGCGGCAAAATCTGGAACTGCCGACCAGACTGCAGTTTTACCAACAATTTATCAGGGGTTTTGTTGCCAAAAAACGCCGTGTGCTCGGCGGTTTCGAAATTTGCCGCATACTTCCGAAAAACCGCCTGCAAGCACCGTGCTCGCAGGCGGTTTATGTTTGAGTTACGCAACAAAAGCGTGTGATTTGTCCAATAGCCTAGCGCTACTTGACCTCGATGAGCTCGTACTCGCTCGTGCCCAGGCCAATCTTCTCGGCGTGCGCGATGCAGGAGCGCCAGTCGGTGTCGGGATGCGTGATGCAGAAGGGATCCTTGGCCTGCTCGCCTTCCAGATGCTCGTGGTTGTGCTCCATCTTGGCGGCGCTGTCAGTGAGCTCGGTGTTGGGCAGCGGCTCGGACGCCAGGACGGCGTCGGCGCAGGCTTGGTCGATGGCAACTGGATCGAAGCTCGCGAACATACCGATGTCGTTGACGATGGGCGTGTCGTTCTCGGCGTGGCAGTCGCAGTTGGGGCTGATGTCCATGGCCAGCGAGATGTGGAAGCTCGGGCGACCGTCGACGATGGCCTTGGTGTACTCGGCGATCTTGCAGTTGAGCACGTCGGCCGCGGCGTCGTAGTCGGGCTTGATGGCGTCCTGGTTGCACACGCCGATGCAGCGGCCGCAGCCCAGGCAGCGGTCGTGGTCGATGGCGGCCACGTGAACCGTGCGGGTGCCGCCGTTGGCAAGCTCGCGCTCGCGGGTGTCATCGAACGAGATGGCATTGTGCGCGCAGATCTTTTCGCAGGCACGGCAGCCCACGCAGTGCTCGGTCGCAACGCTCGGCTTGCCGGCGGCGTGCTGCTCCATCTTGCCGGCGCGGCTGCCGCCACCCATGCCCAGGTTCTTCATGGCGCCGCCAAAGCCGGCCTGTTCATGACCCTTAAAGTGGGTGAGGCTGATCACGATGTCGGCGTCCATGAGCGCCTGGCCGATCTTGGCCTCGTGCACGTACTCGCCGCCCTCGACCGGGACGAGCGCCTCGTCGGTACCCTTGAGGCCGTCGGCAATGATGACCTGGCAGCCCGTGGCGTACGGGGTAAAGCCGTTCTGATAGGCAGTGTCGATGTGCTCGAGCGCGTTTTTTCGGCTACCGACGTAGAGCGTGTTGCAGTCGGTGAGGAAGGGCTTGCCGCCCAGCTCCTTCACGACGTCCGCGACGGCACGGGCGTAGTTGGGGCGCAAAAAGCTCAGGTTGCCCAGCTCACCGAAGTGAATCTTGATAGCGACGAACTTGTTCTCAAAGTCGATCTGCTCAATGCCGGCGCGGCGGATGAGGCGCTTGAGCTTGTCGAGCTGGCTCTCGCGGCCGTGCGTGCGCAGGTTGGTGAAGTACACCTTGGCGGGTGCGGCGGGTGCAGTTGCGGTCATAGATATATCCCCTCGGTCTATATGGCGTTACAGACATAAGAGGATGGTACCCATTGGAGTGGGGTCGAAGTCAAGCGCGGAAGCGGGAGCACCCAGTCGTTGGGGACGCTCTTAGACGACTAGTCGTTAGGGACACTCTTTCACTACCCGGCAGCTGGGGACGTTCCTTTCCTGCCGGCAAATGGGGACAGTCCTTACCACCCCGGCCGGCAACCCAGCGAGTCGGCAAAGACTGTCCCCCGGCGACTGGTCGTTTAAGTCTGTCCCCAATGACCACTTTTGGTCGTTTAAGCCTGTCCCCAATGACTACCCAATGACTACTCTTGGACTTTGAGGGCCTCGGCCAGGGGGACGCGTTTGATGGAGCGCGTGTGCAGCAGCGCCACGACCAGGTAGGTCGCAAAGCCGATGCCGACACACGCCGCCATGGACCAAGCGGGCACGTAGATCTCAATATTGCCGTTGTAGGCGAGCAGCATCGAACGGAAGATGGCCGTAAGCGAGCCGATGATCACGGGCAGGCTCAGCACGAGCGATGCCGCCACGCACAGCGTGATCGAGCGGATGTACAGGTGCGAGATCTCGCCGTCGCGATAGCCAAAGACCTTCATGTAGCTGATCGAGCGGGCGCT
>CAKUGA010000105.1 GCA_934654515.1 uncultured Collinsella sp. | reverse complement strand
ATCTCGGTGCGCAGGCGGGCGGAATCCAGGCCGCAGCCCGAGCCGATGATCTTCTTGGGATCGTAGCCGGTCAGGTGCCACAGCTCGGTGCACACGACGTCGCAGGGGTTGGAAATGCTCACGAAGATGCCGTCGAAGCCGGCGTCGACGATGCGCTTGGCAAAGGTGCGGGCGGCGTCGGTGGTAAAGAACAGCTCGCCGTCGCGGTTGCCGGCGGCCAGCGCGACCTTGCCGGCGGCGTTGACGATGACGTCGCAGCAGGCCAGCTCCTCGTAGTGGTCGTAGCAGTTGACGATCTTGGTGTTGTACGGGACAAACGAAAGGGAGTCGCGCAGGTCCTGGACCTCGGACGTCACCTTGGCCTCGTTGATATCGCACAGGTACAGCTCATCGGCAATGCCCTGCATGAGCAGGCTGTTGGCGACATGTGCTCCTACGTGGCCCTGACCGACCACACCGATCTTACGCGTCTGGTACATATATGTATCCTTTCGGCCGAGTTTTTCGCGTTGAAACATTGTAGCGTCCTGCCGTCACTTTGCTAGACTAAAGTGCCTTAGATTTTTGGGACATGCCTTAATCTCTACTTTTGGGGCGTTTTGGGCCGCTGACGGCATCGCTGGGCGATGTGCTCGCGCGAATGGGGCCGCTCGTTGTACCATAGCTGCAACTGACTCGTAAGGAGCATCCATGCCCATTCGCATTCCCGACGCCCTCCCTGCCGCCGCGCAGCTCGAGAGCGAGAACATCTTTGTCATGACCGAGTACCGCGCGCTGCATCAGGACATCCGCCCGCTGCGCGTGCTCATCCTCAACCTCATGCCCACCAAGATCGCCACCGAGACGCAGATCATGCGCAAGCTCTCCAACACGCCACTGCAGGTGGAGGTGGACCTGCTACGCACCAAGACGCACGAGGCCACGCACGTGAGCGCCGGCCATCTGGAGACGTTCTACCGCACGTTCGACGACATCCGCGACATCCACTACGACGGCCTGATTATCACGGGCGCGCCCGTGGAGCAGATGCCGTTCGAGGAGGTCGACTACTGGCCCGAGCTCTGCCAGATCATGGACTGGTCCACCACGCACGTGCACTCCACGCTGCACATTTGCTGGGGCGCGCAAGCTGGCCTGTATCACCATTACGGAATTCAGAAGTACGATTTACCGGCCAAGGCAAGTGGCGTGTTCGAGCATTATTTGGTGAAGCCGCAAAGCCCGCTGGTCCGCGGCTTTGACGACCGCTTCTATGCCGTGCACTCGCGCAACACCGACGTGCGCCGCGAGGACGTGGAGGCCGAGCCGCAGCTCGAGGTCGTGGCCGTGTCCGACGAGGTGGGCCTGTACATCGTCAAGTCGATCGACAGCCGCCGTTTCTTTGTCTTTGGCCATCCCGAGTACGATACCGACACATTGCGCCTGGAGTACGAGCGCGACGTGAAGCGCGGGCTCAATCCGGAGGTGCCGGCGCATTATTTCCCGAACGACGACCCCACGGCTGAGCCGCGCAACGTCTGGCGCAGCCAGGCTCAGCTGTTCTACACCAACTGGCTCAACTACTACGTCTACCAGACCACGCCCTACGACCTGGCCCGAGCCGGCGAGGAGCACTAGTCTGCCACTGCAGCTCGACGAGAGCGGATATCCGGACACACGAGCGAGGATTTTCGGACGCTTACAGATCGAGAGAGGATATCCGGACGCACGAGCGAGGATTTTCGGACGTTTTCAGAACGAGAGAGGATAATCTCCCGTTTTTGGCCTGAAACCGGGCTCAAAACGGGAGATTATCCTCTCTCGATTTTTCAGCATATAGATGCCGATGGTTCAACCACGAGATGGCGCACGCAGAGGCAAAGTCGCGTTTAGCGTAGTCTTGAATCTCGACGGTATTTTCTTTCTGATGATTCGATGGGCCGAGGCCTCTAAATGTGGAGATAGGGACCTCTCGGCAACTTCTTTACCTGCAGAAATGAAGTCCTCAATAGTTAATGCATAAACCCGTCAAGCATTTGGTCAGCTTTTGGTCGGCATTTGGTCAGACTCCGCATGAAACCGTCTGGTACGTTTGCGCCGTCCAAGAGCTGGGAGGCGACATGGGAAACGCGACGGCGCATCAAAGGCTTGCGAGTCATATCGAAGCATG
>CAKUGA010000104.1 GCA_934654515.1 uncultured Collinsella sp. | reverse complement strand
AGCAGCGCGAGCACCTTGTCGTATTCGAGCATCGACGCCGCGGCCTCAAACCACAGCACGCTCGCCACAAACAGCCCACCCATGCACAGGCCGTACACCATGCTTTCCAAATACACCGCGCGCATGCCGATGCGGAACAGCTCCGTCGAGCCCGAGGCGCTAAACAGTGGATTGACCAGCGCGATAATCAAAATAACCGGCAGCTGCCAGCGAAGTGCGCTCAGCGTGCGGGCAGCCCCACGCGTCGCAAATCCATACGCCAACCCACCTGCGAGCGACAGCGCAATCAGCACCGGCTGCATGGAAAACATAGTGAGCCCCAGCGTCAGCACCATATAAAGAGCCGGCACCGCCGGATGCGACATCGAGAATGCCTCCACGGGCTCGGCGTCCGAACCCTCTCGTATGTTGTCCACGGGCACCCCCCGCTCTCTCACCCAAACGCCAACACCGCAGCACTGCCGACACCACCAACAAGCAGCGCAAAGGCCACGCCGCTGGCGCGAGCCTCGGCCGTCGCGCACCAATCGTTACGCGCTCATCATATGCCTGCGGTATCATATTGCGCCGTGTATCGTTTCCAAACGCACGTCTCTATAACGTAACAGGAGATCACATGGACGCAACCGCAATTATCCTCGCCGCCGGCGAGGGCACCCGCATGAAGTCGAACCACTGCAAGGTTTCGCACAAGATCCTGGGCAAGCCCATGGTTCAGTGGATCGTCGACGCCACAATCAAGGCCGGCTGCAGCCGCGTCGTGGTCGTCATCGGCAGCCACGCCGACGAGATGCGCGCCCTCATCGACGGCGCCTACGCCAACAGCGCCACCAAGGTCGAGTGCGTCGAGCAGACCGAGCGCCTGGGCACCGGCCACGCCGTAAAGGTCGCGCTCGAGGCCTGCGGCATCGCCGAGGGCCCGGTCGTCGTGCTCAACGGCGACCTGCCGCTCATCACCGCCGACACCGTCGCCAAGTTCGCGCAGACCGTCGCCACCGGCGAGCTCGCCTGCACCGTCATGACCATGACCCCGCCCGATCCTTTTGGCTACGGCCGCATCAAGCTGGGCGCCGATGGTCAGATCGAGCGCATCATCGAGCAGAAGGACTGCACGCCCGAGCAGGCCGCCACGCTGCTGGAGTGCAACGCCGGCTGCTACGCCTTCGACGGCGCGCAGCTCGCCGCCCACATTAACGAGATCGGCAACGACAACGCGCAGTCCGAGTACTACCTGCCCGACATGCTCGAAATCCTCAAGGGTCACGGCCAAGCAGTCTCCATCTTCCACTGTGACGACTACCGCGACGGTCTGGGCGTCAACAGCCGCATCCAGCTCGCACAGCTCACCGCCATCGCGCGCGACCGCATCAACGAGCACTGGATGGCCGAGGGCGTCACCTTTATCGATCCTACGCAGGCTTGGATTGGCCCCGACGCCACCATCGGCCGCGACACTATTGTGTGGCCGCAGACGCATCTGATCGGCCATGTCACCGTAGGCGAGGAGTGCCAGCTCGGCCCCAACAGCCGCCTCACCGACACCACCGTCGGCAGCGGCTGCGTTATCGACGAGACCATCGCCATCGAGGCCGTCATCGAGAACGGCGTCGACTGCGGCCCGCGCGCCTACCTGCGCCCGGGCACCCATATGCTCGACGGCTCCAAGGCCGGCACGCACGTGGAGATCAAGAAGTCCACGATCGGTGAGGGCTCCAAGGTGCCGCACCTGTCCTATATTGGCGACACCACCATGGGCACCGGCGTCAACGTGGGCGCGGGCTCCATCACCTGCAACTACGATGGTGTGCACAAGCACAAGACCGTCATCGGCAACGACGCCTTCATCGGCTCCGACACCATGATGGTCGCGCCCGCCCAGATCGGCGACGGCGCGCTCGTGGCCGCCGGCTCCGTCATCACCGAGCCGGTACCCGCCGACGCCCTTGGCCTGGGCCGTGCCCGTCAGGTAAATATTGAGGGCTGGGCCGCCGATTATCGTCGCCGTCTGCACGAGGGTGACGAGGTATAACGTTTTACCAAGCACAAAAGGAGCTGTTCCATGGGGACGGCTCCTTTTTCTATTGTGACCTGCGCGACCGGATGAGTGGTCGGTTCGTGTCCGTTGACGGTAAAGACGTTATCAAGACTCGATAAACCCCG
>CAKUGA010000103.1 GCA_934654515.1 uncultured Collinsella sp. | reverse complement strand
ACCTGCTGCTCAACTGGTGGTACGGCGACAACGTCTGGATGCAGACCCGTTGCCCGTGGAAGGAGTCCGCTGAGTGGGAGAAGCTCCACGGCCTCATGGACGAGGCTCTTGCCGCCGAGGGCGACGAGCAGCAGGAGAAGTGGAACGAGTGCTTCGACATCATCGCCGATAACGCCGTTCTGTACCCTGTCGTTCACGTCAAGACCGTCTCCGCTTCCTGGGACGATCCGTCCACCGCGCCCAACGGCGAGGCCCTCGATGGCTTCAAGGGCATCGGCACGACGAGCATGTCCTTCAGGGGTGTCGCGACCGTCAAGGCCTAAGACTCGCTTGAGTCATATGCAGGGCGTCGGTCGTAAGGCAGCGTCCTCATAGTTGAAACAAAGACCCGGGCGACCTCGATGTCGCTCGGGTCTTGTAATGAGTATCCATACTCATATACCAGTTGGTCCTACCGACAAAAGAAAGGGGAGAGAACGTGAACAACTTTCTACGTTTGATTGGAAGGCGCCTCGTGGCGCTGCCGATCATGGCATTGGGCGTCACCGTCCTGGTGTTCTTCCTTATGTCGTTCTCCAAGACCGACCCCGCCTACACGGCGTTGGGTGACGGTGCCTCGCCCGAGGCGGTTGCCGAGTACCATGAGAAGTATGGTCTGGACGACCCCTGGCCCGTGCGCTACGTGCGCTATATGGGCGATCTGATTCATGGCGACATGGGCACCTATGGTGCTGCTCGCAACTCCGTTGCCAAGCGCATCTCCACGGCCCTGCCCGTCACGATGCAGCTGACCTTCATCGGTCTTGCCATCGGTGCGGTCGTTTCGTTTTTACTCGGCGTCATCGCGGCACTGTATCGCGATAAATGGCCGGACCAAGTGATCCGCGTCTTTTCCATCGCCGGCTTGGCAACCCCGTCGTTCTGGCTTGCCGTTCTGTTGATCCTGCTGTTCTCTTCCTACCTTAAGGTGCTCCCGGCATCGGGTGCTCTGCCTCACTTCACCACGAATCCGGTTGGTTATCTGGGACGTATGATCATGCCCGCTATCGCCTTGGCATTTCCGCTGACGGGCCAGATGACTCGTATCGTGCGTACCGCCATGGTCGAGGAGCTCGACAAGGATTATGTCCGTATGGCTCGCGGCGCCGGCGTTCCCGAGAAGGTCGTCGTCGGCATCAACGTTCTTCGCAATGCGCTGATCACCCCGGTCACCACCCTCGGTCTTAAGATCGGTTACCTTATGGGCGGCGCCGTCGTCATCGAGGTTATCTTCAACCTCCCCGGCATGGGCACCGCGATTCTGCAGGGCGTTCAGGGCAACGAGGCGAACCTGGTTCAGGGCGTCGTTATCGTCGTTGCTCTTGCCTTCATCATCATCAACATCGTGGTTGACATGCTCTACCTGCTCATCAACCCGCGCATCAGGACGGTGTAGATTATGGTAAAGATTCGAGAGAAGCAAACCGAGCAGCTCGAGAAAGCTGCCTCCAAGGGGCTCAAGCTCGGTGGTTGGAAGAAGATGACGCTATCTTCCAAGATCGCCGCCGTCGTGCTGGTGCTGGTCGCTCTGACCGCAATCCTTGCTCCCATGCTTGCCCCCTATAGCCCGGTCGAGATTTTCACCGCTCGCCAGGCCCCCGGCAACGGATTCATCTTTGGTACCGACGATAAGGGCCGCGACATTCTGTCGCGTATGCTCTACGGTGGCCGTTACTCGCTGATCATCGGCTTTGGCGCCACCGCCATGGCTCTGGTCTGCGGCTCGGTCGTGGGCGCCCTTGCTGCGGTTTCGCGCAAGGCCGTCTCCGAGACGATCATGCGTATCCTGGACATCATCATGTCCATCCCGGGCATCGCCCTCGCCGCCGTGTTCGTCTCCATTCTGGGCAACTCCGTGCCGTCGATCATCTTCGCCATCGGCTTTATGTACACCCCGCAGATCGCCCGTATCGTGCGCGCCAACATCGTGTCCGAGTACGGCGAGGACTATGTCCGCGCGGTCATCGTTTCCGGTGCCAAGGCTCCGTGGATTTTGATCAAGCATGTCCTGCGTAACTGCATCGCCCCGATCATGGTCTTCACCGTCACCCTGGTCGCCGACGCCATCATCTTCGAGGCTTCGCTGACCTTCATCGGCGCTGGCATCCAGGAGCCCACCGCTACCTGGGGCCACATCCTC
>CAKUGA010000102.1 GCA_934654515.1 uncultured Collinsella sp. | reverse complement strand
ACACCGGCGGGGATGGTGAGGTAGGTTTCCATAAGCACGTCGGCCTGCGTCTCGCCGGCAAACATGGTGTAGGGCAGGACCGTGCCACAAGCCGCAAGCACCAGACCGGCCAGCATGGCCTTGGCGACGGGGCGCTCCCCTATGGCATGGGCAAGCGCCTCACTCGCGTGCTCCGAGACAAAGTACAGCCAGCCGCAGACCGTGCCGATCAGCGACAGGGGGATAAGCCAGGTCAGTTCCAAGCTGCCCATCTCAGCAGCCTCGAACCTGGGCATACCCATGCCGCCACCCATAAGCTGGCCGAGCAGCAGATAGGTGCCCAGGCCGCCCGCGATCGCAATGCCGTAGACCACGGTCTTCTGTGCCTTGGGCAACTTAATGGTGATCTCGTCAGATGCGGAATCCTCATCGCCGTCGGCACTACCGGCGAGCGGCGCCACAAAGCCAAAAACGGGTGCGGTAAAGAGCGCCGTCAGGGCTGCCTGGGTGCCCAGCAGCGTAAGCTCCCTAAACTCGGCACCAAAGCGGCGCATGCGGTCGCCAACCCAGCTGCACAGGCCCGCGATAACGCCGGTCAGGCCGGCCTCGGGACCAATACTTCCGCCAAACAGCAGCGGCAGCAATGCCGCGAGCGAAAGCTTGCCCAGATTGTCATACGGATAGCGTCCGTCTTGCTTGACCTTGGCCATCACCTGGTTGAGGTCGTCGGTCTTGGTGCAGGTCACCTTTTCGTACAGACCAATGAGCAGACCGCCCAGCAGGCAGACGAAAAACGGGTACGGCAGACAACCGAAGGGACCGCTGGCAAGCTCGGGCGAAGCAGCACCCAGCATGTGCGGAATCTCGGTCCAAAAGAAATCGATGCCGTGTTCCATCGCAAAAAAGAACAGCCAGACCGCAGCGCCGGCGAGCGCGCCAGTCACGGCTACGCTGATCAAAAACAGCGCGCGGTTTTTAGGTTTTGCAAGCTTATCCATCGGGCCCTCCCGTGGTCAAAGTCGACAGAAATACGTTTTATTGTAGAGCGAGCGCTGCCCAGACGGGCCAACCATCTGCACCCCAAACGGCACCATTGGGCGCAATGCACGCCCAATCTAGAACTTAACCATTGATGATCGAAGCAATCTCGTGCAAATCTTCGGCAAAGTAAATCCCCCGCTGGCGCTGCGGACTCGATAATCCCTTTTCAATCATGTGGCCGAGCAGCGCCTTCAGGTCGTTGTAATAACCGTCCAGGTTATACAGGATGCACGGCGCGTTGAGGTGTCCCAGCGACACCGCGGACATGACCTCGGCAATCTCCTCGAGCGTGCCCGTGCCACCCGGGAAAGCGATAAACGCGTCGCCGAGCTCGATCATCTTCGTCTTGCGCTCGGCCATATCGCTCGTCACGATGAGGTCGTCGATGCCATCGTGCTGAAACTCGGCCTCGATAAAAAAGCTCGGCTCCACGCCCGTCACGTGGCCGCCGGCATCGAGGACGCTATCGGCAAGCGCGCCCATCAAGCCCGACTTGGACCCACCGTACACCAGCGCGTGACCGTTGGCGCCAATCCATGTGCCGAGCTCCTGCACCGCAGGCAAAAACGCCGGGTCGTTACCGACGCTCGCGCCCAGGTACACCGTGATGTTCATATGCAATCCCCCTTGCTGCGCGATACGCTTGCCCTAGCGCTGCCGACGGCGGTACTCACGTACGCGACGCGACAGGTCGGCGAGCTCATCGCGGTCGAGCTCTTCCAAATGCTCCAAGTCGTCCATAAAGCGCGCCATGGTGTCCTTTTGGCGCATCTTGATGAGCGTGTTGCAGTAGTTCACCGCAACACCCGTGAGCATAGCGATGTAGAAGATGCTAATGACGCTCAAGACGACCGTGATGACGCGGGCGACCGGCGTCTCGGCCGGAATATCGCCAAAGCCGATGGTCGAAACGGTCTCAAAGCTAAACCAGAGCCCGTCACCAAAGGTGAGGGTCGTGGGCTCAGACAGCCAGACGGCCGTTGAGCAGAGCAGATAGAAGAGAAGGAACAGGCCCGTGATGCGCACGAAGCCCGCCTGGCGCAACACATCGGCAAGCGTCCTCAGCTTTTTCATCGCGACCCCTTCCGCGAGCAATCAATCACATTCGCTCGGTATTGTCCCACATCCGGCAGCTAGGGACGTTCCTTTTGTGCCGGCAGAAAGGGACTGTCCCCAA
>CAKUGA010000101.1 GCA_934654515.1 uncultured Collinsella sp. | reverse complement strand
TCATCGCGCTCGTGGCCTTTGCGAGTCCCTTTATCGCCTCGGCAATTCCTGGAAAGCCCGTTCCCGAGACGGTCTTTCTGCTCGTGTTCGGCGCGGTGTTAGGGCCGCATATGCTCGGCGTTATCCATGTAGATGCCGAGGTCTCGCTCGTGTCCGAGCTCGGCTTGGCCTTTTTGTTCCTGCTCGCCGGTTTTGAGATCGACCCCAAGAACATTACGGGCGTCGAAGGACGCTACGGCATGGCGACGTGGGTCGTCACGTTTGGCATCGCCTGGCTTGCCGTACGCTTTACGCCGTGGTTCTCGGTCAGTCATTTCGACGGTATCGCCGTGACGCTCGCGCTTACCTCGACGGCACTCGGCACGCTCGTGCCCATCATGCGCGAACGCTCGCTCACCGGCACGCGTGTGGGCGATTCGATTCTCGCGTACGGCACCTGGGGCGAGCTTGGCCCCGTGCTCGCTATGTCGGTGCTGCTATCTGCCCGTACCGGCATTCAGACGCTCGTGATTCTGGGCCTGTTTGCGGTGGTCTGCGTGTTGCTGGCCGTGGTTCCGAGCCGCTCCAAGCGCGTCGGCAGCCGCTTCTTTGCATTTGTCGAGGAGCGCGCCGATACCACCTCGCAGACCTTCGTGCGCTTGACGGTGCTCATCCTGGTCACGCTCGTGGCGTTCTCGGCCATCTTCGATCTCGACATCGTGTTGGGCTCCTTTGCCGCCGGCTTTGTCCTGCGCTATATCATCCCCGAGGGTAATCATACGCTCGAGACCAAGCTCGACGGCCTGGCCTATGGCTTTTTGATCCCCGTGTTCTTTACCGTATCGGGCGCAAAGATCGACCTGACGGCCGTCGCATCGCGCCCCGGGCTGCTCGTGGGCTTTATTGTGGCGCTGCTCATCGTCCGCGCCGTGCCCATTCTTGTCTCTATGAGCATCTGTCCCGAGACGCGCGATGTCTCGGCGTATGGCCGCATTACCGTTGCCCTGTACTGCACCACGGCGCTGCCGATCATCGTTGCCGTGACGAGCGTTGCCGTCAACGCGGGGGCGCTGTCGCAAGATATCGCGTCGGTCATGGTTGCCGCCGGTGCCATCACGGTGTTTTTGATGCCGCTGCTCGCGCAGCTCTTCTATCGCGTGGTCGATGCCGCGCCGGTTGCCGCCGTGGCAGAAGTTGCCGAGCATCCTTCCGATGCGTTCGATATTCTGCGCGCCCATCACGACCTGGCGAGCCTGCTCGCACGCGAGCACGAACTGCTGACCTCGCATGGTCACGGGCGCACACTCGACGGTGTTCCTACGATCGATATCATTGCCGATCGCCTTTCGGCCGAGGCGGCGAGCGAGCGCATCGATGCCCGTATTGTTGGCGCTGCCCATTTGCTGGCCGAGAAGACCTATGGCGACGAGATCGACCCGTCCAAGCTCACCCCGCGCGAACGCCGCCGCCTGGAGCGCGCCAAGCTCGCCGTGCGCGAATACCGCCGCCGCATGCTGGAGCTCTACGCAAGAGAAGAAGCAGAGGACGACGACGGCAAGTAGCAAGGAATACTGGGATACGGTTTCCGTCCAAACAGAAGAAGGCGCGCTGCCTGCGGTTGATGCAGGCAGCGCGCCTTTTGCGCAAGACTCTGTTGAGGTTCAAAGCCGAAACCCGCGTCCCTTAGGAGCGGGCGGCTCCGTCGACGGGGAGTACGGCTCCCGTGACATAGGAGGACATGTCGCTTGCCAGGAAGACGAAGGCGTTGGCGACGTCCTCGGGCTCGCCCATGCGGCCAAGCGGGATGGTGGCGACGAGCGGCTTGATGACCTCGTCGGGCAGGGCGGCAACCATGTCGGTCCTGGTCACGCCAGGCGCGACGGCGTTGACGCGAATGCCCTTGGGGGCGAGCTCGCGCGAGAGCGACTGGACCATGCCGTTGACGGCGAACTTGGACGTGGGGTAGCCGACGCCGGAAGGCTGACCATACTTGGCGACCATCGAGGTCGTAGTGGTGATGGTACCGCCGTGACCGGCCTCGGTCATGATCTTGGCAGCGGCGTGGTGGCCGTTAAAGACGGCGGTCACGTTGAGGTCCATGACCTTGGCGAACTCCTCGGCGGTGTAGTTGAGCAGCGGGGTGCTCTGGGAGATGCCGGCGTTGTTGACGACCGTGTCCAGGCCGCCCATGTCGGCGGCTGCCTGGGTAAAGGCCTCGGTTACGGCCTCGAGTGAGGTGAGGTCGCAGGAACGGCCCCAGACCTTGGCCTCGGGATAGGCTGCGGTCAGCTTCTCAACGGCGGCGTCGGC
>CAKUGA010000100.1 GCA_934654515.1 uncultured Collinsella sp. | reverse complement strand
ACCACGTAGTCGGCGCCGGCGGCCTCCAGCTCTGCTCGGCCGCGGAAGCCCCAGGTGACGCCGGCGCTCTTAAGGCCGGCGTTGTGGCCGGTCAGAACATCGACATTCGAATCGCCTACGTAGAGCGTGTTCGCCGGGTCGGCGCCCAGCTCATTCATCACATGCAGCGTGACGGGGGCTTCGGGCTTGGGCGGATACGCGTCGACGCGACCCTGCACCAGCGCAAAACGATCGGGACCAAAGTACTTTTCGATAAGCGGGGCCGCCGAAATATGGTCCTTGTTGGTGAGCACGGCAAGCTGAATGCCAGCGGCGCGCAGGCGGTCGAGCATCTCGATCGTGCCATCGTAGGGAGCGGTGTGATCCTCCTTGTGCTCGCCGTAATAGGCCCTAAACTCGGCAAGCGTCTGCTCAAACATTCGGCCGTCGCCCGCGTACTCGGCGGGCATAAAGCGCTCGACCAGCTTAAGCATGCCGTTTCCCACCTTGTAGCGGTATTCGTCCACGGCAAACGTGGGCCAGCCGTGCATCTCACAGGTATGGTTGCCGGCGGCCGCCAGGTCCTCGAGCGTATTGAGGATGGTGCCGTCCAGATCAAAGATCACATGGGAAAAGGCTGCTGCCATGGGTGCTCCTGCCGTTTGAGTTGTAAAGCGCACCCCATGATACTGGGCTTGCGTGTCGGGCGTGCCTGGAATCTGAATATCTGTAGCAGCCTCGAGCTGCGCTGCGGCGGATGTGACCCTTTGCCGCTAGCAAATCCTCGGCAGCTGCTCTCCCACGAGCATGTCGAGGATGCGGGTCGAGCCCCAGCCGGTGTGCACGCGCACGGCGGGACGAGCGCCTTCGGCGACCGGCAGCACGCGACCGATGATGGCGGCGTTCTCGCCGTAGCGGGCGGCGCGCATGGCTGCTAGCGCCGCGTCGGCCTGTTCGGCTGGCACCACGGCGACCATCTTGCCCTCGTTTGCCACCTGCAGCACGTCGTAGCCGAGCATCTCGCAGGCGGCCTGCACGTCGGGGCGCACGGGCACGGCGTCCTCATCGATTTCCATGGCAACGTCGCTGGCCTGCGCAAACTCGTTGAGCGTGGACGCCAGGCCGCCGCGCGTGGGGTCGCGGAAGCAGCGTGTGTCGGGGGCGGCGGCCAGCACGTCGGCAATCAGGTGGTTGAGGGGCGCGGCGTCGCTCTCGATGCTGCTCGAGAACGCCAGGCCCTCGCGCTGGCTCATGATGGCGATGCCGTGGTCGCCCAGCGTGCCCGAGACCAGGATGACATCGCCGGGCTGGCAGTTTGCACCGCTGAGCGCCACGCCCGCAGGCACCTCGCCCACGCCAGCGGTATTGATGTAGACGCCGTCGGCCCCGCCGCGCTCGACCACTTTGGTGTCGCCGGTGATGATTTTGACGCCCGCCTCGCGCGCCGTCTCGGCCATCGTCTGCACAATTTGGCGGAGCTTATCCATGGGATAGCCCTCTTCGAGGATAAAACCGCACGAAAGATAGCGCACGTTGGCGCCCGAGGTCGCGACGTCGTTGACGGTTCCGCACACGGCGAGCCTGCCGATATTGCCACCGGGGAAGAACTGCGGCGTCACCACAAAGCTGTCGGTCGACATGGCGATGCGCCCGCTGCCGGGCAGGGCGGCGACGCCGGCGTCGTTGCCTTCGAGCAGCTCGGGCGACCCAAAGGCATCCAGAAAGACCTCGTCGATGATGCGTTTCATCATCTGCCCGCCGGAGCCATGGCCCAGCAGGACAGTGCTATCGGTAGCAGTACGAGACATATCGAAAACTCCAATCGGGGATGTTCGGGCTAGCCTTGGTAACGGTAGTACGCCGCACAGCTGCCCTCCGAGCTCACCATGCACGGGCCAACAGGATGCTCGGGCGTGCAGGCGTGGCCGAACAACGGGCAGTCGCTCGGTGCAATGGCCCCGCGCAGCACGTCGCCGCAACGGCATCCGCGCGGCTCGACCGTCGGTTCGATCGGCACGTCATAGCGGACGCCGGCGTCAAAACGCGAGAACTCGGGACGGATGGAAAGACCCGAGGCGGCAATCGGTCCCAGCCCGCGCCACGTGGTATCGCACGGCTCAAACACCTGCTCGACCAGTTGGCGCGCCACGGGATTGCCGTCCGCATTGACGCCGCGGCGGTACGCGTTGTCGATTGTGGGCCGTCCCTCAACAACCATCTGCACCAGCATGCAGATGCCCTGCAGAATATCGACCGGCTCAAATCCGGTAACCACGCCCGGGGTCTTAAACTCGTCGACCAAAAAGCCAAAGGGCGC
>CAKUGA010000099.1 GCA_934654515.1 uncultured Collinsella sp. | reverse complement strand
TACAAAAACCTGTACCTTTTTGTGCAACAAAAAAAGCCGCTCAACCAGCGGCTTTTCTTCTTTCGGCACTAAAAAAGGCGACCGCCCTTTGTGGACGGTCGCCTTTATTAATTGTTGTGAAGTTTGCCTTAGGCGCGAGTCTTGATCTCCTCGGTCACCTTCGCAACAAACTCGTCAACGCTCATCTGAACGGTCTCATTAGAGCGATCGCGGACGGAGATGTTGCCGGCCTCGACCTCCTTCTCGCCCAGGATGAGCATGTAGGGCACGCGATCGATGCTGCGGGCCTCGCGGATCTTGTAACCGATCTTCTCGTCGCGGTCGTCGCAGACCACGCGGATGCCGGCCTCCTCCAGCTTGGCGCACACCTCATGGGCATAGTCGCGGCTCTTCTCAGAGACGGGAAGCGCCTTGACCTGCACGGGAGCCAGCCAGGTGGGGAACTTGCCCGCAAAGTGCTCAATCAGAATACCGATGAAGCGCTCGATGGAGCCAAAGCACACGCGGTGCAGCATGATGGGGCGCTTCTTGGTGCCGTCGGCGTCCACGTACTCCAGGTCAAAGTTGAGCGGCATCTGGAAGTCGAGCTGTACGGTACCGCACTGCCAGGTACGGCCGAGCGAGTCCTCCAGGTGGAAGTCGATCTTGGGGCCGTAGAAGGCGCCGTCACCCTCGTTGACCTCATAGTCCATGTGCAGCTGCTCCAGAGCAGTGCGCAGGCCCTCCTCGGCGCGCGCCCAGTCCTCGTCCGAGCCCATGGAGTCCTCGGGGCGGGTGGAAAGCTCGACGTGGTACTTAAAGCCAAACTTCTGGTACACGGAGTCGATGAGGTTGACCACGCCCACGATCTCGTCGGTCAGCTGGTCGGGACGCACAAACAGGTGGGCGTCGTCCTGGTTAAAGCAGCGCACGCGGAACAGGCCGTGCAGGGCGCCGCGCAGCTCGTGACGGTGCACCAGGCCAATCTCGCCGGCGCGGATGGGCAGCTCGCGATAGGAGTGCGGCTTGGAGGCGTACACCAGCACGCCGCCCGGGCAGTTCATGGGCTTAATGCAGTACTCTTCGTCGTCGATGACGGTGGAGTACATGTTGTCCTTGTAGTGGTCCCAGTGGCCACTGGTCTTCCACAGCTGCTTGTTCATGATGAGCGGCGTGGAGATCTCCACGTAGCCGGCCTTGTGGTGGATCTCGCGCCAGTAGTCCAGCAGCGTGTTCTTAAGAATCATGCCGTTGGGCAGGAAGAACGGGAAGCCGGGGGCCTCGTCGCGCATCATAAAGAGGTCCATCTCGCGGCCGATCTTGCGGTGGTCGCGCTTCTTGGCCTCCTCCAGCATGTGCATGTGCTCGTCGAGCTCCTCCTTGGTGGCAAAGGCGACGCCGTTGATGCGGGTGAGCATCTTGTTGTCCTTGTCGCCCTTCCAGTAGGCGCCCGAGACGCCGGTGAGCTTAAAGGCCTTGAGCGCCTTGGTGTAGCAGATGTGGGGGCCGACGCACATGTCGATGTAGTCGCCCTGCTGGTAGAAGGTGATGCGGGCGTCGTCGTCCAGGTCGCCGATGTGCTCGACCTTGTACTTCTCGCCGCGCTCCTCCATAAGGGCGATGGCCTCGGCTCGGGGCTTCTCGTACACGGAGAATTTGAGGTTCTCCTTGACGATCTTTTTCATCTCGGCCTCGATCGCGGGGAAGTCGTCCTCGCTGATCTTGACGCCCTCGGGCAGGTCGACGTCGTAGTAGAAGCCGTTGTCGGTCGCGGGGCCGTAGGCAAAGTCGGCCTCGGGGTACAGGCGCTTGATGGCCTGCGCCATGATGTGCGCGGCGGAGTGGCGGATGACGTGCGTGACCTCGTCCTGCGGGAGCTCGGCCACCGAACCGTCATTGTAGAGTGCCTTCATGGGTATGTTTTCTCCTCTCGGATGCCTGATGCAAGTGCGTGCGATGCGTTCGGCGTTTTTGACTTGCATCATTATAGGCAGGTTGCCTTGGTATACAAGCGCCCGCCGCACCTTAATGGCACGGCGGGCGATTTTCTACGCATGCTTCATCGTGTGGGCGGGGTGCGGGGCGCGCGTGCGGCTTGTGCGTGACACGCGGAGCCCGTGGCTTACGGCCGGCCCGGCGATGGATGCGTTACTGAATGCGAGTTCGGCAGTAGGGGCAGACCTTCCAGTGCGCGTCGAGCGGGCGATGGCAGCTGGGGCACACGTTGCGAACCTGGGTGTCGCAGACCGGGCAGACGACGAAGTCCTTCTCGATGGGCGCGCCGCACTGCGGGCAGGTGCCGTACTGGGCAAGCTGGCGCTCGCGCAGGGCCATGTCCAGCTCCTGCTCCTCGCGGTC
>CAKUGA010000098.1 GCA_934654515.1 uncultured Collinsella sp. | reverse complement strand
TCGACCTCGTCCATCGAGATCACGGAACGATGACGGCGGGCAGCCAACAGCGCAGATTCGTTGAGCAGGTTCGCCAAGTCGGCGCCGGTAAAGCCAACGGTCATCTGGGCGAGCTTCTCAAACTTAACGTCCTCGTCCATCGGCTTGTTCTCAGCATGCACGCGCAAGATCTGCTCGCGGCCCTTCACGTCCGGGCGGTCAACCGTGACTTGGCGGTCAAAACGACCGGGGCGCAGCAATGCCGGGTCCAGAATATCGGGGCGGTTGGTCGCGGCGATCAGGATGACTGACTCGCTTTCCTCAAAACCGTCCATCTCGACCAGCAGCTGGTTGAGCGTCTGCTCGCGCTCGTCGTGGCCGCCGCCCAAACCGGCTCCGCGCTGACGTCCCACGGCATCGATCTCGTCAATAAAGATGATCGACGGAGCCTGAGACTTGGCCTCCTTAAAAAGGTCGCGCACGCGGCTGGCGCCGACGCCCACGAACATCTCGACAAAGTCGGAACCCGAGATGCTAAAAAACGGCACGCCCGCCTCGCCGGCAACGGCCTTAGCCAGCAGGGTCTTACCGGTACCCGGAGGGCCAACCAGCAACACGCCACGCGGAATCTTGGCGCCCAGCTTGCGATAGCGGTCCGGATCGCTCAAAAAGTCGCGGATCTCCTCGAGCTCCTCGACTGCCTCGTCCACGCCGGCAACATCCTCAAACTTGACCTTGGGACGCGTAGCCTCGTTGGTCTTGGCATTGGTCTTGCCAAACTGCATGTTCCTGTTGTTGGCGCCCATCATCTGGCGCATAAAGTAGAACATGATGGCGATCAGGGCAATCGTCGGCAGCACGCTCATCGCCAAGTCGCCCCAAAAATCGGGGTCGTTGGTGTTGACGATGTACTTGGTGTCGGGGTGCTCCGCCATGAGCTCGGCAAGCGAATCGGAACCGACATAGGTCGAGGAAAAGCTCTTGAGCTCGCTCGTGTCGCCCTTGTCCTTTTTCGTCTTCCAGTAATGACCCGTCACGCTTCCGTCCTGAACCGTATAGGTCAGATCTTCGACGCGATCCTGCTTGATAGCGCTGACCATCTCACTCGTCGCGAGCTTTACGGTATTGCTGGAGTTGGCAAAGCCGGAGCCCATGTTAAAGAAGGCGTAACCCAGGAGCGCGCAAGCCAAAAGAAAATACAGCCAGCCCGTACGCGTGGGCTTCTTGCCTCCGGGCATCCCCGGGATCTTTGGGTCCCGGGGAGTCTGGGAATTGTTGTCGTTACGGTCGTCGGGCATCTTACGAATAAACCTCCGGTTTCAAAATGCCCAGATACGGAAGGTTGCGATAGCGCTCGGCATAGTCGAGGCCGTAGCCCACCACAAAGGCATCGGGGCAATGGGTTCCAACATACTTGGGCGTGACGGCCGAGGTACGGTCCTCAACGTCCTTCCACAGGAAGGCGGCGACCTCCAGAGAAGCGGGCTTGCGGCTCTCGAGGTTCTTCATCAGATACTTGAGCGTCAGGCCCGAGTCCAGAATGTCCTCGACGATCAGCACGTCGCGACCGCGGATGTCGATATCCAGGTCCTTAATGATACGCACGATACCGGAGGACTTCACTCCGTCGCCGTAGCTCGAAACAGCCATGAAATCGATATTGGTCGGCAGCTCGATCTTGCGCATCAGGTCGCCCATAAAGACCACGGCGCCGCGCAGGACCGCAATCAGCACCAGATCCTTACCCGCGTAGTCGCGAGTAATCTCCTCGCCCAGGCGAGAGACGATACCGTCGATATCCTCCTGCGTAAACAGAACCTTCTCGATATCCGGATGTTGAGAAGCCATGACAACCCTTTCTTGTGCTTATCGTCCACACACCGCCGTATGGACGCGAACTACACATTCTAGCAGCGCACGGGGTATATTTACCAGCCCGTGCGCCATCAGCGCGGGAATACCGTCAACGTCGCACAGAAAAGCTGGCGTGGGACGCTATTCCGCATCGACTACGCGAAGCAGATAGGCCACGCGCGTCGCCGCCGTGCACTTAAAACGTTCGTCCGCGCGAACGCCCGCGACCCATACTACGGCACCTCCCGGAGCCGTTCTTACCACGGGTACGCCAGAGCGGTCTGAAACAGGAATGCGCGCCTCGTTCAACAGGTCTGACACTTTCTTGCTTCGACCGTTCATCCCCAACGGGCACATCACGTCTCCCGGCACAGGGCCGTCAACCCACAGACGCGCCGAACGTGCCTCGGCGGGAATCTCCCCGCGTGAGCCGGCGAACATTCGCTCGCTATCACGGTCGGCAAAGCCCAGAGCCGCCGCATCCACCATAGCGGCCACCTCTCCAGCAGCCGCAA
>CAKUGA010000097.1 GCA_934654515.1 uncultured Collinsella sp. | reverse complement strand
AGACCCGTCTTGCCGCCACGGATGTAGGGCTCGAGCAGGTCGACGGCCTTGATGCCGGTCTCGAAGATCTCGGTCTTGGTGGTGAGCTCGTCGAAGCGGGGCGCTGCATGGTGGATGGGGTAGAACTCCTCCACCTCGGGCATGGGCTTACCGTCGACGGGCTTACCCATGACGTTCCAAATGCGGCCGAGCGTCTTGGGGCCAACGGGCATCTTCATGGGCTCACCGGTATCGGTGGCGATGAGGCCGCGCTGCAGGCCGTCGGTCGAGGACATGGCGACCGTGCGGACGACGCCGCCCGGAAGCTGGCTCTCAACCTCGAGGATCGTGCTCAGGTGACCGATCGGGGTCTCGGCCTCGACCGTGAGCGCGTTGTAGATCGGGGGCACCGCGCCGTCAAACTTGACGTCGACGACAGGGCCGATGATACGCACGATGCGACCATCACCGGCAGTCGTCTTCTTGGTGGCTTCCTCGACCGCAAGCTTTACGGTGTTATTAGCCATTACTGTTCCTCCAATGCTGAGGCTCCGCCGACGATCTCGTTGATCTCGGTCGTGATCGAAGCCTGGCGCACGCGACTATACGTGCGGGTAAGGGTCGAGATGATCGCGGTGGCGTTTTCCGTCGCGGAGTGCATGGCCTTGCGGCGTGCACCCTGCTCGGCGGCCGCCGAATCGATCAGGGCCTGGTAGATGACCGTCAGGATATACGACGGTACAAGCTTGCCGAGAACATGCTCGGGAGAGGGCACGAACTCGAACGTGGACGAGATGCGCTTAGGGGCGTCGGTCTCGTTCTTACGCGGACCGTGGGCCATAGCGATCATCTCGGGATCGAGCGGCAGCAAGTGCTCGACGCGAAGCTCCTGATCCACGCGGTTCTTGGCGTGGTGGTAGACAAGCTCGACACGGTCAAGCTCACCGGCACGATACGCATCGCAGATATGAGAGGAGATCATGCGGGCCTGATGGAAATCGGGCTCGGAGGAATTGCCCTCAAAGTGCATGATGACGTTTGCTCGGTCGCGGAAATACGTGGCCGGCTTGCGTCCGCACGCGATGATCTCGCACTCGATGCCGTCGTTCGCCCAAGAAGCGGCGAGCTTTTCGGCCGTGCGCTCCACTGTCGTATTGAAACCGCCGGCAAGGCCGCGGTCCGAGGCAATAACGACAATCAGACCACGCTTGACGCTCTCATGCTTCTGCAGCATGGGATCGGTGCCCGAACAGGAGGCGTCGCCGGCGACCGTCAACATGACGTCGGTCAGCGCCTCCTTATAGGGCTCGGCCTGCTTGGAGCGATCGAGGGCACGACGGATCTTGGCCGTAGAGACCATCTCCATCGTGCGCGTGATCTGCTTGGTCGTGGTAACCGAGGAGATTCGCTTCTTAATGTCGCGAAGGTTGGCCATAGGGCTTAGTTCTCCTCTGATCCAGAAACATCCGAATGGTGCTTGGCCATGAACTGCTGCTTAAAGTCGCCGATGACACGCAAGAGCTCAGCCTTGGTGTCGTCGTCGATCTTCTTGGCGCGAACCTTGTCGAGCAGCAAGCCAAAGCCATTGTCCATGTACTCGATGAGCTCGGCACGGAAGGGCAGCACGTCGGCGATCTCCAGATCGTCCAGGAAGCCCTCGTTGCCAGCGAACAGCGCGACGATCTGCTCGGAAACCTCGAACGGCTTGTAGCGCGGCTGCTTAAGGAGCTCGGTCATGCGAGCGCCGTGGGTAAGCTGCTTTTGCGTGGCCTCGTCGAGGTCGGAGCCGAACTGCGTAAAGCCGGCGAGCTCCTGGTACGAAGCGAGGTCCAGACGGAGGTTACCGGCGACCTGCTTCATGGCCTTGGTCTGAGCGTCGCCACCGACGCGGGACACGGAAATGCCCACGTCGACTGCCGGGCGCTGGCCCTGGAAGAAGAGCTCGGACTGCAGGTAGATCTGACCGTCGGTAATGGAAATGACGTTGGTCGGAATGTAGGCCGAGACGTCGCCGTCCTGGGTCTCGATGATCGGCAGAGCCGTCATGGAGCCGTAGCCGTTCTTCTTGGACATCTTGACGGCACGCTCGAGCAGACGAGAGTGCAGGTAGAAGATGTCGCCAGGATAGGCCTCGCGTCCGGGCGGACGATGCAGCGTCAGCGACATCTGACGGTAGGCCACAGCCTGCTTGGACAGGTCGTCGTAGATGACGAGCACGTGGCCGCCGGGGTTAGTCTCGCTGGCAGGCTTGCCGTCCTCGCCGTTGTACATAAAGAACTCGCCGATAGCGGCACCGGCCATAGGCGCGATGTACTGCATAGGGGCGGAATCGGCAGCGGTGGCCGAAACGATGATGGTGTAGTCGAGCGCACCGTGCTGAGCGAGGGTCTCGCG
>CAKUGA010000096.1 GCA_934654515.1 uncultured Collinsella sp. | reverse complement strand
CGCGTGCCGCCGCAGTACTCAAAGCCCCACACGCGGTGCAGCAGCACTTCGCGGCTGTAGGCGCGGTTGGGATGCGTCGCCAAAAAGCTCAGCAGCGAGTACTCCATCAGCGTCAGATCGATGGGCTCATCGTCGAGCGTCACCTGGTAGGTGGCCAGGTTGATCTCGAGGTTATCGATGTTGAGCACGTCGTCGGCGGTGACGGTCTCCTCCTCGCCCATCAGGCGCTGCGCGCGAGCCTTGAGCTCGTTGGGCGTCGCCGTGGGACACACAAAGTCGGCATGCGCGTGATTCGGCAGGCGCAGGGTGCCGAGCGCCTCATCGTCGACGATCACCAGCATGGGAACGCCGCCGCGATCGTCGAGCCACTTGGCAATCTGATCGATGCGGTCGCTGCGGATGCCGTCGGAATCGAGGATCAGCAGGTCAAAGTCGTGCGCCGCAGTCGGCGAATCGGGGGTGGCCAGGCTCACCTCGACACCCAGGGTGGTCGTCAGGCTGCGGGCAAACTCGTGGAAGCGCGTCGTGCGCGCCATGAACAGGGCACTCTTTTCGGACATATCGGCCTCCAAAGAAATGAGCTCAATCGTACTGGAACAAGCCAGCGCGATTAGGAGTTCGCCAGGTAGTGCTTGATTTCCCACTCGGTGATCGTGGACTCAAACTTATGCCACTCGTCGCGCTTCTTTTTGAGGAAGAAGCTGTGGATGTGCTCGCCGAGGGCATCCTTCATAAACTGCGAGTCCTCAAACACGTCGAGCGCCTCTTTGAGCGAACGCGGCAGCGGCGTGTAGCCGGCCTCGAGCATCTGACGACCGTTGAGCTTGAGCGTCTCGGCCGTGGCCTCGGGCGGGAGCTCCAGCTTGCGCTCGATGCCGTCGAGACCAGCCGCCAGCGTGACGGCGTTGACCAAGTACGGGTTGGCCATGGGGTCGGGGCTGCGGAGCTCGATACGAGTGGACAGCTGCTTGCCGGGCTTGTAGACCGGGATGCGGACCATGCTCGCGCGGTTGCGCAGGCCCCACGTGGCGTACTGCGGCACGGAGTCGCCGCCGGTAGTGATGCGCTTGTAGGAGTTGACCGTGGGGTTGGTGATGGCGCTGATCTCGCGCGCGTGCGCCAGAATACCGGCCATATAGTGCTTGGCGACGTCGGAGAGATGGTACCTCTCGTCGTCCTCGCCCCAAAAGACGTTGTTGCCGTCGTGGTCGAACAGCGACTGGCACAGGAACATGGCGCTGCCGTCCTCGCCCGCCAGCGGCTTGGGCATAAAGGAGGCGTGGCAGCCGCTCTCGTAGGCCTGCTGCTTAATGATGAGCTTGGCCGTGGTGATGGCGTCGGACATGCTCAGGGCCTCGGCGTGGCGCAGGCTCATGCCGTGCTGCGAGCGGCCGGCGGCGTGGAAGGTGTACTCCACGGGCACGGACATCTTCTCGAGCGTGAGGACCGTGTTGCGGCGCAGATCGCGGGCGGCGTCGCTCACCGAAAGGTCGAAGTAGCCCACGTTGTCGAGCGGCTCGGGCGTGTGCTCGTCGGGGAAATAGTAATACTCCAGCTCGGCACCCACGTTGAGCAGGTAACCGGCCTTCTCGGCCTTGTGGAACATGCGGCGCAGGGCATCGCGCGGGTCGCCGGCGAAAGGTTTGCGATCGGGAGTGCACACGTCACAGAACACGCGGGCGACGCCGTTGTGGCTCGGGCGCCACGGCAGAATCTGGAAGGTCGAGGCATCGGGGAACGCGAGCATGTCGGCTTCCTCGGGCGTGGCAAAGCCCTCGATGGCCGAGCCGTCAAAGCCAATGCCTTCCTCAAAAGCGACCTCGAGGTCCTCGGGGCTGATGGCAAAATTCTTGAGGCGACCGAGAATGTCGACAAACCACAGACGCACAAAGCGGATGTCACGCTGCTCTACAGAGCGGAGTACGTAATCGATGTTCTGCTGGTTCATGTCGCTCCCCTTTCTTTCGGGCGGGTTTCGACTGTTCTATATCGCAGATACTATCGCAGAAAAATGTTTCCGCAGGGTTAAAGCGTGTCAGGCGTTCAAAAAACGTGCGCGAGCTGGCAAGTGCGGCTCGGTGGCTTAGCGCGAAGTGGAGGCTCGGGACTCGATGTGGCCGGGGATCTCGATGCGCTTGGGCGCGAGCCTTGCGGCCTCGCCCACCGTGGTGGTGACGACGTCGATGCGCTCGGACAGACGCTCGACCACGCGCTCGGCAATCGCCAGGGTGTCCTGCGCGGCCGTGGTCACGCCGCCAAAGAGCACGTGGTTCCAAGGGTAGTCGTCGAACGTCGCGATCTTAAGACCCGCCGGCAGCGAGGGGCCAAGCTGGGCCAGCGCCTCGGTCAGGCGCAAGAAGACCAAGCCGTTGACGGCGATAAG
>CAKUGA010000095.1 GCA_934654515.1 uncultured Collinsella sp. | reverse complement strand
CATCTGTTCCCCTTTCGCATAGGCGGTATTGTACGCTTTAGTCGGGCAAAGTGCCGCAGCAATGTTGATTGGGGACAGACTTAAATGAGTGTTTTCACGCATTTAAGTCTGTCCCCAATCAACAGACGGCCCCATATCGCCCAAAAAAAGCCTCCGCAGGTTTCCCCGCGGAGGCTCTCGTAGCAATGATTACTCGTCGGCGTCAGTATCGCCGTCGGCTTTCTTTTCGTCAGCACATCCGGCATCAGCGGCATCATCGGATGCGGCTTCGGCATCCTCCTGCATGGCCGCCTGCGCAAAGGCCGCGGCATCGGCCGCCAGCTCCTCCTCGCTCATGCGAGGCGCGCGCTTCTTGGTCGGCATGCCGGCCGCCTTGGCGTTGCGCTCCTCCTTGGCCGCCAGGATATCGCCCTCGCGCTCAAGGTAGGAATCCCACTCGTTGTCGAGCAGGGCGTTCACGGCATCGCCTTCAACGGTCTCGCGCTCAAGCAGCACCTTGGCCATCAGATCGAGCTGATCGCGACGGGCATCAAGAATCTCGACCGCACGGCGATGGGCCTCACGCATAATGCGCTGAACCTCGATATCGATGCGACGCGCCGTTTCCTCGGAGTAATCCTGGTGATCGGCGTAGTCGCGGCCCAGGAACACCTGATGCTGCGCCTCGCCAAAGACCTGGGTACCCAGCTCCTCGCTCATGCCCAAGCGCGTAACCATCTCGCGCGCCATCTTGGTTGCACGCTCTAGGTCGTTGCTCGCGCCCGACGTGATGTCGTCGCACATGAGCTCCTCGGCAACGCGACCGCCCAAGAACACGGCAAGCTCGTCGAGCATCTCGTTCTTGGTCTTGAGGAAGTGGTCCTCCTGCGGCAGCTGCAGCGTATAGCCCAGGGCTTGACCGCGGCTGACGATCGAGATCTTGTGGACCGGATCGGAGTGCTCCAGGATGTGACCAACCAGGGCGTGACCGCTCTCGTGGTAGGCAATCGTGGTGCGCTCGGCCTCGGTCATCACGCGACCCTTGCGCTGCGGTCCGGCGATGACACGCTCCATCGATTCCTCGACCTCGTCCATCGAGATCACGGAACGATGACGGCGGGCAGCCAACAGCGCAGATTCGTTGAGCAGGTTCGCCAAATCGGCACCGGTAAAGCCAACGGTCATTTGGGCGAGCTTCTCAAACTTCACGTCCTCGTCCATCGGCTTGTTCTCGGCATGCACGCGCAAAATCTGCTCGCGGCCCTTTACGTCCGGACGGTCGACCGTAACCTGGCGGTCAAAACGGCCGGGACGCAGCAGCGCCGGATCCAGAATGTCAGGGCGGTTGGTGGCGGCGATCAGGATGACCGACTCGCTCTCCTCAAAACCGTCCATCTCGACCAGCAGCTGGTTGAGCGTCTGCTCGCGCTCGTCGTGGCCGCCGCCCAAGCCGGCTCCGCGCTGACGTCCCACAGCATCGATCTCATCGATAAAGATAATCGACGGGGCCTGGGACTTGGCCTCCTTAAAGAGGTCGCGCACACGGCTGGCGCCGACGCCCACGAACATCTCGACAAAGTCAGAGCCCGAGATGCTAAAGAACGGTACTCCGGCCTCGCCGGCAACAGCCTTGGCCAGCAGCGTCTTGCCGGTGCCCGGAGGGCCCACGAGCAATACGCCGCGCGGAATCTTGGCGCCCAGCTTGCGATAGCGATCGGGGTCGCTCAAGAAGTCGCGAATCTCCTCGAGTTCCTCGACCGCCTCGTCCACGCCGGCAACGTCCTCAAACTTGACCTTGGGGCGCGTGGCCTCGTTGGTCTTGGCGTTGGTCTTGCCAAACTGCATGTTCCTGTTGTTGGCGCCCATCATCTGGCGCATAAAGTAGAACATGATGGCGATCAGGGCGATCGTCGGAAGCACGCTCATCGCCAAGTCGCCCCAAAAATCGGGGTCATTGGTGTTGACGATGTACTTGGTATCGGGGTGCTCCGCCATAAGCTCGGCAAGCGAATCGGAGCCGACATAGGTCGAGGAGAAGCTCTTGAGCTCGCTCGTATCGCCCTTATCCTTGCTCGCCTTCCAGTAATGACCGGTCACGCTGCCGTCCACCACCGTATACGTCAGGTCGTCGACACGATCCTGCTTGATGGCGTTGACCATCTCGCTCGTCGCGAGCTTTACGGTATTGCTGGAATTGGCAAAGCCGGAGCCCATGTTAAAGAAGGCATAGCCCAGGAGCGCGCAAGCCAAAATAAAATACAGCCAGCCCGTACGCGTGGGCTTTTTGCCTCCGGGCATCCCCGGAATCTTAGGGTCCCGGGGAGTCTGGGAATTGTTATCGTTACGGTCGTCGGGCATCTTACGAATAAACCTCCGGTTTCAAAATGCCCAGATACGGAAGGTTACGATAGCGCTCGGCATAGTCGAGGCCGTAGCCCACCACAAAGGCATCGGGGCAATGGGTTCCAACATACTTGGGCGT
>CAKUGA010000094.1 GCA_934654515.1 uncultured Collinsella sp. | reverse complement strand
GAGCCGATGGCAAACGTCATCGAGATGGTGCGGTTGACGTTGATGCCCATGAGCTGAGCGGCGGCCTTGTCCTCGGACACGGCGCGCATGGCCTTACCCATCTTGGTCTTACCCGTAAAGAACACCAGGCCGGCCATGATAACCAGACAGGCGACGATGGTGACGAGCGAGACGGCGCTCACGTTGTACTTGGCCAAGAACTCCGGCACCGGGAAGGTGACGAGCGAAGTAAAGTTCTTGGGCGTGGCGCCCCACAGGAGCTGTGCGGCATTCTGCAGGAAGTAGGACACGCCGATAGCCGTGATCAGAACGGCCAGCGGACCCGCCTGACGCAGCGGCTTATAGGCCAGACCCTCGATGAGAACACCGAGAACCGTGCAGACCGCGCAAGAGAGAATTACAGATGCCCAGCCGGGAAGGCCGAGATACGACGTGGCGCAGAACGAGACATAGGCACCGACCATGATGACATCGCCGTGAGCGAAGTTCAGCATCTTGGCGATACCGTAGACCATGGTGTAGCCCAACGCGATGATGGCGTAGACGCTGCCCATGGACAGGCCGTTGACCAGGTATTGGATAAAGACCGTCATGTTCCACATCCCCCTTTCGAATAGGTTTCCAGTTGATGTACGAAACAGGGACGTTACATCGTCCCTAGATACCAAGCAAGCAGGGAAGGCCAAAACCTCCCCTGCTTGGGATCAAAACCGCTCTATGTAAGGCGGCCTACTAGGCCTGTACGTACTTGCCGTCGGTGATAACGTACGCCGTGGGGTCCTTCTGGACCTGGCCCTTATCGTTCCAGGTGAGCTTGCCGGTCAGACCGTCAACGGTAATCTTGAGCATAGCCTCGGGCAGCTTCTCGGCGACCTCGGTCGGGTCGGCGTCGACACCAAGACCGGCCTCCTTGAGAGCCTCGACCACTGCGTGCACGCCATCGTAGGCGTCAGCGGCAAACTGGTCGGGGGTATCGCCGTACTTATCCTTGTAAGCGTTGACGAAGTCGGCGTTCTTCTCGTCGTCGGCGGAGAACGGGGTCATGAGCAGCAGGCCCTCGGCAAGGGAGGTGTTGAAGCCCTCCACGCCCAGGATGCCGTCCATGCCGTCGCAGCCCATCATCTTGACGTCGTAGCCCATGTCCTTGGCATTCTTGAGCAGGACAGACGCCGGCGTGTAGTAGATCGGCGCGAAGATCATGGTGGCACCGGCCTGCTTGGCCTTGGTCAGCTGGTTGGTAAAGCTCGTGGCGGAGTCGTCCTTAAAGGTCTCCTCGTCGACGATCTCGAGCTTGGACTCAGCGGCCTGAGCCTTAAAGGAATCCGCAATGCCCGAAGAATAGGCGTCGCCGGAGTTATAGAACAGCACGAACTTCTCATCCGCATACTTCTGGGCCAGGAACTTGGCAGCATTGACGCCCTGGTTGGGGTCGGTGAAGCAAACCTGGAAGACGCAATCCTTGCCGTCGGTGACGTCCTCGGAGGACGCGGACGGGGTGATCATGAACGTCTTGGGGTCGTTACCGCACTCGGCGGCAACGGCAACCGACGCACCCGTGGTGGTCGGGCCGACGAGGGCCTGCATGCCCCAGTCGAGCAGAGTATTAAAGGCGTTGACGGCCTTCTCGCCGTCGGCCTGGTCGTCCTCGGCCTTGCTGACAAGCGGCAGCTCCTTGGTCGAGAAATCCTTGCAGCCAAGCTCGACGCCCTGGGTAACGGACTTGCCGTAGGACGCAGCGGCACCGGTCAGCGGGCCGATGGTGCCGATCTTAAACGAAGCGTCGCTCGAAGCGGAACCGCTATCGCCGCCGTTGGAGGAGCAGCCAGCTAGAATGGACATCGCCCCCAGACCTGCTGCGCTCGCGATAACGCTCCTGCGATTCATAACAGGGTTCAATGACTTACCGGTGAGGCTCGACATGCGGCTCTCCTCTCAAATCTCGTCGGGTTTCGGTTACCCGACAGGCCATCCTTCGCCGTGTTCGGCGTTCGCAAAATAGTAGACGCTTTAGTTAAGAAAAGTGGCGATTATTTCAACTTTTCTTTGGCCTCAGGTTTTTATCCATATTTCTGCGTATTTTTACCGCTTTATGCAGGTCTGCCACTTTATTGTGTAAAAGTAATGTTTCCATTCTGTTACAAGCGCTCTCGCCCTGAATAAAAGAGCCTCACCGGTTGCGTTTTATACGCTCTTAGGCGGCGATGTACTTGCCGTCCTGAATCACATAGGCCGTAGCGGGCTTCTCGACCTGGCCCTCATCGTTCCAGGTGAGCTCGCCGGTCAGGCCATCGATCTTGATCTTTCGCATGGCCTTGGCAAGGTCGGCGGCAATGCCGGCACCGTCGGCCGTCGTGTCGATGCCGGCCTTGTCGATAGCCTCGGCGATCGCGTGGACACAGTCGTAGGCGTCGGCGGCAAACTGGTTAGGGGTCTCGTCGTACTCCTCCTTGTATGCCTTGACGAAGTCGGCGTTCTTCTCGTCGTCGGCGGAGAACGGCGTCATGAGCAGCACGCCCTCGGCAAGTGAGGTGTCGAAGCCCTCCACAGAGAGCAGGCCGTCCATGCCGTCGGTGCCCATGAGCGTCATGTC
>CAKUGA010000093.1 GCA_934654515.1 uncultured Collinsella sp. | reverse complement strand
ATGCTTGACCAACATGTTGCGGTCGTGCCTTGCCGTGCCTCATGCAACCGCGGCACGAATCCTTAAAAGATATGTGTATGCAAACGGAGAAGATGAGAGTTTCCTCGGATGACTACTGAGAAGCATCCCGGAAGATCAAAAACTCGAAATATGGCGACCCATTTGGCGACCAAAACAAAACAGCCCAGAGGACATAGCCTCTGAGCTGCGAACATTTGGTGGGCGTTAGAAGATTTGAACTTCTGACCTCTTCCGTGTCAGGGAAGCGCTCTCCCCCTGAGCTAAACGCCCAAATGGAGCGGACAACGGGGCTCGAACCCGCGACCCCAACCTTGGCAAGGTTGTGCTCTACCAACTGAGCCATGTCCGCTTACGAGGATTAATCTTACGTGATACCCGCATCCTATGCAAGAACTTTTTTTGAAAAGTTTTGCGACGTCCTCGCGAACCTCGCAAAGACATCAGCCACCACGGAAGGCGCAGGCAAACGCAAACTCGCCGCAAGAGGCCCTACAACTCAGCGAGCATGATCCAGGCAGAACTGTCCTGCGCGAGCCTGCCGTCTGCAAGCGGTGATGAGGTGAGCAGGACCCTGCCCGCCGGCAGCTCCACGGGTGCTGCACCGAAGTTCGTCACACACGCCCAGCCGTTGTCGCGGCGATAGGCGATGACGCCGCCCTCAGCGCCCTCGGCACCATCCGCAAGGCCGGTGCGCCCGTCGAGATCGAGCCACGCGAGATCGTTGGCGCACTCGCGCAGCTTGCGCCGCAGCCAGAGGGCGTCACGATAGAGCGCAAGCATCGATGTCGGGTCTGCTTCTTCCCTATCGGCAGCGTAATCGGAAAACCATGCAGGCTGCGGCAGATGGGGCGCCGCATCGGCGTCCGCCGGTGAAAACCCAAACGATCCGCCCTGCGCGGGATCGTCCGCCGCCACCCACGGCAGGGGCACACGGCAGCCGTCGCGCCCCTTCTCGCGCTTCGGTCCGTGCGTATTGGTCGCAGTAGGATCTTCGAGTGCAGCCCACGGAATGTCAGCCACCTCAAAAAGGCCGAGCTCCTCACCCTGATACACGTATGCCGAGCCCGGAAGCGCCAGCTCGAGCAAAAGGGCCGCCCGCGCGCGGCGCTCGCCGAGTTCACGGTCCTCGTCATAAGACGACCCGTCGCGTAAGAGCCAGTCGAGCGCAATCTGGTGGTAGCGCGTCGCCTTGATCTGCGGCAGGGCATAGCGCGTCGCCACGCGCGGCACGTCGTGGTTGGAGAGCACCCAGGTCGAGGCGGAATCGGATTCTATAGCTGCCTTCAAGCCCTCCTCGATTGCAGCGTGCATGTCATCATAGGTCCAAGTGGCCTTGGCAAACTCAAAGTTGAATGTCTGGCCAAGCTCGCTGGGACGCGCGTAGAGATACTGGCGCTCGGGCAGCACCCACGCCTCGGCAACGGCGCTGCGTGGCGGATCATAGCGGTCGAACACGCGGCGCCACTCGCGATAGATCTCGTGGACCTCGTTGCGGTCCCACAGCGGATGGGTGCCGTCCTCAACCATGTCATCGCCCTCGGCGAGATGCCACCGGTCGAGGTCATCGCGGTCGAGATCCTTGGCGAGACCGTGCGCCACATCAATGCGAAAGCCATCGACGCCTCGATCGCTCCAAAACGCCAGGACGTCGCAAAAGAACGCATGAACCTCGGGGCACGACCAGTCAAAGTCCGGCTGCTCGGGCGTAAACATGTGCAGATACCACTGACCGTCCGCGACACGCGTCCAGGCGGGGCCGCCAAAGTTGGCATTCCAATTGGTGGGAGGCAGCTCGCCGTGCTCGCCGCGACCATCGCGGAAGATATAACGGGCGCGCTCGGGCGATCCGGGGCCGGCGGCAAGAGCGGCTTTGAACCAGGGGTGCTGGTTGGACGAATGGTTGGGCACGATGTCGACGATGACCTTGATGCCGTGCGTGTGAGCCGCAGCGATCATGTCATTGAAGTCGTCAAGCGAGCCGAGACGTGGGTCGACATCGCAGTAGTCCGCCACATCATAGCCGCCATCAACAAGAGGCGATGGGTAAAACGGGCTCAGCCAGATGGCCTCGATACCCAGCCGCTCAAGATAGTCCATCTGCTGGGTAATGCCCGCGATATCGCCCAGACCCGAACCAGTCGAATCCTTAAACGAGCGCGGGTAAATTTGATAAATCGCGGCATCGGACATCCATGAGCGCGAAGAGGACTTTTCTGTAGCCATGGGGTGCGCCTCCCTTGCAACGAGGTTTTGCGAGATGCCCACGATGATACGCCCAAAGCGGACATTCGCGGCAAACAACGCCACAGCCACGCCCCAAAACGCTCGCTCCCTCTCGGGTTCGAACCTCCCGGGACGAATCGATCGATTAGTGAAAAGAACGGAAGATTCACTCCCCCGGCCACAACAGCGAGCGGGTTCCGGGTGCCCCAGGTTGCCGCGAAAGAGGAGGGAAGCGTACTTTACGTACGCGACCGACGATTGAGGGGCAAGATGGGGTGCCCGGGGCTCGCGCAGCGTCAACAAAAAACGCGGTTCGTTAGAACCGCGTAAGATAGTTGGAGCGGACAACGGGGCTCGAACCCGCGACCCCAACCTTGGCAAGGTTGTGCTCTACCAACTGAGCCATGTCCGC
>CAKUGA010000092.1 GCA_934654515.1 uncultured Collinsella sp. | reverse complement strand
CGGCCGGCGAAGAGTTTGGTCTTCTTGAGCATCAGGCCCGAACCGATGACGGCAAAGACGCCCAGGAAGTAGAAGAGCGGGCTGATCCACGCGGCGGTGGTGGAAGAGTCGCCGATGATGGAGCCCATGAGCAGGGCGATGATCGGCAGCTTGGCGCCGCAGGGGATGAACGTGGTGGTCATGACCGTCATGCGGCGGTCCTTCTCGTTCTCGATGGTCTTAGTAGCCATGACGCCGGGGACGCCGCAGCCCGAGGACACGAGCATGGGGATGAAGGACTTACCGGACAGGCCAAAGCGGCGGAACACGCGGTCCATGATGAAGGCGACGCGGGCCATGTAGCCGCAGTCCTCCAGGAAGGACAGCATCACAAAGAGCAGGAACATCTGCGGCACGAAGCCGAAAATGGCACCCAGGCCGCCGACGATACCGTCACAGACGAGCGAGTCGACCAGACCGCCGTCCTCAGTACCGCCCGCCACGAGGGCGTCGTGCACCACGGTGGTAATGCCGGGGACATAGGGGCCATACTCCGCCGGATCGACCGAATCGGCGTCGTCGCCCGCAGCCTCGACGGCTGCGTCATAGGCGTCGCGGCCCTGGCCGAGCACATACCAGCCATCGGTACCAAAGAGCTGGTCGTTGGTGAAGTCGGTCACCGTGCCGCCCAGGGTGGAGACGGCAATGTAGTACACGCAGAACATGATGACCACAAAGATCGGCAGGCCCAGGATACGGTTGGTAACCACGCGGTCGATCTTCTCGGAGGTGCTCATCTTGGCAGGAGCCTTGGTCATGCACTCGTCGATGATGTGGGCGATGACGCCGTAGCGCTCGCCAGTGATGATGGACTCGGCGTCGTCGTCGCAGTCCTGCTCGCACTGGGCGACCAGCTGCTCCACGCGAGCGGCCTTCTCCTTGGTGAGGTTGATGAGCTTGCAGGCGTCCGCATCGCGCTCGAACAGCTTGACGGCGTAGTAGCGGCGCTTGTTGGCGGGGACGCTATCCGGCAGGTTGTTCTCGATGTGGGTCAGAACGTCCTCGATGGAAGAGTCGAACTTATGCTCCGGCACCTGGCCCTTGGTAGCAGCGGACTTCTTGACCTGATCGAACAGTTCCGTGATGCCCTTGTTCTTAAGAGCCGAGATCATCATGACCGGGCAGCCGAGCTTCTTGGAGAGCTTGTCGGTGTCGATCTTATCGCCGTTCTTCTCGACCAGGTCGGCCATGTTGAGGGCGATGACCACGGGAAGACCGGTCTCGATGACCTGAAGCGCCAGGTACAGGTTGCGCTCGAGGTTGGTGGCGTCGACTACCTGGACGACGACATCGGGCTCGCCGCTCATGAGGTAATCGCGCGAGCACTGCTCCTCGGGGCTGTAGGGGGAAAGCGAGTAGATGCCGGGGAGGTCCGTAATCGTGACGCTCTTGTCACTCAGGAGCTTGGCCTCCTTTTTCTCAACCGTGACACCGGGCCAGTTGCCAACATAACCGTTGGCGCCGGTGATCAGGTTGAAAAGCGTGGTCTTGCCGCAGTTGGGGTTACCCGCCAGTGCGACATGGATCTGAGAATCCGCCATTCAATCCTTCTTCCTTGTTTGCCCGCGCTGCTTTCTCCGCACGGGCTGGATAGTGTGCTTCAAAGATGCTGCGTTAAGTTAGAAAAACCTAACTTTATCTGCAGAAATGTACACCGCAGGCCCTTACTGGACCTCGACGACGGCGGCCTCCTCCTTGCGGATGGAAAGCTCGTAGCCGCGCACGTTGATCTCGACCGGATCTCCGAGCGGTGCGACCTTCACGACCTTAAACGACGTGCCCTTGATGAGCCCCAGGTCCATAAGGTGGCGGCGAAGCGCGCCCTCACCGTGAAGCTTGACGATGGTAGAGCTCTCGCCCACCTTAACGTCACCCAACGTCTTCATTTACTTGTCCCCCTTTCAGTACTTGCAAAAATACCGTCGTCTAACCGACGGTCATGATGTGCATGGCCACCTTGGAATCGATGCCAAAGCGGGCACCCAGCACGGTAACGATGATGTTGGCGCCGCTCGAGCTCACCACGTGGATCTCGCTACCCTCGACAAAGCCGAGGTCCTTGAGGTGGTGCTTCATGTCCTCGTTGCCCTTTACACGAGACACGCGCACGGTTTCGCCCGCCTTCACCATCGAAAGCGGCATGGCCGGCATCTGCGGTCCGCAAGACATGACTGGGCTCCTAACATCGAATCGTCTACAACATCGGCGCAGTAAAAGTTAACCACGTCTATGTTCGCCTTAGTAAACTAGCACGTGGTTAACTTTTTGAAAAGGGTTCCTATTCAGTTTTCGAAAAAGTTTCCCATGCGAAACAAAGAAGGCACCGCAAAGGTATCCCTTTGCGGTGCCTTGTCATACCAATTCATGTGACAAAGGAACTGTCCCTTTGTCACATTACGCTGCGCTTAGAGCGAAAGGTTTCTGATCGACGTGACGCACGAAGCCTCGTCTACGCCCGAGACGCGGAACACGATATCCTCGCCGCACTCGCCGTAGAGAGCCATGAGGCCCATAACGTCGCGACCATCGGTATGGCGGTCGCCAATGCTGACCGACACGTCGCTGCGGTGCCTGGCAATGATGTCGTAGAGCAGCGCGACCGGGCGGGCATGCAGTCCCAACGGATCTTTAATCGTCTTTGTAAACTCGACCATGTCCCCTCCCACGGCATCGCACATTC
>CAKUGA010000091.1 GCA_934654515.1 uncultured Collinsella sp. | reverse complement strand
GCGTGGGCGTCGCGCGCGGCCTTGGTTTTGCCGTCCTGCTTTTGCTGCTGGCCTTGCTTGCCCTGTTGGCCGCGCTGGTTGTTCTGAGCGTGCTGAGGCTTTTTTGCCACGATCCCTCCCGGTGTCTGTGTGCTGCACGTAATTGTAACCAGTCTTTTTGGGACGGGGCTAAAAAGACTGGTGGAGTACATGAGGCGGGGATTGCGCGGCGGGTAGTATGGCGGATTGCGTCGACTTGTGACGGGCCCGCGGCGCTTTGAGTGCGTTTGTTTCCAGACTGTGTATCCCTGCGCTGAAACGTTCGTCTCGCGGACATGCCGTGTTGTCAATGGGTTACAGTATGAACGGCGGCTATGTGTCCGCCAACGCACGAGAGGGTCGTCAACAAGGAGGACGCACGACGATGCAGCGTGCCAAACAGATATCGGAGTCCATCGAACTGGGCATCATCTTGGCGCTCGCCGGTGGCTTTATGGATGTGTATTCGTACGTGGGCCGCGATCATGTTTTTGCCAACGCGCAGACGGGCAACATCCTGCTCGTGGGCGTGAGCATCTCGGAGGGTAACTGGGCGCTCGCGGGTCGCTACTTCTTCCCCGTGGTGTCGTTTGCCGTGGGTATCATGCTTGCCGACCTGGTGCACGAGCGGTTTGGCAGCGTGATTCACTGGCGTCAGGTGACGGTATTCTTCGAGGCGGTCATCTTGCTGGGCGTGAGCTTTATCCCCGGTGGCGGTTACAACCTGCTCGCCAACTGCCTCACCTCGTTTGCCTGCGGCATGCAGGTCGAGAGCTTCCGCAAGATTCACGGCCACGGCATCGCTACGACCATGTGCATCGGCAACCTGCGCAATGCGCTGCAAAACGTGGACGATTACATCATCACCCACAAGCGCGGCTTTTTGGAAAACGGCCTGCTGTACTTTGGCGTGATCTTTACCTTTGTGTTTGGCGCCGTGCTGGGCAACTGGTGTATTGAGCGGATGGGCCTGCACGCCATCGCCGTGGCGAGCGTGCTGCTGTTTGTCGCGTTTGCCATCATGTTTATCGACCGCGAGCGCGATTTGCGCTTCCGTTGGAAGTGCGCGGCAGAGGCCTGGAAGGAAGGCTGCCAAAAGTAGCGGAAGGCGCCAAGGGGACCATCCCTTTGGCGCCTTGTTTTTCGCCTTCTGTTGAAACGCTTTAACAATTTTGTGGTTCTCACGCTCATTTCGTTTCAAAAGCGTTAGGATGGGATTCATAGCGCGGGGCGTAATGGGTGCTCCGCACACGATGGGAGGCTATCAATGGCTAATCGTTTCGTTCTCAACACCATTTCTTATCATGGTTCCGGCGCCATCAAGGAGATCCCCGGCGAGCTCCAGCGCCGCGGCTACAAGAAGATTTTCGTCTGCTCCGACCCCGATCTGGTCAAGTTTGGCGTTACCGCCAAGGTGACCGACGAGCTCGACGCCGCCGGCATCGCTTGGAGCCTCTACTCCGAGATTAAGCCCAACCCCACCATCCAGAACGTCAAGGACGGCGTTGAGGCCTTTAAGGCTGCCGAGGCTGACGCTATCGTGACCATCGGTGGCGGCTCCTCCATGGACACCGCTAAGGCTATCGGCATCATTATCAACAACCCCGAGTTCGCCGATGTCCGCAGCCTCGAGGGCGTCGCTCCGACCAAGAACCACGCCGTGTTCACCATCGCCGTGCCGACGACCGCCGGTACCGCCGCTGAGGTGACCATCAACTACGTCATCACCGACCCCGAGAAGGTCCGCAAGTTCGTGTGCGTCGACACCAACGATGCCCCCGAGGTCGCCGTCGTCGACCCCGACATGATGGCTTCCATGCCCGCCGGCCTCACCGCTTCCACCGGCATGGACGCTCTGACCCACGCCATCGAGGGCTACACCACCAAGGGTGCTTGGGAGCTCTCCGATATGTTCCACTTTGAGGCTATTAAGCTGATCAGCGAGAACCTGCGCGACTCCGTCGCCGAGGCCAAGTCCGGCCAGCCCGGCTCCGGCCGCGAGGGCATGGCTCTTGGCCAGTATGTCGCCGGCATGGGCTTCTCCAACGTTGGCCTGGGCATCGACCACGCCATGGCCCACACCCTGTCCGCTCACTACGACACCCCGCACGGCGTCGCTTGCGCCATGCTGCTGCCGATCGCCATGGAGTTCAACAAGCCGGTTTGCGCCGAGCGTCTGGCCAAGGTTGCCGTCGCCATGGGCGTTGACACCACGGGCATGAGCACCGACGAGGCCGCCGACGCCGCCATCGCCGCCGTCAAGCAGCTCTCTGCCGACGTGAACATCCCGCACGTCTGCGAGGCCATGAAGGCTGACGAGATCGAGGTCCTGGCCAAGGACGCCATGGCCGATGCCTGCTTCCCGGGCAACCCGCGCGAGGCAACGCTTGACGACGTCATCGAGCTCTTCAAGAAGATCTGCCCGGCTGCCTAAACTGGTCCGGCGGGCCCCCGCCCGTTAGCCCCAGAATCGTCCTCGGACATGTCGGAGGCCCCGCTGCGCACTACGTGCGGCGGGGCCTCCTTCTGTCCTGCGGAAAGATTCTGGGGCTAACGGGCGGGGCCCGCCGGCTCGTTGTCGTGGCGGGCGCTGTTTGGGGTGCTCGATGGGTTGTCTCGCTAGGTAAAAATTTGTTCGCGGTGGTATCGTTGCTGTGGGTTTAATTCGATATGAAAGGGTGACTTTGGTGTCCCAGATGGATTCTACGCTCTCCTATATTGCCGACCAGTTGAAGGCGCTGACTGC
>CAKUGA010000090.1 GCA_934654515.1 uncultured Collinsella sp. | reverse complement strand
GCAGCACCGTTGGCGATCATGGTCTCCTTCTTGGCGTTCTCGTCCAGGATCTCCTTGGCGACGACGATCTGGCCCTTGCGCTCAAACTGGAAGGCGACGGAGCCGGAGGTGCCCAGGTTGCCACCAGCGTGGGAGAAGGCGGAACGGACATCAGCGGCGGTACGGTTGCGGTTGTCGGTCAGGCAGTCGACGTAGACGGCGACACCGGCGGGACCGTAGCCCTCGTACACGATGTTCTCGTAGACGGCGGCGTCAGCACCCGAACCAAAAGCCTTGTCGATAGCGGACTTGATCTTGTCCTTAGGCATGGACTGAGCCTTGGCCTTGGCAACGGCAGCGGCGAGGCTGGCGTTGTTCTCGGGCAGCGGGTCACCGCCGAGACGGGCAGCAACGGTGATGTTGCGGCTGAGCTTGGAGAAGAGGGCGGAACGCTTGGCGTCCTGCGCGCCCTTACGATGCTTGGTTGTGGCCCACTTAGAGTGTCCGGACATACGTGTCTCCTATCGGTTTCGACCTAAAGCCCAGCGCAGATGCTCGGGCAATATAAACAAACGTCGTTATGATATACCTACTGGCCTGCGAGATAAACCCCAAAATGAAGGCGTCGTGATGATGCCCCCTTTGGTGCAAAGAAACCTGACCCCAATGCACCAAGTTAGGACCAGAGGAAGTCGCTGCGGGTGACGGTGGCGCCGATGGCGAAGGGCATGCAGGCGATGACCGGATACAGGTAGCGCATGTAAGTCGAGCCGTTGCACGGGCCAATCAGGCACACGGCGAGCACGCCCAACAGCGGCACCCAGATCGCCAGCGCACGCCATGAATGACGACGCAGCAGGTAGACCACCACGGCGATCATGATCCACACATAGGTGGCCGAGCTCATGGTGAGTGAAATAAACGGGATGCGCTGCACCGCCACACGGTACAGATTGATCAGGTGGTCACACCAGCGCACCACGTTGCTGTCAACCGGATGGAAGTCGAAGTACTTGAGGTTGTCGGGGCGCGCCATGATCTCGGCACTACGCGCCGTGCTGTAGACCCAGGCATCGCGCGCGCTCGGATAAAAATAACCATAGTAGTTATTGATAAGCGCCGAAATATAGCACTCGGGATCCTTCTTAAACATCTGGGCCCATACCTCAAAATAGGCATCGATGTCCTCCTGCGAGGCGTACTCGTTAAAGCAGTTCTTGACGGCATCGGACTTGTCAGGGTTGTAGCGGCGGCCCAGGTTCTCGTACTTGAGCACACGGTCGATCACGGCACGCTCTTCGTCGGTCACCAAGCCGTCGCATAGAGCCTCCACGATGGTGCCGTCCTCCTTAACCGTGGGGTTGACGCCCGAGTTGAGGCCGTCGTGCTTTTGGACGAAACGAGCCGTCTGCTGGAACGGAATCGAGAGGATTTCGCGCTTGGAACCAGGCGTAATGTCGTGCGCCGGCATAAACACCTTGGTGAAGTACATATTAGAGGCAAGGCAGAGCGCGAGCACCGCGAGGACGCCAACCCAGCGGAATCGCGGCGTGACGTATGAGACCGCGGCGCCCGTCTGCTTGGCTGCACGACGAGCCACATGCGCGTCCCATGCGCAAAACGCCGACGCGATTACGCATGCCGCCAGGGGAAACACCAGGCCGCCGTTGCGCAGAAACGTGGAACCCATGGCAGCCAGCGCAAGCAACAGCCAGTCATGGCGCGCAAAGAGCACGGGGGCTTTCTCGCCCAATCGCTCGACATTGGCATCACGACGGGGCAGGCCACATGCCACGAGCTTGACGGTCTGTACCAGCAGCACCAAGAACGCGTCGGCAAAGAGCACGTCTTTGGTGAGCAACGCCGCGTAGTTGGAGAACATCGGCATAAACGCAAAGAACAGCAGGATAATGCCGCGGACCGGCAGACTCACGCCCAACTTGCGCAGCGACGAAATGGAATAGGCCATGCAGGCGGCCGTGATGACAAACTGGGTGCAGGTGTAGATGGCAAGACCCGCGTTAGCGCTGTTGAACAGCGAAAGCCCCAGCTGAACGCACGAGCCGATAATGGCCGTGTGCACTACGGGATGATGCCCGTTGAGCAGCACGTTGGGGTTGAGCAGACGCAGGTAGTCACTCGTGCCGTTGGGGTAGTTGAACCACTGGCGAATCTGCGCACCCGTATCTCCCATAAAAAGGCCGGGCAGCGAAGCGATGAGCGTGGGCGCCCAGGCAATCATGAGCACCAGAAAGGGCCCGGCAAAGGGATGGACCGAGAGCACGGCGTGAGCCACACGCCATATGCGGCCAAAGTGCGCCTCGGAAAACGGGATGCGTCGGGAGCTCAGCCAATCCAGACACTCAAAAGCCAGATAGAAGGCCACGATCGCTAGGAGCATCCAGCCCGCGCCGCCAATCCAGGCGCAGATGATGCGGGCCTTGTCGCCAAGAACAATCTCGGCCGAGTCGGTGAGGTCGTAGCTGCGGCCGAACACCATGCAGATGGCGAAAAACAGCGACGGCAGAATAATCGATGGGCGCCAGGTGTCGCCACGGCCAAAGAACACGTAGCGAAACGGCAGCGTGAGCAGGCAGGCAAGCGCAAGCAGCATGACCGCGTCGGTATGGCCGGCAAACGAGAGGAGCACCTCGTAGCACACGTACAGCATGCCCGAGGCTTTGGGGTCAATCGCCAAGACTGCGTTGCTCGACACCGGGGCGGGATCGATGGAAAACGCCGTGGTCGCCAACAGCGCGAGCAGAAATGCGATGAGCGTCTGCTTGGCGGGGTAGCGCTTAAACCAGACGATGCGGGCAGCGTCGCGCGC
>CAKUGA010000089.1 GCA_934654515.1 uncultured Collinsella sp. | reverse complement strand
TATACTTGACCGAATGAATAGACGAGTTCCGGCCGAATGGCGCGGTGCGGGCTCGACTCACATCGAGCCTTGGAGGTATGTGTGTTTGGTATTGGAGAGGGTGAGCTCGCGATCATCGTGGTCTTCGGCTTTTTGCTGTTTGGCCCGGATAAGCTCCCGCAGATGGGCCGCACGATCGGCCGTGCCATCCGTCAGTTCCGCGAGACGCAGGAAAAGATGACGGCCGTTGTTCAGTCCGAGATCATCGATCCGGTGAGTGAGGCCGCGTCGGCCCCGGTCAAGCCCAAGAAGGCTGCCGTCGATGACGATTCCGATGCAGACGAGGATGCCGTCGAGACGGCTGCGCCCGCAAAGAAGGAGACCTTTGCCGAGCGCCGTGCCCGCCTTGCCGCCGAGAAGGCCGCGAGCGAGGCTGCCGCCGAGGGCGAGGGTGCTGCTGGGGAGTCCGAGGCCGAGAGCGCCGAGCCTGCCGCTGCCGCCGAGCCTGTCGTCGAGCCCGAGCCTGCTGCAGAGCCGGAGTCCGAGCCCGAGCCGGCAGAGCCCACGACGGCTGACCTCTACGCCCGTCGTCCCCGCAAGCGCAAGGCCGTTGTCGACCAGCTCGCCCGCGAGCTCGAGGCCGAGGACGAGGCCGCTGCCGCCGACGCCCCGAAGGGAGACGATGAGTAATGCCTATCGGACCTGCGCGAATGCCGCTCTTCGATCATTTGGGAGAGCTCCGTCGCCGCCTGACCATCGTGGTCGTTTCGGTGTTCGCCGCCGCTATCGTGCTGTACTTCGCCACGCCTGTGGTGCTCGATATCCTGGAAGACCCCATCCGCTCCTTTGTGCCGGACGGTAAGTTTTACATCACCACCACGCTCGGCGGCTTTGGCCTGCGCTTCTCGCTGGCCATCAAGATGGCCGTGGTCATGTGCACGCCCATGATCATCTGGCAGATCCTGGCATTTTTCCTTCCGGCGCTGCGCCCCAACGAGCGCAAATGGGTCGTACCCACGGTGCTCGCCTCGACGGTACTGTTCTTCCTTGGTGCCATCTTCTGCTACTTCATCATCATCCCGGCGGGCTTTGAGTGGCTCATCGGCGAGACTTCTGCCGTCGCCACTGCGCTGCCCGACCTGGAGAACTACGTCAACATGGAGCTGCTCTTTATGATCGGCTTTGGCGTGGCGTTCGAGCTTCCGCTCATCATCTTCTACCTGTCCGTTTTCCACATCGTGTCCTACGCCGCCTTCCGCAGCGCTTGGCGCTATGTGTACGTGGGTCTGCTCGTAGCTTCGGCCGTGATCACGCCCGACGGCTCGCCCGTCACCCTGGGCCTTATGTACGGCGCCCTGCTCTCGCTCTACGAGATCTCGCTCGCCGTCGCCCGCGTGGTCATCACCGCGCGCGAGGGCAAGGAGGGCCTGTTCGTGAGCCGTCTGGACCTGTTCTCGGACGACGAGGACGACGAGGAGTAAATCGGTATGCACGAGGTTGGCATTGTCAACGGCATACTCGATACAGTGATTCGCGCGGCGCGTGGGGCGGGGGCCTCGCGCGCCGTTTTGGTAACGCTGCGCATCGGGGATATGACCGAGGTCGTGCGCGAGGCACTCGACTTTGCCTGGGAGACGTTTCGCGATGAGGATCCGCTCACGAAGGGCTGCGAGCTCGCTGTGGAGGAGATTCATCCGCAAAGCGAGTGTCTGGACTGCGGCGAGGTCTTCGACCACGACCGCTTTCATTGTCGCTGCCCGCAGTGCGGCGGCGCCAACGTGCGCCTGCTGCACGGCCGCGAGCTCGATATCGCGAGCATCGAGATCGAAACCCCCGACGATTAGCCTGTCCAGCCATCTAGTGATGGGGTATAAAGGGGCAAAAGTAAGGAGCGCCGAGTATGGCTGAGAAAACGATTGATATCGCATCGCCGATCCTGTCGCGCAATGAGCGCCTGGCAGATCAGCTGCGTCAGCGATTCGCAGAGACAAACACCTACGTGATCAACGTGCTATCGAGCCCCGGCTCGGGCAAGACCACCACGATTCTGGGCACTAACGAGCGCCTGCGCGACAAGGCGGGCCTGCGGTGCGCTGTCATCGAAGGCGATATCGCCTCGGATGTCGACGCCATCACCATGAAGGAAGCCGGCATGCCCGCCATCCAGATCAACACCGGCGGCCTGTGCCACCTCGAGGGCAACATGATCATGGAGGCCGTCGATGCGTTCGACCAAGCTGTGGGTTTGGAAAACATCGACGTCATCTTTATCGAAAACGTGGGTAACCTGGTCTGCCCGGTCGACTTTGACCTGGGCGAGAACCTGTCCATCATGATTCTCTCGGTGCCCGAGGGCGACGACAAGCCCATCAAGTACCCGGGCATCTTCCAGCACGCCGGCGCGCAGCTGCTCAACAAGGTCGACGTGGCCCCGGCTTTCGATTTTGACATGGATAGGTATACTAAGACACTCGATGACCTCAATCCGCAGGCGCCGCGGTTTGCCGTGAGCGCGCGCAAGGGCGAGGGCATGGATGCCTGGTGCGATTGGCTCATCGGGCAGATCGAGCAAGCAAGGGCGTAAGTCGGCCGCCATACGGGCGGGCGTAGCCGCAGAGATACGAGATAGGAGCCTCTTTTGAAGCTCATCATCGCCGAGAAAAACGACGCCGCGCGTCAGATCGCCGAGCGTCTGTCCACGGGCAAGCCCAAAAAGGACAAGGTGTACAACACCGCCATCTACCGTTTTGAGTGGAAGGGCGAGGAGTGCGTGACCATCGGCCTTGCCGGTCACATCCTGGCGCCCGATTTTTGCGACAGCGTGCTGTTCGATAAAAAGCTGGGCTGGTATTCGGTGACCGAGGACGGCGAGATGCTGCCGGCCGACATGCCCGATGGCCT
>CAKUGA010000088.1 GCA_934654515.1 uncultured Collinsella sp. | reverse complement strand
GCCCAGGAGCGCCAGAAGAACTGGCTGACCTTCTTGTTCAGGGACACGTCCTTGGTTGCGGTTGCCATAGTGTGTTCCTCCTTAGTCTTCGTCGTCTTCGAGCGGATCGTAGTCGGAATCGACACCGGCAGCTGCATGGGAACCGTTGAACTTGAAGCCCATGAAGACGATAGCCAGGCACACACCGATCAGAGCGACCGCGATGACGGACAGGTTGAGGTAAGCGGCGAGCAGGAAACCGATGAACAGGAACGGGGTCATGCCCTTCTTGATCATCATGGTGAGCAGCAGGGCCAAACCATAGGCGGTCATGATCTTGGTGGAAACGTTCAGACCAACGGACAGCCACTCGGGAACCATGTTGACGATGGCCTGGACCAGGTCGGTGCCAACAAAGACGGCGAGGAAGATCGGCAGGAAGTACATGATGGCGTACAGACCGGAGCCGGCGCAGATGTGCATACGGTAGGCGGTCTTGAACTTGCCGTTATCGATCGCGCTATCGGCCACGTGGGTGAGGGCGGCGATGATGGAACGGAAGACAATGCCGAGGAGCTGACCCAGGACGGCGACCGGGATGGCGATCGTCATGGCGGTCTCGGCGGAAGCATCGGTCAGGCATGCGAAGGCAGCTGCCACGATGCCGCCCAGGACCATATCGGGCGGAACGGCTGCGCCGACCTGCACCAGGCCCATGGACACGAGCTCGACGGCGGCACCGACGGCAAGGCCGGTGGGCACGTCGCCCAGCAGCAGACCGACGAGCGTAGCGCCAACGAGGGGCTGCTCGAAGTTAAGACGACCGAGCAGGCGGGAGTCCCACATGCAGAACACGCCGACGAGGCCGACGAGCACCGCACTGATGAACGTATTCATACCCTTCTCCTTTCAGTCAGGCAAAAGCCTGGTTGATTACAGCTTGGCGTCGATGTCGACGCTCTGATACGTGGGGGTCTGCTGGACATAGAGCTTGATGCCCATGTCGAGCAGCTGGTTGACGTCGGCCTTCTGGGTGGCGTCGAAGAAGACGGAGCTGTCCTTGCCGCCGATCTGATCGGCACCGTCGTGGTTGGCGGTAGCGCCCAGGTTGATGGCATCGAGCTTGTAGCCCTGGCAGAACTGCAGCATCTCGGCAGTGTTGCCGAAGACGAACATGACGCGCTCACCGAGGGTGTTGAGCTTGTCCATCTTGGCGAGGGCACGCTCGACGGTGAAGACGTTCAGGCGCACGCCCTGGGGCTTTGCTAGCTTAAGAGCGCCCTTCTTGATCTCATCGTTGGCGGCAGCGTTGTCGACGACGATGATGCGCTCGGCCTGGACCTTGGTGGTCCAGGTAAAGACGACCTGGCCGTGCAGCAGACGGTAGTCAAGACGTGCGAGGACGATCTTGGCGGGACCGGCGCTGTGACGGGCGGCCTTGGCCTTCTTGGCGGGCGCTGCGGGAGCAACCTCGACCGGGGCGTTGGGGTTGGTCAGACCGGTGCGGGCCTCGTTGATGAGGGCCGCGAGCTCGGCGCCCTTGACGGGGGCGGGGCTCATAGCGAGCGTGAGCGCCAGCGGAATGTTGAAACCGCTGATCACCGTGAACTGCGTGCCGTTCTTGGAAAGCTCGACCATGTTGTTGTTGACCGAGCTACCGAGCATATCGGTGAGCACATACACGGTGTCGTCCGCGTTGAACGTGGCGATCATAGCCTCAACCTTATTGGTGATGGGCTCCTTGTCGTCACGAGCAAGCGACACGACGTGGACGTTCGACACGTCGCCGAGAACCATCTCGAGCGTGTCTTTGGCGCCTGCGGCCAGGCCGCCATGAGATGCGAGAATGATCTGATTCATCTTGCCTCCTCCTTTTCGTTATGGTCATTATAACGTCTTATACGTTGCTTATATTGCTAATTAGTATAAAGACCGTTCGCGGGTAAAAATCGACCGTTGACGGGTTTAACGTACTCGAAACGTAGCATTTGGGCAGGCCAGGCGCCGATCGCATGTCGCCCGATCTGGCGGCCTGCCAATCCCCTATCGCACGAAGTACCAGGGGCTTTCCTGCACGGTCGTGTCAAACGTAATGCCCGTGCGCTCCGTAAACAGATCCATGTCCTGCGATTTCTCGGTCCACCACGCGTTGGGCTTAAAGGTCATGCTCTCGATGACATGGCCCACAAGGACACTGTTGCGCAGCCTGGAGAAATCGGTGTTCATGATCAGAATGGACGAAAGCACCAGCACGATGCCCAGGATTTTGATCGCGCCCGCGGACTCGGCGTAGATGCCGATGCCAACCAGGACAGTCGCCACAGTTTCGAACGAAGCCACAACCGGCACCTTCGACGTCTCCAAATCCATGGAAAGGCCCTGCATGTAGAAGATGTACGCCAGGGCGGTAGGTACGAAGCCAAATCCCACAAACAGCAGAATGAGCTGCGGGGACATTGCTGCGGCTACATCGGGCCACGGAGCCGAAAGCACCGCCATAAAGCACCCGCCAAAGACAAAGCCCCAAAACGTGACGGCCAGCGGATGCAACGTCTTGGTGGCCATGCGGCTAAAAACGGCGAGCAGCGCGCCGCAAAGACCGGCAATCACGCCCGAGACAACGCCCCAAACCGAGAAATGGAAACCGGAAAGATCGCCACTCGTCACCGCGAACACACAGCCGATGATGTTAAAGACGATGGCCACAAGCTTGTTGGGGGTCACGCCCTCGCGATAGAGCACGCGACCGAGCAGGACGCCAAACACCGGCGAGGTGTAGAGCAGCACCGATGCCGTGGACATACCAACTTCGCGCATGCACTCGTAATAGAGCGTGTTGGCGATGGCCAGACCGACGATGCCAACGAGTGCGCAGGGCACGAGCTCTTTGGGGCTTGCTTTGAAGAGCGCCATGGGGCCCGTGGCCTTTCCCTCACGAGCACCTCCCTGGCAACCCATAAACACCAAGACCGGAGCCATTAAGATGGCGCCGGACAACAGGCGAAAGGCCGCCATGCTCTGAGACGAAACGCCGAGGGCCGAGATTCCGTTAACGAAGATTCCGATGGTGCCCCACATAAGCGCGGCGATCAGCACCAGCACATAGCCCAGATTGCTTCTCTTCAACGTAGCCTCCTTGGCTTTGTTACCAATATGTTTCA
>CAKUGA010000087.1 GCA_934654515.1 uncultured Collinsella sp. | reverse complement strand
CTCCAGGGCGACCTTGGCTTTGACGCCATCGGCCATGAGCGTCTCGTAGCAAAGCTTGGCGAGCGCCAGGCCGGCCATACCGCCCTTGCCGCCAGCACAGGTACCGCCGTCGGCATCATGCGTCGCCTGAGCCTCAAAGTAGGTTGCGAGCGCGTCACCCATGCCCGCCACCGTCAGGCGCACCGGGCTTGCGGCGATGACCGTGGTGTCCATAAGGACGATATTGGGGTTCGCCTTAAGGAACAGGTACTTGTCGAACTGGCCGTCATCGGTGTAGAGCACCGAGAGCGCCGAGCACGGGGCATCGGTCGAAGCGATGGTGGGGCAAATGATGACCGGAGACTCCAGATAGTAGGCAACGGCCTTCGCGGTGTCGAGGATCTTGCCGCCACCGACGCCGACGATGATGTCGCAGCCGTTGTCGCGTGCGAGCGCCACCAGGCGATCAACCTCGCCCTTGGAGCACTCACCGTTAAAGTCCTCAAACAGCAACTCGGCCTTGGTCTCGGCAAAGCCGCCCTCGATCTTGGCACCGACGCGCTTCTTGCCCGAAGGCGTCACGATGACGAGGGCTTTGTCACCGAGCGGCTCAGCATAGGAGCCAAGCTTGGCGAGCTCGTCCGGGCCCTGGATATACTTGCTGGGGCTATTGAAAATTGCAGCCATATCTATCCCATTCTCTATAGCTAAAAAGAAAAGGGGCTCCGTACAACTATGTGCGGAGCCCCCTCATCACGATAATGAGCGTCGATTAGAAATCGATGTCGGTGTCGTAGTAGCAGGCCTTGAGGATCTTCTCGAAGTCGGCAGCCTTGGTCTCACGCGGGTTCTCGGGCGTGCAGGCGTCGGTCTCGGCGTTCGCGGCGATCTCGGGCAGCTTGGCGAGGAACTCCTCCTCGGAAACCATCTGCGGGTTCTCGGCGTCGACCTTCACGCCACCATTTGCGTAATCCTTGATGGACTGCGGGATGTTGAGCTGGTCGTTGAGGTCGCGGATCTTCTGGACGAGCGCAGCGATGAGCTCCTCGTTGGTCTCGCCGGGAAGGTGCAGGATCTCCTTGGCCACATAAGCGTAGCGCTCGGCAGCACGGGGATCCTTGGAGTTCCACTGGATGACCTTGCCCAGGTACATGGCGTTAGCAGCACCGTGGATGATGTGGCCGTTCTCGAAGGCAGCACCGGTCTTGTGAGCCATGGAGTGAACGATGCCCAGCAGGCCCGAGGAGAAGGCGATGCCGGCGATGCACTGAGCCTCATGCATGTGCTGACGGGCCTCATGGTCGCCAGCATAGGACTTGGGCAGCCACTCGACGATCTCGCGGATGCCGTGCAGAGCGTTGGCGTCGGTGAACATAGAGGCGAAGGTGGAAACGTAGGCCTCCATGCAGTGGGTCAGAGCATCCATGCCGGTGTGAGCGCACAGCTTGGCGGGCATGGTGTAGGTGAGCTCGGGGTCGACGATGGCGACATCAGGGGTGATGTTGAAGTCGGCCAGCGGGTACTTGATGCCCTTGGCGTAGTCGGTAATGACGGAGAACGCGGTGACCTCGGTAGCGGTGCCGGAGGTAGAGGAGATGGCGCAGAAATGAGCCTTCTGACGCAGCTCGGGGAAGCTGAACGGCTGGATGATGTTGTCGAAGGACTCCTCGGGATACTCGTAGAAGACCCACATGGCCTTAGCGGCATCGATGGGCGAGCCGCCGCCGATGGCGATAATCCAGTCGGGCTCGAACTCGCGCATGGCCTCGGCGCCCTTCATGACCGTCTCGATGGACGGGTCGGACTCGACGCCCTCGAACAGCTTGACCTCCATGCCGGCCTCTTTGAGGTCGGCCTCAACGTCCTGCAGGAACCCGCCGCGGCGCATAGAGCTGCCGCCAGAAACGATGATGGCCTTCTTGCCCTTGAGGTTCTTCACCTCGTGGCGAGCGCCCTCACCAAAGTACAGATCGCGAGGATTGGTAAAACGTCCCATACTGTGCCTCCTAAACAAGCCCCTCTTAGACTTGTGTATATAACGGAGCACCCGATTGGCTCCGTTAGGACCGTTTTGTGCGTTGCCGGCGATGACAATGCACGATGTCTAAATGTCTAAACGTCTCAACGCTCAGACAAACACTATTTTACCGTTCTGGTTGGTCAGTTATTCACCTAAAGCCGACAATGATGAAACGTTTTTTCTATCCCTGAAGACCCTTGTGGGGCATCCATACCCCCAAGCTGGGCAAACGTTTTATCAAGGTTGACCACATATCCCGGGCAGGACGGTGCCCCTCCAAAATGCACCCCGTTCGCCGCCAAAAATCGACCGTTTGCGGCACCGTGATACCACTCAGTCGTCCAAGATGCCGACATTTGTGCGACATCCGTCTTCGTGGTGCAAAGGTGCATGTCCAAGTGCGGCACCCCCGGTGTGCCACATGCGGGTAAACTAGAACCTTATATAGAGACATTTGAACCCTAACCGCAGCAAAGGAGGCCCCATGGCATTCGACCCCATTCAAGAGGATTGCCATCGCCTCGTTCTTGAGGCCTTGCGCCGCGACAATATTCCGCTCACCGACGGCCCCGCCGTAGAGCGCCTGATGGAACAATTCACCCGTAACCCCGCGCCGCTCATCGTGCACGACCGCGACCGCGCCGGGCATCTGATCGCCAAGGTCGTCGAGGCCGTCGACTACCGCATCCCCTTTATCCCCGACGACGCCCAGGCAGAGCAAGAAGAGGCCGCTGCCGAGAACATGCTTCGCGAGGCCGCCGCGCTCGATCCGAGCAACTGGGATGCCCAGCGCATGCTGACGGCGCTCACCGCCGAATCCAACGAGGAATACGTACAGTACCTGGTGTCCAAGTGCAACGAGGTGGAGCACGATCTGGCGCTCAAGATTGCCTCGGCGCAGGACCCCTACGAGCGCGAGGCGGCAGGCGACCTGACCCGCCGTCCCTACCTGCGCTGGCTTGCCGCCCTGGCATCGCGTGCCCTCATTAGCGGCCGCTACCGCATGTCGCTGGAGGCCGCGAATCGCAGCCTGGACTTTGCTCCCAACGACCCCGCCGGCGTCCGCCACACCGCGATGCTCGCCATGGCAAAGCTCGAATACCCCGCCGAGGAGCTCAAGCGTTTTCGCTCTGCCCACTCCGTGCCCTATCTCGCCAACACGCCGCTGCGCCGCCGCCCCAAGGACGCAGAGCGCGACTTGGACCCGTGGACGCTCATCGCGCTGATGAG
>CAKUGA010000086.1 GCA_934654515.1 uncultured Collinsella sp. | reverse complement strand
GCGCGCCAGGCGGCGGCATGGGGCATGCCTTTGAGATACCAGCTCGCGTACGTACGGGCACGCGACATGAGCGGCAACAGCTCGTGCGTGAGCGTCAGGTGCTCGCGCAGGGCGTCCAGGCGCTCGGCCGAGCTGCGCGACGGCACCGGCGTGCCATCGAGCGCAAGGGCGCGTGCATCGCCAAACACCCACGGATTGCCGTAGATGCCGCGCGCGATAAACACCGCGCTGGCGCCCGAGCTGCTCAAATGTTCAGCCGCATCCTCGGCAGAGAACACATCGCCCGAACCGATCACGGGAATCTCAACGGCGTCGGCGACCTCATCGACGACCGACCAATCGGCCTGGCCTGTATAGAGCTGCGTGGCGCAACGACCGTGAACGGCAACTGCGGCGGCGCCGGCGCCCTCGAGCATCTGGGCAAACGTCGCGGCATTACGGTCCTCGGCATAAAAGCCCTTGCGGATCTTGACGGTCACGGGCACATGAGCCGCACCCACCGCGGCCTCGACAATCTTCTCGGCCAGGTCGGGCGTGCGCATGAGCGCCGAGCCCTCGCCCTTGGTAACGACCTTACGGGCGGGACAGGCCATGTTGATATCGATGAGCGACAGGCGATCGCCCACGCGCTCCTCGACGGCAGCGACGGCGCTCGCAAACTGATCGGGTTTGGAGCCAAAGAGCTGCACGCAAATCTGCTGCTCCTCGTCTGCCGGCAGCACCAGGCGCCACGTCTTATTGCTGGCATAGGCAAGGCCCGCCACGCTCACCATCTCGCTGTAGGCAAGATTGGCACCGCGACGGCGGCACATGATGCGATAGGCGGGGTCGGTTACGCCCGCCATGGGAGCCATAAGGAACGGCTGCTCGGCATACGCGCCCAACAGCCGCTTGCTGTATTCAGAAAGCGCCATGAACCTACTCGTCCACCTTGAGGATCGCCATGAAGGCCTCCTGCGGAACCTCGACCGAGCCGATGGCCTTCATGCGCTTCTTGCCCTCTTTCTGCTTCTCGAGCAGCTTGCGCTTACGCGAGATATCGCCGCCGTAGCACTTGGCCAAAACGTCCTTGCGGCGCGCCTTGACGGTGGAGCGGGCGATGATCTTGTTGCCGATGGCGCCCTGGATAGGCACCTCGAACAGCTGGCGCGGGATAATCTCCTTGAGCTTGTCGCACAGGCCGCGGGCCAGGCCATATGCCTTGTCCTTATGGACGATAAACGAAAGCGCGTCCACCTCGTCGCCCGAAAGCAAAATATCGAGCTTCACGAGCTCGGAGGGACGGTACTCGTTGAACTCGTAGTCGAGCGAGGCATAGCCCTTGGTGCGACTCTTGAGCTGGTCGAAGAAGTCCAAGATGAGCTCGGCGAGCGGCATATCAAAGCGCATCTCGACCGATTTGCTCGTCAGGTGGATCATGTCGGTCGTGACGCCGCGGTGCTCGATGGCGAGCTGCATGACGGCACCCGTGTACTCAGGCGGGCAAATGATCTTTGCCTTGAGGTAGGGTTCCTCGATACGTTCGATGCGCGTAGCCTCAGGAAGGTCCTGCGGACTGCGGACATCGATCATTTCGCCGTCGGTCTTGTAGACGTGATAGTCAACCGAGGGACTCGTGGCAATGAGGTCCAGGTTGAACTCGCGCTCCAGGCGTTCCTTGACGACTTCCATGTGCAGCAGGCCCAGGAAGCCCACGCGGAAGCCAAAGCCGAGCGCCACCGAGGTCTCGGGCTCCCACACCAACGACGGGTCGTTGACGTGCAGCTTATCGAGGGCGTCGCGCAGATTCTCGTAGTCCTTGTTGTCGATCGGGAACAGGCCCGTGTAGACCATGGGCTTGGCCTCGCGGTAGCCCGGAAGCGGCTCGGGGCAGGGGTTCGAGGCCCACGTGAGGGTATCGCCCACGCGCACGGCCTCGGGGTCCTTCAGGCCCGTGACCACGTAGCCCACCTCGCCAACGGTCAGCGCGTCGACCGGCGTCTCGGCGGGACGCTTGACACCCACGCCATCGACCAAAAAATCGCCCTTGGCCTGCATCATGCGCAGGGTATCGCCCTTTTTAATCGAGCCGTCAAAGATGCGCACCGTGGCGACGACGCCGCGGTATTCATCAAAATACGAGTCAAGGATGAGCGCCTTGAGCGGCGCGTTCGCATCGCCCTTGGGCGGAGAGATCAAAAAGACAATGGACTCCAGCAGATCATGGATGCCCTCGCCGGTCTTGCCCGAGACGCACACGGCATCATCGGCAGGGATCGCCAGGTCATCCTCGATCTCGGTCTTAACCTCATCGGGATGGGCCGAGGGCAGGTCGATCTTGTTGATGGCCGGCACAATGTCCAGATTGGCGTTCATGGCGAGCGTCGCGTTGGAGACGGTCTGTGCCTCGACACCCTGCGTGGCGTCAACGACGAGCACCGCGCCCTCGCAGGCGGCCAGCGAACGCGAGACCTCGTAGGTAAAGTCAACGTGGCCCGGCGTATCGATCAGGTTGAACTGATACGTCTCGCCATCATCGGCGTCATAGGACACGCGAACGGCATTGGACTTGATCGTGATGCCGCGCTCGCGCTCGATATCCATGGTGTCGAGCAGCTGCGACTCCATGTCGCGCTCGTCGACGGTATGGGTGAGCTCGAGGATGCGGTCGCTGATCGTGGACTTGCCATGGTCAATGTGCGCAACGATTGAGAAGTTGCGGATGTGGGAAATGTCAATTGAAGTATTCATGCGGACTATCTTACCCGAGCGGTACAAAAAATGGAGCCTGTTCCATAAAACAGGCTCCATTTATGCGCGTAATCTGTGTGGTGTGAAATTTACAACTTAGGCGTTGATGCTGTTCACGAGCTTGGCAAGACCGGACTTGCGGTTGGAAGCCTGGTTCTTGTGGATAACATGCTTGGCGGCAGCCATGTCGAGACGCTTGGTGACGGTCTTGAGGGCAGCCTGGGCCTTCTCGGCGTCGCCCTCGGCGACGGCGGACTGGACGTGCTTGGTCAGCGTCTTGAGCTCGGACTTGACAGCCTTGTTACGCATGCGAGCTGCCTCATTGGTGCGGATACGCTTCTTCTGAGACTTGATGTTTGCCACTTCTGGAGTTCCTTTCGAGTTCCTTGCAAAAAATGTATGACACCTCTGAGACACGGTGAGGTCATGCAAGCGCCTACTATAGCACGCTCCCCCTCAAAGGGATAGAACGAATTTGTCAAATAGGCAGGTATCATCACGATTTTCTCAAGATGTTCGTAATCCAGAGCAAAAGCGC
>CAKUGA010000085.1 GCA_934654515.1 uncultured Collinsella sp. | reverse complement strand
TGCTCGCGAATGCGCGCCATGTCCTCGTTGGGCAGAATCACAAACTGCTGGTTGGTGGGCGTCTCCAAGAAGAACTGGTAGCCTCGCTCGTGCAGCACACGACGCAGGGCCTTCGCGGTCTCAATCGCCTGGCGGCCAATCTCAAAGTACAGGCCATCGGTAAAGAGCGCCTCGAACTGCACGCCCGTCAGGCGACCTTTGGCCAGCAGCGCGCCATGCTGCTTAATGCGCGGAATGGGATGAGCCGGAGCATGCATGCCGCAGAACACCACGGCCTCGCCGCACAGAGCACCGCACTTGGTGCCACCGATGTAGAACACGTCGCACAGCTGCGCCAGCTCGGGTAGGGTGATGTCGCACTCGTCGGCCGCCAGCGCATAGGCCAGGCGGGCGCCGTCCACAAACAGCGGAATCTCGCGCTTCTGGCACACCGCATGAATCGCCGCGAGCTCGGCCTTGGAGTACAGCGTGCCGTATTCGGTCGACAGACTCACGTACACGGCACCCGGGAACACCGTGTGCTCGTAGCTCTCGTTCTCGTAAAACACCTGGATGTAGTTTTCGAGATCATCGGCGTGCATCTTGCCCTCGTAACCGGGGATGGTGAGCACCTTGTGGCCGCCAAACTCGATGGCGCCTGCCTCATGGCAAGCAACGTGACCGGTCTCGGCGGCAACGACGCCCTCGTACGGAGCGAGCAGCATATCGATCACCGTCGCGTTGGCCTGCGTGCCGCCCACCAGCAAGAACACATCCGCGTCCGGCGCCTGGCAGGCCTCGCGGATAAGTTGCTTGGCACGCTCGGTGTGCGCGTCGGTACCGTAGCCGGGCTGCGGCTCCATATTGGTATCGACGAGCGCCTGTAGCACCGCCGGGTGTGCGCCGTGGGAATAATCGTTGTTGAACGCGAGCATGGCAATCCTCTCTTACCGGGTATCGGCCAGATGATTCAGGTGGCGCTTATTGTACGCCGTGCGGATAGGCAATGCGCGCGGCAAGGCACTCAAGTGCCAACACCAGGGCAAAGCCGCAGCTCACATCGGTCAAAAAATGCGCGCCGATCACGATGCGGCCAAAGGCGACGAGTGCTGCGACCACAGCCGCGGCCCAAAAGACCACGCGGCGGCGCGACGGCTTTTCCGTAAAGGCCGCCGCGGGAAGGCCGGCAAGCATCAGGCCGATCGCCGCGTGTGCGGTGTGACCGCTCGCAAACGACTTAAAGCCGTCCTTGATCACGCCAGCCGCAATATAGCTCCACTTGTCGGGGTTGCCGATCACCCACCACGGCTGAAAATTGAGCCCCGGCGTGACCTCAATCACGCGCATGCGCGGGCGCGACCACAGCGGCTTGACAACCACGTTGAGGATGATGGCCTGAGCGACCCACACGGCAAGCACCATCAGCGCCCAGCGTGTGAGCTCGTCGGAGTCGGTATCGCGCGTGAGGCGATAGGCGATGAGGTTGGCCGCGATGACCAGCACAAATGTCAGTACCAACTGGACCGCGACGAGCTTGCCGCCAACCCGCAGGGACGAAATGATCTCGTAGCCGGCCAGGCCAACATTGACGAGGATGCCGAGCACGGCGAGCCATTTGCTCGCCTTGGAATCGGGGCGCGCCGCGCGCACGAGCATAATGCCCGCGACGCTCGCCGTCAGCTCAAACGGCAGCTCGCCAGCAGCCTCGATAAAGCGTCCGTACATGCTGGCGATGTTGAACAGCGCGCTCGAGATCTGATAATCGAAGAAGCTGCCCGTGAGCAGGCAAAGGGCCAGAATAGCCGCAATAATGGCGGCGTCTTTCTTGTAGATGTACCCGAACATGGCATCCTTTCGGTCGGGCGGAGGGTCAGCCGGCAACGTGGCGTCTCATAAACGTCCTTACAGGTTGAGCATAAGCGAGCGAAAACGTCCCATTTGAGGCAAGGTGGCCCGAAGGAGGAGGGAAGCGTACTTGTGTACGCGACCGACGAGTGAGGGTCAGATTGCCCAAATGGGGCGTTTGCAGCGTCGACCCGTTAGTCATCGTCGCTGGCACCTAGCTGTTGCAGTAGCATGAGCGCGGCTGCCACCGGGCCGGTGCCGTCGTTGGCATCGAGGCCGCGGCCCAGGCCGCTTCCCGCGCCGGCACCCGCCTTGTAGGGCACCGACAGCTTGCGGCTCTTGGGGAAGTTCACCGCGCCGTAGCGATTCTTGAGCTCAAAGGCCACCTTCTTGGGCACGTCGACGCCCAGGAAGGTAATGCGCCCGCCGCTGAGTGTGACGCTCTCGAGCCCCAGACGCTCGCCGCGAATGCGGATACGCGCGCGGTTGAACAGGTTGAGTCCCGCCAACGGCAGCTCGCCATGCGCGGCCTCGGTCTCCTCCTGCACCTCATCGATGCTCTCCAGGTCCTCGGCCGCCGCAAGCTTTCGGTACACGAGCACGCGCTGGTCCACCGCCGGCAGGTACTCCTCGGACAGGAAGTAGTCGGCCGGCAGGTTGATACCCACGCTCGCCGCCTCCACGCCGGCATCGTCATCGCCGCGCGCCTCGGCCACGGCCTGTCCCAGCATCTGCGTAAACAGATCAAAGCCCACGCTCGACAGGTTACCGTGCTGCTCGGCGCCCATAAGCGAGCCGGCGCCGCGAATCTCCAGGTCGCGCATGGCGATGCGCATGCCGCTGCCCAGGTCCTGGAACTCGGAAAGCGCGGTCAGGCGCGCCGTGGCCTCCTCGGTCAGCGGCAGCTCGCCGGGGAACATAAAGTACGCGTATGCCTGCGTGGCCGAGCGGCCAACGCGGCCCTTGAGCTGGTAGAGCTGCGCCAGACCCAAGCGCTGCGAATCCTCGATGATGAGCGTGTTGGCCGTCGCGTTGTCGATGCCGCTCTCCACGATGGTCGTGGCGATGAGCACGTCGATCTTCTTGGTCGCGAACTCGATCATCACGTCCTCGACCTCGCGTGGGCTCATCTTGCCGTGTGCCACGCCCACGCGCGCCTCGGGCGCGGCCTCGTGCACGCGGGCCACGGCGTCGTCGATGGTCTTGACGCGGTTGGACACGTAGTACACCTGGCCGCCGCGGCCCACCTCCAGGCGAATCGCCGCGCTCACCACGTCGGGGTCGTACTCCCCCACGTGCACGATCACGGGACGGCGCCCGGTCGGCGGCGTGGTGATCAGGCTCATGTCGCGCACGCCGCTCGTGGCCATCTGCATGGTTCGCGGGATGGGCGTTGCCGAAAGCGTGAGCACGTCAATCTGCTCGCGCAGGTTTTTGAGCTGCTCCTTGTGCTGCACGCCAAAGCGCTGCTCCTCGTCGATGATCACCAGGCCCA
>CAKUGA010000084.1 GCA_934654515.1 uncultured Collinsella sp. | reverse complement strand
AAGTCGATGTAGAACAGGCCATAGCGCTTGTTGTAGCCGTTGGTCCAGGAGAACTGGTCCTGCAGCGACCACACAAAGTAGCCGTCGACGTTCACGCCGCCGTCGATTGCCTTGAGGATCCATGCGAGATGCTGGCGCATGTAGTCGATGCGAGGGGCGTCGTCGATAAAGCCGTCCTCGAAGTCGTCCTTATAGCCCATGCCGTTCTCGGTGATGTAAATCTTCTTGTAGTTGGGGTAATCGTTCTTAATGCGGAGCAGCAGATCGTACAGGCCCTCGGGATAGATAATCCAGTCCCAATCGGTGGTGGGTACGCCGGGGCGCACGCATGACTCACCAACGCCCTTGAGGAACCAGCGCGAAGAGCCCTTGTCGCCAGTGCCATTGTGGTTGATGTCGTTTTCGCCCTCGGCGGCACGCAGGAACTGGCACTTGTAGGTGTTGACGCCCAGGCAATCGTTGTAGGGGAGCGCGGCGGTCAACGCGGCGATGTCCTCGTCGCGGACGTCGAGCTCGCCGCCGGCGATATGGGCCAGCTTGGTCGCAGCCTCCATGGTGTCGGCTGCATAGTGGCCGCGGAAGGTGGCGTCGAGTACCCAGCGGTTGTTGATGACGTCGGCCATGCGGGCGGCCTCGCAGTCGGCAGCACTGTTGGGGTCGAGCGGATACTTGGGCTCCAGGTTCTGGACGATACCGATCTCGCCCTCAAAACCGCCCTCGTGGAAGGCGACGACGGCCTTGGCATGGGCCACCATCATGTTATGCATAAGCTGGAAGGCCTTGTCCAGGCGATACTTCTCGCCGTGCGGCCAGTTGCCAACGATAAAGCTGCCCTCGGCGGTCGCGGGAATCTCGTTAAAGGTAAACCAGTGCTTGACCTCGGTGAACTCGGCAAAGCAGAACTTGGCGTACTCGACAAAGGCGTCGATCGTCGTGCGCGTCAGGAAGCCCTCGCCGCCGTCCTGGTAGAAGGCCTCGGGCGTATCAAAGTGATCGAGCGTGACATAGGGGATAACGCCGGCTTTATTGCAGGTGGCAAAGAGCTCGTGATAGAAGGCAACACCCTCGGGGTTAATCTCACCGGTGCCGTTGGGGAGGATACGGCTCCAAGCGATTGAGACACGGATACCGTTGATGCCGAAGCGCTGGCACAGGTCGATATCGACCGGGTACTTGTTGTAGAAATCGCTTGCGGGATCGGGGGAGAAGCGACCCTGAGCAGCCAGGAAATCGTCCCAGGGCACTTTGCCCTTGCCGTGCGTACGGGTCTCGCCCTCAACCTGGTAAGCGGCGGTGGCGCCGCCAAACACAAAGCCGTCGGGGAACTGCATGGGATTGGTCATGAGTCATCCTTTCTGTGGGATACGAATAGGGAGAGGTGCCCGAACTGGGGATCCGGGCACCAACAGAGGGAGGAGCTAGTCGAGGTTCTCGCGGAGCCACTTGATGGCGCCAGCGGGGTCGCGAGTAAGGTCGATATATTCCTTACCGCGGGGAGCGAGCAGCTTAATGCCCAGACGATCGGTGTCGGCCTTCATGTCGTTGTAGTAGCTACGAACCTGCGGGGCAAGCACGATAACGTCGTACTGATCCATGATGGCGGTGTGCTGGCCATAGGCGCCTGCGGAGGAAGCGATGTTCTCTCCGGTCTGCGCGGCACCTTCCTTGATGGCGTTGGCGAGCATGGCAGAGGTGCCGGCGCCGGCGCACAGGACGAGGACCTTCAGGCCATCGACGTCCTTCTTAGCGGATGCGTCGGCGGCGGGCTCGGGCTGATCGGCGACGGGCTCGCTGTCGACGGCGGCAGCGGTCGTCTCTGCGGCAGCGGTAGTCTGCTCAACGGCGGGCGCGGAGGTGCTGGCGGCGATGGTGGCAGCACCATCGGACTCGAGACCCAGCTCGGCGGCGCGCTCGGCTTCCTGGTCGCAGAGCAGCTTATCGTATGCCTTCAAGAACGGCAGATAGATGACGGCGTCCAGCAAGATGATGATTGCGACAAATACCAGGGCAATAAGCTGGAAGTTCGTGGTAATGAAGATACCGATGGGGGCGGGGGTGGCCCAAGGCACCACGAAGGAGAAGCCGTTCATGCCCACGTTATCGATAAAGAACTTGGCAACACTCACGTTGACGCAGCCGGCGGCAACAAAGGGGATGAGCATGTAGGGATTGAGGATCATGGGAGCGCCAAAGAGCAGCGGCTCGTTGACAGCGAAGGCAACAGGAACAATCGAGGCCTTACCGACGGCCTTGAGCTGCTTGGACTTCATAAAGAGGATCAGCAGAAGCGGCACGATGAATGTGGCGCCGGTGCCGCCGAACTCGCCCACGAGCGACATGTTAAAGGTGAGGGAGTGGGCGGGGTGGCCGCCGGCCAGCAGAACCTGCAGGTTCTCGGCCTGGTTGGCAAGACGGATGGGGTCGATGCCCGGCTGGACGATCGAGGGACCGTGGACGCCGATGAACCAGAAGAACGCGGTGGCTGCCTGAATAAGGATAAGGCCAGGATAGGTTTCTGCAGCGGTAAAGAGCGGGGAGAGCAGTTTGATAAGCAGCTCGGAGAACGGAACGCCCATGAGGTTGCGCACGACGACATCGATGATGCCGCAGATGATGACGGCGCCGCCAAAGGGGATAATGTCGCGGAAGTTCTGAGCGATGGCGCCCGGAACCTCCTTGGGCAGCTTAATGGTCAGATCGCGCGAGACGCAGAACTTATAGACCCACACGGTAATGAACGCGGCGATATAGGCCGAGAACAGACCGCGCGTACCCATGCTGGTGCAATCGAAGACCGAGAGCTCGGAGCCGTCGAACTTGGTGGTGAACTGCGTAACGGCGAGCAAAAGCATGCTGCACTGGGCGGCCACCATGGTGGAGCCGTCGTTGAGCACCTTGCCGGCGGGCATGCGACGGTTCATGGATGCCGTGAAGTTCTTGGCGGTGGTGCCGGCAACCATGATGCCCATGACGCCCATGGTGAAGTTGTACAGCTTGTTGCACCAGTCGATGAGCGGTTGAGGCAACGTGATGCCGACCACGCCGGGAAGCGTGGCGATCAGCAGGAAGATCGAAGAGGTGAGGACGATGGGCATGCACCCAAGGAATCCGTCCTTAATGGCCTGGAGGTAGATGTTCCTCGAGATTTTCTCAAAGAACGGTTGATGCTTTTCGAGCATCTTTACGATGGCGTCCATAGAGCTCCTTTGTTGCTTGGTGCGCGATGCATGTGGATGGAACTGTTCGTCGATGGATGGTCAGGACTGCCCGGAAGCCTTCCTGCTTAAGGAAGGCATTGCGAAATGACAACGTTGTCATTTCGTTAATGACAACGTAAGACATTTTTGGAAGAGCAACAAGGATTTACAGGTGAACGGTCGATATTGTCCGATAAACGGCTGATTTGTCAGTCGGGCAGGTAGTGTATGCTAG
>CAKUGA010000083.1 GCA_934654515.1 uncultured Collinsella sp. | reverse complement strand
ATACGTATATAACGTCTTTTTATATGTTACCTCAGTTTGATAAAACGATATACCGCATACAGCAAATCCTTACTTGCCGTCGTCCTGCTGCAAACTCTCCTGTTCGTTCAGACGCGCCTGCCTGCTGGCCATGCGCGCCGGCTTATCCGGATCGGGAACAGCCGTGGGCATGGGCTCATCGACATGCCCGCCCCACCAGCCGCCCACAAAGTCGAGCGTGTGGAACACGTTGATCACGGCGCCGGGGTCCACATCGCACACCAGCTTGACGATATCCTGGCTCTCGTAGGTCGAAACAACGGTGTGCAGCAGGTACATCTTTTCGCGGCTGTACCCGCCAATGACTTCGGCACAGCTAATGCCATGCTGAAAATGGTCGACGTAGGCGGTCATGATCTCGTCGGCCTTGCGCGTCGTAATCTGCAACGTCACGCGGTCGTAGCGGCGGTAGAAGCTATCGATGGTCTTGATCGAAATAAACTGGAACACGATGGAATAGGCCGCGTTGTCCCAGCCAAACATAAAGCCAAAGATCGCCAGGATAGCGCAGTTGAAGCCAAAGATGACGCCCCAGATGGTCTTACCCGTGTGGTTGGACACCCACAGCGCGATAAAGTCGGTGCCGCCGGTCGAAGCACCCGACTTAAGCGCGATGGCAGCGCCCAGGCCCGAGACCACGCCGCCAAAGATGATGAGCATGATCTTGTCGCCCAAAAACGGCGCAAAGTGAAAGATGTTGAGGAACAGCGACGAGAGCGCGACCTGCATCATCGAGAAGATGACGAAGCGCTTGCTGATGCCGCTCCAGCACAAGAGCGCCACGGGAATGTTGAGCGCGAGCATGCCGAGCGAGGTGTCGATATGGACGCCACCGAGCGAGGTTACGCGATCGAGCAGAACCGCGACGCCGGTGAGGCCGCTCGGGAGCAGGTCGGCGGGCCGAATGAACGCCTGGATCAGGAAGGTCTGCAGGATGGCGGATATGGTGACCGCCACCGCCGTGATGGCGCGGCGGACGATGGTAAGACGGCCGAGCACGAGTACGCGGTCCGTGAGCTGATCGATGGCGTTCGCCACGTAGGCTCCTTTCAAAGGCAGATGTAATTGTGGGGCATGCCGGCGATTGTAGCAGGAGTAAGAAAAAACCACCACAAAGGTGCCTGTCCCCTTTGTGGTGGTTTGCTGCTAGATGGCAGATAGGATGTCGGTGAGGTTGTCGATGATGGTGTCGGCGGCGGACTGGTCCAGGTTGACGCCCTCGTGCGGACGCAGGGCCAAAACGCGGGCGCCGGAGCGGCGTCCTGCCTCGATACCCATGGGCGAGTCCTCGATCACCAGGCACTCCGCCGGCTCCACGCCCAGTGCCTTCATGGTGCGCAGGTAAATCTCGGGGTCGGGCTTAAACGCACTGCACTCGTGCCCGCTGATGGTGTAATCCAGCACGTCGCCGATCCCGGCAATCTCCACCAGCTCATCAATCAGCTCACGATAGGACGAGCTCGCAATTGCGCATTTCACGCCGCGCTCGTGCAGCTCACGCATCACTGGCTCCGTCTGCTCGTTGAGCAGTTCGGCATACGGAACGGGATGGACCGGGCTGTAGACCTGCTTGTACTCCACGCGCAGGCGCTCGCGCAGCTCCTCATCGTCGGGCACCAGCGCCTGCCAAATAGCCGGCTCGTTCGACCCCGAAAGATCGGGAATTTCGTCAAAGTGAAACCCCTTCTCCTCCATAAACGCCACGCGGCGGCGGTTGTAGAACCACTCGGTATCGACCAGCACGCCGTCCATATCAAACAGCACTGCCTTGATCACGGCGACCTCCTTAAACAATTGACCGTTTTCTTCCGGGGCAAATAGCACACAACGCCATCGACATAGTCCAACGCCCCGTTATTGGCAAAGTCAGCGAGCGAGTCTCTGTCGTGACAAGGTGCCGTGAAATGAAAGGGCGCTGACCTTTCGGTCGCGCCCTTGAAATTGAACGGCAGATTGTCCGACAGAGGCTCGCGCAGCGTCGGCCTCACCGCCGTTCGGTAGAACGGCGGAATCTATTAGTAGGAAAGCTTCCACATGTAGCGACGCATGGTCAGCGGGTGCTGACGGGCCTCGGCGATCTGGTTGCCGTACTCGCGCATAACGGCGAGGTGCAGCAGCGGGTTGAAGTAGGTGATGACGCTCGCCGGCACGGCGTCGGCCAGACCGTAGTCCTTGGAGTCGATCAGAGCGACCTTGGCGCCCATGCGCTCAAGGAAGGTGAGGGCGCGGGCGTCCATCGGACGGGTGGCACCATCGGACATGAAGAAGACGTAGGGCTTACCCTCGGTGGAAACCTCGAACGGGCCGTGGAAGTACTCGCCGGTGTTGTAGGCGGCGGCGTCGATCCACTGCATCTCGGTGAACAGGAAGGCGGCGTGAGAGTAGGCCATCTTCTCGGAGGCACCGGAAGCCATGAAGTAGATCATCTTGTCGTCCTTGAAGTCCTCGGCGAACTTCTTGGCGAGCTTCTTGCAGTGCTGAGCGGCGTTCTCGCACAGGTCGAAGATGTTGGTGAGGCCGGTGATCATATCCTCGTAGTGATCATAGCCCTCGGTCTGCTGAAGGATCTCGAGAGCAAGAGCGATGGCATAGCCGGGCTTCTCGGCCTTGGCAGCATAGTTGGCGTGGAAGCCGTGGACGATGACGTGGTCGGCGTCGACGGTCAGAGCGGAGCCAGCCTTGTTGGTGAGGGAGACGACCGGGCAGTTGTGCTTCTTGGCGGTCTTGTTGGCCTCGACGGTCTCGGGCGTGGAGCCACCGAGGGAGCAGGTGATCACGAAGGTGTGCTCGTTGACCCAGGAAGGCGTGTCGTAGTTGAACTCGTTAGCGGTGAAGATCTGAACGTTCAGCTTGTCCGTGTTGTTGGCCAGGAAGTACTTGGCGGGGTACAGGTCGGACATGGAGGCACCGCAGCCGACGAAAGCGACGCTGTGGATCTCGTGGTTGGACAGGACGTCAGCGACGATCTGCTTAGGGAGGTTAAGGTCGATCTCGTACATCTGACACATTCCTTTCGATTTTTTGCGGCGCCACATTGCCGGACGCTCGCAGGGTTACCGTGATTTGGGCCGAGTCGCCAGCCCGTCGAGGGTGTGACATAAGGGACTGCCCCTTTGTCACGTATAGGGATGGAAGCCTGCCTGGGGTATGGGATGCCAGGCAGGCCCCCGGGGAAAGCGCTTGGGCGCTAGGCCACGACTAGGCCAGGATGCCGACCGCGGAAAGGGCGATGCCGCCCACGATGGCGATCACGAGAAGCCAACCGGTGTTGACGTTCTTCTTGATGAGCCAGTACATAAGGCCGGTGAGGCCAAGGGAGATCATCTGGGGCATCATACCGTCCAGGATGTCCTGGATAACGACGGTGCCGTCAGCGAACTGCAGCGGGGTGGTGGCGCCGATCAGCGTAGCGATCATGCCGCCCACGGACATAAGACCCACGATGCCGCAGACATACATGAGCTTCTCCATGAGGTCGCCGCCCTG
>CAKUGA010000082.1 GCA_934654515.1 uncultured Collinsella sp. | reverse complement strand
CCGGCAAACGCCACGCATCGCCAGATGAACGATGAGGAGCTCATTGCCTGCGGTATCTCCGCCGACATGGTGCGCCTGTCGTGCGGCTTGGAGGACACGGCCGATCTGATTGCCGACCTTGAGCAGGCGCTCGCGCAGTGCTAGGCTAGCGTGCGTGCGAGGCGTGGGACGGCTTTTCGGCTGACGACGTCCTCATAGTTCCGATTCCGTAGGCGGGACTCCGATCGTGACCGTTTGTAGGCGATTGGGGTCCCGTTTTTGCGTTGCACGATAGAAGGGATATATATGGAGAAAACTGCCGAGCAGCTGCGCCGCGAACACATTGCCCTGGAGGGCGACACCCACGGTAAGAATAAATGGGCGATTCTGTTCACCGTGCTCGTCATGACCTTTATGGCGTGTCTGGATGCGAGCATCGTGACGGTGGCGCTTCCGGTGATGCAAAAGGAGCTGGGCGTGGGTCTCGACCGCATTCAGCTCGTGAGCTCGGCGTATCTGCTCGCGACGTGCGTCGCCATGCTGCCGTTTGGCCGCTTGGGCGATGTGCGCGGCAAGGTGAATGTGTTCCAGCTTGGTGTGATCGTCTTTACGGGTGGCTCGCTGCTTTGCGGGCTTTCGGCTTCGCTCGAGGTGCTTATCTTGGCGCGTATCGTGCAGGGCATTGGCTGTGCCGCCGCGATGGCCAACAATATGGGCATCATCACCGAGTCGTTTCCGGCGCGTGAGCGCGGTCGTGCCATGGGCATTCTGGCGACCTTTGTGGCTCTTGGCATGATGTGCGGCCCCGTGCTCGGCGGCGTACTCGTGGCAAGTTTTCCCTGGGAGAGCATCTTCCTCATCAACCTTCCCATTGGCGTCATCTCGTTTATCGTGGGACTCTACACGCTGCCGCATGTCAAACCGGAGGCTGGCGAACGCCCTATGCCGTTGACAGAGGCGGCGCGTCGCTGCTTTGCGAGCTCGGCTTTCACGATTAACCTGGCTTGCATGCTTATCGTGTTCGTGGGTATTGGTGCCTCCGAGTTTGTGCTGCCGTTCTACTTTCAGGATGCCCACGGCTTTAGCTCCGATATCTCCGGCCTGTTGTTTTTGGCGATGCCGGTCGTGAATGCCTTTGTGGGCCCGCTTTCGGGCTCGGTGTCCGACCGTGTTGGTTGTGAAGCGCCCACGGCCGTTGGCCTGGGCGTGTACGTGTGCGGTCTCTTTGCGGTGAGCACGCTTGACGAGCACTCTTCCATCTTGATGATCGTGTGCTGCGTCGCGTTTATGTCGTGCGGCACGTCGATCTTCCAGAGTCCCAATAATTCGCTGTATATGGGTTCGGCTCCGCGTGAGGCGCTTGGCTTTGCGGGCAGCTTGAGCAGCTTGGCGCGCTATGCGGGCATAGCGCTGGGTATTACGGCGGCGTCGCGCATCCTGTATGGACAGACGAGCGCGGTAATGGGTAAGACGGTCACGAGCTATGTTGCGGGCCGTTCGGATGTGTTCCTCTTTGGTTTCCGTTCGGTGTTCTACGTGCTGATGGCCGTTGCTACCGTGGGCTTTGCGCTCACATTGGTACGTTTGGTGAGGACGCGCATCCGGCATTAGCGTGTTCGCGAGTCGCCTGCCAAGAATCACGCCCATCTACTACGTTTAACTGTGCACCTCAAACCATGACGCATTCGCTAAAAACAAAAGCGCAGGTAGATGACTCGCTGATTTTCGGAAATCAGGTGTATGGGCAGGGGTACCGGGTTAAACGTAGTAGATGGGCCGATTTCGTGGCGAACATCCTCCGCAAATCCGTGGGGAACGAAGGAAAAGGGCTCATAAAGGTAGTCAAAAGAGCCCCGTCCCAAATTGACTGGTCTTGCGGCTTTATGGTGCGGTGGGGCTTGTGGGTCGGGTGGGGGTCGGTACGTGGTAGACTATCGTGCAACGTTTGTTCATCGCGCGGAATCATTGCCGCGAGAAAGGGTTGCGCCATGCAGGAGCTTGAGGATCGTATTCGCCGTGACGGCATCGTAAAGGCCGGTAACGTCCTTAAGGTTGATGCCTTCCTCAACCACCAGTGCGACGTTGAGCTGTTCGACCACATGGGCGCCGAGTGGGCCCGTCTGTTCGAGGGCGTCGAGATCAACAAGATCCTGACGATTGAGGCTTCGGGCATTGGCATGGCCTGCATCGCGGCTCAGCATTTTGGCGGCGTGCCGGTTGTTTTTGCCAAGAAGGCCCAGTCCATCAACCTCGACGGCGAGCAGTATGCCACGACTATCTACTCCTTTACCAAGCAAAAGGAGTATCCGGTTATCGTGGGTAAGCGCTTCCTGTCCGAGGGCGACAAGGTCCTGATTATCGACGACTTCCTGGCTAACGGCTGCGCGCTCGAAGGCCTTATCAAGATCTGCGAGGCTGCGGGCGCAGAGGTTTCTGGCATTGGCATTGCCGTGGAGAAGGGCTTCCAGGGCGGCGGCGACAAGCTCCGCGAGCGCGGTTTCCGCGTTGAGAGCCTGGCCCGTATCGCCGATATGGACTGCGAGAACGGCGAGATCACTTTCGCCTAATCGCGCGGCACATACGATTTGCATGCGATGTGACAAAGGGACGGTCCCTTTGTCACATTTTTTGTTTGAGAGGAGGTGTTGGTATGGACGAGATCAAGATGGGCTGGCGCGAGTATGCGCGCTATGCCGAGATGTCGGCCGAGGAGCTGATGCGCGACTGTGAGGTTCAGGTGTTTCGCGCGACGGGGCCGGGCGGACAGGGCGTCAACACGACGGACTCGGCGGTACGCATGAAGCATGTGCCTACGGGGATAGTCGTGACGGCGCGAGAGAGCCGTAGCCAGTTTCAGAATCGTGCGAGCTGCCTGCGCAAGCTGAAGGCCGAGCTCGAGCGTCGCGGCCGTCCGCCGCGCCGTCGCGTCAAGACCAAGGTGCCCCAACGCTCGCTCCAGCGCAGACTCAACGACAAGCACTTCAACGCCATCAAAAAGGCCAACCGTCGCAAGCCGGGCAGCGACGACTAGCCTCCTCATAAGTTGCGGTGAAATAGGGATTGTTTGGCTGATGAAGTGCTTAAACAGCCCCTATTTCACCGCAACTTAGGTTGGCTAGTGGGTTGGGCTCCAGACCTCGAGGGCGGCGGGGAGGATATCGACTTCGATACGGGAGGCGATGACGGGCTCTCCGTCGGCTTGGATGGGGTAGTTGGGCTCCTCGAAGGTGAGTTCGGCATGGCGGCAGCGGCGCATGCGCACTGGCGGAAGCTTGGTGTGGTGGCCGTCCTTGGCTGAAAGGAACATGGGCAGGGCGACCGCGCGCGGCACGGGGCCACAGGCGTAGCAGACGTCGAGCATGCCATCGCGGGGGTCGGCGTCGGGGCAGATGCGATAGCCCGAGCCATAGGTGGGACCCAGCTGGATAGCCATGATGATCGCCCGTACGCGCTCGGCGGGCGCGCCGTCAAAGCTGACCGTCATGGGGTAGTTGCGATAGCGCAGCCCAAACTGCTCCAGGCCCGAAAGGGTATAGAGCGGAGCGCCGGTAAGTCCCGTCTTCTTGCGCAGCTCGGTGGTGCCCAGGCCGATGGCGGCGTCAATGCCGACGGAGAGCGTCTGGTCGTAATACTCGACGGTCGCCTTGCCGCCGCCGCTTGCAGGGTTCCACGAGCGAATGCGCCCGATGTCCTGACGCTGCAGCTCGCAGGTGAGCAGGGCGCCAAAATCTTTACCGGAAAAATCATCGATGCCGAGCGTCTGGGCAAAATCGTTGCCGGAGCCCACGGGCAGGACGGCAAG
>CAKUGA010000081.1 GCA_934654515.1 uncultured Collinsella sp. | reverse complement strand
GCGAGCTCCATGGCTTTTCTTGCCGCATGCGGCAAGAAGGGCGGCGACGCTTCCGGTTCTGAGTCCGGTTCGACGCTGAACTTCTACATCAACAACCCGGTTTGCATCGAACCCTACAATGTCCAGGAGGACCAGGGCACTCAGGTCGAGTACCAGCTCTTTGACGCTCTGACCTCTTATGACGCCGAGAAGGGCGAGATCGTTCCGCTGGCTTGCGAGTCCTTCGAGGCCAACGACGACGCCACCGAGTTTACCTTCAAGATCAAGAAGGCCAAGTTCCACAACGGTGACGACGTTACCTCCAAGTCCTTCAAGCTCGGTTGGGAGCGTCTGGTCAACACCAAGTCGGCCATCGCTACCGAGTACGGCCCTTCCGAGGTCTCCTATCACCTTTCCATGGTCGAGGGCTATGACGACCTGCTTGCCGGTAACGCTACCGAGCTCAGCGGTGTTACTTGCCCCGACGATGAGACCCTCGTCGTCAAGCTGACTTCCGCTTACGCCGACTTCCCCTTCGTCGCCTCTCACCCGGCTCTGGCCCCGGTTCCCGAGTGCGCCGAGTCCGATGCCAAGAGCTTCTATCTTGCGCCGATTGGTAACGGCCCGTTCATGATGGACGGCAAGTGGGAGGATGGTCAGGAGATCAACCTCAAGAAGTTCGACGATTACTATGGCGACAAGGCCAAGATCGACGGCATTCACTTCCAGGTCATCAAGGACATGGAGACCGCTTACAAGGAGTTCCAGGCCGGTAACCTCGACGTTTGCGACGTTCCCGTTGCTCAGATCGATGCCGCCAAGAAGGACCGTGGCGAGTCCAAGGATGGCTACACCATGGGCGACGGTCAGCGTATGCTGCTCGGCGCTGAGCCTTCCACGTACTATCTGACTTGCAACACCACGGCCGAGCCGTTCAACAACGCCGACCTGCGCAGGGGCATCTCCCTGGCCATCAACCGTGAGGCCATCTGCAAGACCATCTTCAAGGGCACCCGTACCCCCGCCGACGGTATCGTTCCTCCGGGCATCGATGGCTACAAGGAGGGCGCATGGGAGTTCTGCGCCTATGACGTCGACAAGGCCAACGAGTACCTCGACAAGGTTGCTCCTGCCGACGCCAACGGTGACCGTGGCATTAACGTGACTCTGTCCTACAACCAGGACGGTGGCCACAAGGAGATCATGGAGTCCATCATCGGCGACCTCGCCAAGGTGGGCGTCAACGCCGTCTCCGATACCCCCGAGTGGTCTGCCCTGCTCGAGCAGTATCAGAACTTCAACTACCAGTTTGGTCGTCTGGGCTGGATCGCCGATTACCCGATTATGGACAACTTCCTGTATCCGCTGTTCCACTCCGACTCCCTCGGTGGCGACAACCGTTCCGGTTACAACAACCCCGAGTTCGATGCCAAGGTCGATGAGGCCCGTACCACCGTTGACGACGAAGAGCGTATCGCGAAGATGCAGGAGGCCGACGCCATTGTCGCTGCCGACTGCCCGGTTATTCCGCTGATGTTCTACACGCACACCCTCGCTGGTTCCGACCGCATCAAGCACCTCTATGTTGATCCGCAGAAGCATGCTGATCTGGGTACCGCTGAGCTCGCATAAGATTTGCAGCTTTGGTGAGGGTCAAGTTTTTACGTAGACCTCATGGGAAACATACAGTTCCCCCTAACCTGGGGTAAACTGGCTGATGGTAATTTTGGGATGCCGGTCTGGCGATCGGCATCCCATTTAGGTTAATCCCTAGATAGGGGAGTGGTATGGGTAAGTACATCGTTAAACGTGTGCTTCAGTTCATCCCGGTATTTTTGGGCGTTACGCTGATTCTGTTCGCCCTCCAGAATATCGTGCCGGGAGACCCGATCAAGCTGATCGGTGGAGACAAGGCTCTGTCCCCCGAGGTGGAGCTTCAGCTTCGCGTGCGCTATCACCTGGTCCAGTCGGACGAGGACGGCAACGCGATCCTTGACGAGAACGGCGATCCCGTTCAAACGTCGCTCGTGGACCGTTACGTGTATTACATGAACGGTCTGCTTCATGGCGATTTGGGCAATTCGTATCAGCGCAAGCTGCCGGTTACGGATATCTTTGCCCAAAAGTATCCGTATACGGTCAAACTTGCCGCGTGCGCCATCGTGCTCGAGGCAATCATGGGTATCGGTGCGGGTATCATTTCGGCGGTAAAGCGTTACTCCTTCTGGGATATTTTGGTAACGCTGACCACGTCGATCCTCGTTGCCGTTCCTGCTTTCTGGCTCGGTATGCTGCTGCAGCTGTTCTTTGGCGTCATCCTCAAGGATGCCACCGGCGGCGCATTCTCCATGCCGATTTCGGGTGCCGGCGGTGCTAGCTCTCAGTATCAGGATTGGATGCACTATGTGCTTCCGACCATCACGCTTGCTTCGGTTTCGACCGCCTATGCTGCCCGCATCATGCGCTCGCAGTTGCTCGATGTCATGAACCAGGATTACATCCGTACGGCAAAGGCCAAGGGCCTCTCCAATCGCGCGATCATCATCAAGCATGCGCTTAAGAATGCACTCATCCCTGTCGTTACCTATATTGGTGTCGACTTTGGCGGTATGCTTTCGGGCGCCATCCTGACCGAGACGGTCTTTAACTGGCCCGGTATCGGCTATGAGGTCTATCGCGCCATTAGCATGCGCGACTGGCCCATCGTTATGGGCGGCGTTACGCTCATCGTCGTCGTCGTCATGGTGATCAACCTGCTCGTCGACATTAGCTATGCATTCCTCGACCCGCGCATCCGCCTTGGCGGTCCGTCGGATAAGGCCTAAGGGAGGTACGTCTCATGCAGGAAACTGATTCTCAGTCTCAGGAGCAGGCTACCGCCACCAAGGCCGCATCTGCTCCCGCCAAGTCCCGCACGCTGTGGGGCGACGCTTTTAAGCGTCTTCGTAAGAACAAGCTCGCCGTCATCGGCGTCTGCTGGATTGTCATCGTTGTTCTTATTGCGTTGACTGCCGACCTTTGGGCTCAGCCTTGGCTCGGTTCTCCGACGGCATCCGACTCGACCACCATGGCCGAGACGGCACTTTTGGCTCCGTGTGCCGAGCATCCGTTTGGCACCGACGCCCTCGGTCGTGACATTCTGGTCCGTGTTATCTACGGTGCCCGCGTCTCGCTTTCCGTCGGTATTATGGCAACCGCCATCTCGACGGTCATCGGTCTGGTCATGGGTGCCCTCGCCGGTTTCTACGGCGGCATCTGGGATACGATCATCATGCGTTGTGCCGATATCTTCCTGGCGTTCCCGTACGTGCTGTTCGTTGTCGCCATGATCGCCGTTATCGGCCGTGGCCTCCAGAACGTCTTTATCGCCATCGGTATTCTCGGTTGGCCCTCGATTGCACGTGTCTTCCGCTCGGCAATTCTGACGGTCAAGGAGAACGACTACGTTGATGCGGCTCGCGCTATGGGCGCATCCGACGCCCGTATCGTCATGCGTCACATCTTCCCGAATTCCGTTGCCTCCATCGTGGTCTATGCAACCATGAACATCGGTGGCGCTATTCTGACCGAGTCCGCTCTGTCCTACCTTGGCATGGGCGTTATTCCGCCTACGCCTTCTTGGGGTTCGATGATTCAGGACGGTCAGCAGTATCTGATGACCGCCCCCTGGATGATGATCATGCCCGGCCTGGCAATTCTTACGACGGTGCTCGCCTTCACCCTGCTGGGTGACGGTCTGCGCGACGCCCTCGACGTCAAGATGAAGGACGCATAAGGATGAAGAAGAATAAGAACTATGTGGACCTGAAGGACCAGCCGGTTCCCGAGGGCCAGCATCTGCTCGAGGTCGATGACCTTAAGATGTA
>CAKUGA010000080.1 GCA_934654515.1 uncultured Collinsella sp. | reverse complement strand
TTGACCACCGCGTTATCGTTGGCGTAGTGCATAAAGTCCGAGCCCGAAAGGCGGTTTGAGGGCCTGCTCGACTTGTCATGCGTTTGAGTCGTGGGGCGCTGAGCGTGCGCCGAGCGCGATGGATGCACCGGGCGATCTGCCGAGGTATTCATTTGAGCACTGGGGCGCGAGGCACTTGTCGGGCGCTGCATGGAGCGATCGACGCCGGCGTAGGCGGACCCACCGAGCTGCACCGTGCGCGCACGGCGAGGCGACGGCTCACGCGAACCGGCGGAATAGTACCTGTTGTCGTAAATCTGATCCATGTGCGCCTTGTGCGGTTGAGGTTTGTTTGCGCTAAGTATTCTAGTTATAGCACGAGCGCGCGCACCACCTTCGGCGGCCTTTGCTCGACATAAAAAAGGCGCTGAGCCATATGGCCCAGCGCCCAACGGCGGCCATCAGAAGTGGAGCGGAGCCGAGTCAACCCCGCCCCCCGAGCACCACTTGTTTAGCGAATGTTGTAGAACGCGGCCTTGCCGGCGTAGCGCGCGCTGCCCTCGAGCTCGTCCTCGATACGGATGAGCTGGTTGTACTTGGCGATACGGTCGCTGCGGCACGGGGCGCCCGACTTGATCTGGCCGGCGTTGACGCCCACGACCAGGTCGGCAATGGTGGAGTCCTCGGTCTCGCCGGAGCGGTGGCTCACGATGCAGGCGTAGCCGGCCTCCTTGGCGGTCTCGATGGCCTCGAGCGACTCGGTGAGCGTGCCGATCTGGTTGACCTTGACCAGGATCGCGTTGGCGGCGCCCAGCTCGATGCCCTTCTTGAGGCGCTCGGTGTTGGTGACGAACAGGTCGTCGCCCACCAGCTGCACCTTGTTGCCAATGCGGCGGGTAAGCTCGACCCAGCCGTCCCAGTCCTCCTCGGCCATGCCGTCCTCGATAGAGATGATGGGATAGGTGTCGACGAGCTTCTCCCAGTAATCGACCATCTGGGCGCTCGTGTACTCAACGCCCTCGCCCTTGAGCTCGTACATGCCGGTCTCGGCGTTGTAGAACTCGGTCGAGGCCGGATCCATGGCGTACATGAAGTCGACGCCGGGCTTAAAGCCGGCCTTCTCCACGGCCTTGGTGATGTACTCGAACGGCTCGGCATTGGTCTTGAGGTTAGGCGCGAAGCCGCCCTCGTCGCCCACGCCGCCGCCCAGACCGGCCTCGTGCAGCACGCCCTTGAGGGTGTGGTAGACCTCGGCGCACCAGCGCAGGCCCTCGGCAAAGCTCGGAGCACCCACCGGCATGATCATGAACTCCTGGAAGTCGACGTTGTTGTCGGCATGCACGCCGCCGTTGAGGATGTTCATCATAGGCGTGGGCAGCAAGTGGGCGTTGACACCGCCCAGGTACTGGTACAGCGACAGGCCCGCCGACTCTGCCGCAGCGCGGGCAACGGCCAGCGACACGCCCAGGATGGCGTTGGCACCGAGCTTGGTCTTGTTGGGGGTACCGTCCGCGGCAATCAGCGCGGCATCGACGGCGCGCTGGTCGAAGGCGTCGAGGCCCACGACGGCGTTAGCGCACTCGTTATTGACGTGCTCGACGGCCTGAGAGACGCCCTTGCCCAGATAGCGGCCCTTGTCGCCATCGCGCAGCTCGCAGGCCTCAAAGGCGCCGGTCGAAGCACCCGAAGGCACCATTGCGCGACCGAAGCTGCCGTCCTCGAGCACGACCTCGACCTCGACGGTGGGATTGCCGCGGCTGTCGAGCACCTCGCGACCGTAGACGTCCAAAATATCACTCATGTTGTCTCCCTCTCACTTGGAAACGTAGTTGATGCAAGCGACTGGCCGACCGTGCACCATCGGTGTGCCTCCGTAAGTTAGCCATGTCGCACTTTTTGCATTATGCCCTAAGTTAGCCGAGGGATACAATCTTTTTAAAAATAATAGGGGCGATGGGACAAGTCCGTCCCGTCGCCCCCGCAGTCTTACTCCTCTGCCTTTGCGGCATCCCAGAGGTCATTGAGGCCGTGGGTCGAAAGCTCGGCCAGATCCACGTGGGCGTCGGCCGCCATCTGCTCCATCGCGGCCCAGCGGCGGCGGAACTTTGCCGTACTGGCACGCAGGGCGCTCTCGGCGTCAATTCCCTCCTTGCGCGCAACGTTGACCAGGGCAAAGAGCAGGTCGCCAAACTCCATCTCGCGCTCGGGAGAACCGGGAGCCTCGGCCTCAAACTCGGCACGCTCCTCGGCAACCTCGTCCCACACGTCCTGGACCGTCTCCCACTCAAAGCCCACGGCAGCCGCCTTGCGCGACACCTTCTGAGCCTGCATCAGCGCCGGCAGGTGCGTGGGCACACCGTCGAGCAGACCCTCGGGTGCGGCCCCGCCTGCCGCCACGGCCTGGTCTTTGGCGGCCTTCTCCGCAAGCTTAACCTCGTCCCAGATCTTGAGTACCTCGGCGGAGTTATCGGCATCCGCATCGCCAAACACGTGCGGGTGGCGGCGGATGAGCTTGGCATCGATATCGCGCGCCACGTCGGCCAGCGTAAACTCGCCGGCGTCCGCCGCGATCTGCGCATGCAGCACTACCTGCATGAGCACGTCGCCGAGCTCCTCACGCAGATGCGCCGCGTCATCGGCCTCGATGCAATCGAGTGCCTCGTAGGCCTCCTCGATCATGTTCTTGCCAATACTCTGATGCGTCTGCTCGCGATCCCACGGGCAGCCATCGGGCTGACGCAGGCGCCAGATAGTCTGCACCAGATGCTGCAGCTCGGCCGATGCGTCGACCAGTGTCGACAGATCGCGCGAGCCCTCGGCATTCTGCTGAGCCATGTGCTGCGCCATGGTTATTCCTCCTCCAGGATCACGTGGCGGAACGCGCCGCCCTCATAGATGCCGTAGCTGTGTGTGCCATCTTTGGGGATGCTCACACTGCCGGGGTTGAAGAGCCACAGGCCCGGGTGCGCCTCGCTTGCCTCGTTGACCTTGATGTGCGTGTGGCCGTAGACGAGCGCGGAGCCCTCGGGCAGCGCGGGCGCGTGGTCGACGCTGTTGTGCATGCCGGCGCCAAAGACGTGGCCGTGCGTCAGAAACAGCTCGCGGCCGGTTTCGTCGAACAGGGTGGCGTAATCGGCCATAACGGGGAAGTCGAGCACCATCTGGTCGACCTCGGCGTCGCAGTTGCCGCGCACCGCGATGATGCGGTCGGCCAGGGCGTTGAGCAGCGGAATCACGCGCTTGGGGGCGTAATCGCGCGGCAGGTCGTTGCGCGGGCCGTGGTAGAGCAGGTCGCCCAGCAACACGATGCGGTCGGGGTTCTCGCGCTCGATGGCGGCGACGAGGCGCTCGGTCCAGTATGCCGAGCCGTGGATGTCGGAGGCGATGAGGTATTTCATGGGGGGGTCCTTTCGGGTGGGGTTAGTTGGGCTGGGCGCGGCGTGTTACCGGCCGCGTTACTCAAATCGCGGTGCCGAGGCTTGCGCCGCCTGCATCACGCGCTGGAGCGGCACGCCGTGCTCGCGGGCAAGGCGGGCGCAGTCCTCGTACTCGGGCGCCGCGCGTTCGCTGCCGTCGGGCAGGGTGGCTACTTTGACGGCTACCTCGCCCCAAGGCGTCGCCACCTGCTCAAAGCGACGCGGCAAGCAGACACGTTCCATGACCTGGCGGCGAATGCCGTTGGTCGTGGTTTCCAAAAAGATAATCGTCTGCAAGCGTTCGATATCCTCGTGGGCGCAAATCACTTGCAGCTGCCAGCCGGGGCGACCTTTTTTGCAGTAGAGGGGCAGCCAGTGCACCTCGCGCGCACCCGCCTCGCGCAGGCGGTCGGCGGCGTAGGCGAGCACCTCGGGCGACGCGTCGTCAATATCGCACTCCAGCTTGACGATGGTTTCGGGCGCATCGGTCTCGCGCGACAGCGGAGATGTACTTCCACGTTGCATACGGTCCGGATCCTTTCCGCACGGGCTCGTTTTGTTCACCCAAACGCTAGCACATCGCGGGCGACGC
>CAKUGA010000079.1 GCA_934654515.1 uncultured Collinsella sp. | reverse complement strand
ACGACGCCGCCGTGGTGGGTGGCATTGGCTGGAAAGACGGGCGCCCTGTGACGGTTATCGCCATCGAGCGCGGCACCACGACCAAAGAGCGCATGCGCCGCAACTTTGGTATGGCGCATCCCGAGGGTTATCGCAAGGTGCGACGCCTGATGCGTCAGGCCGAGAAGTTTGGACGACCGGTCCTGTGCCTGGTCGATACCTCGGGCGCGTTCTGCGGTATCGGTGCCGAGGAGCGCGGTCAGGGCGAGGCGATTGCCCAGAACCTTATGGAGATGAGCGGCCTTAAGACGCCGATCGTTTCGGTGGTGACGGGCGAGGGCGGTTCCGGCGGCGCGTTGGCGCTGTCTGTTGCCGACCGCATCCTGATGCTCTCGAGCTCGGCCTATTCGGTCGTGAGTCCCGAGGCATGCGCGTCAATCCTGTGGAAGGACACCGAGCGTGCGGATGAAGCCGCCAAGGCGCTTAAGCTCACGGCTCCCGATCTGCTGGCACTCGGCATTATCGACGGCATTGTCGATGATAGGGGTCTGTCGCATGAGGAAATCGCCGGCGCCGTTATGTCTTCGGCATTTACGGCCTTCGATACACTCGGCAAATTCGACGATGCGACGCTCACCAACCTCCGCTACGAAAAGTACCGCTCAATCGGTCATTACCGCACTGTGTGACAAAGGGGCTGTCCCTTTGTCGCATAGGGAAAGGGTTCCTGTGTCACAAGTTTCTCAATCGGCCTTGGCGACGGCAAGGGCAAACGCCACGGCTGTAGTCGACTATCTGTCCAAAAGCATGATGTCGGCGCTGCCGTTTATTGTCTGCGCGGCGCTGTTCCGTACCGTTGCCGTCATTATGGGCGAAGGAATGCTGGGCCTGTGGTCTGCCGATTCCGAAATCTATCGCCTGTTTTACAGTTGGCTCTATAACGCCGGCTACTACTTTTTGCCCATTTATCTTGGCTGGGCCGCCGCTCGCCAGCTCGGTTGCTCGGAGCAGCTGGGCATGATGTTGGGCGGTGTATTGATTGCGCCCGATTTGCTCAAGCTTGTCGATGCCGTATCGACAACGGGAGCATCGATGACTTCCGTGTACGGGCTGCTCCCCGCGCCGGTCAACGATTACACGACGACTGTTATCCCGGTTCTCATCTCGGTGCCCGTGCTATGGCGAGTGGAGTGTTTCTTTAAGCGCGTTATCCCCAAGGCCGTGGCGTTTTCATTTGTTCCGTTTGCGACCATGCTCGTCATGGTTCCGGTATCCCTGTGTATCACGGCGCCGGCGGGCAGCTATCTGGGAATGTTGCTGGGCCAGCTTATGTTTATGCTTGGCAATTCCGGTGGCATCGTGTCGCTGCTCACGCTCATGGGGCTCGCCGCGGGCTGGGAGTTCCTTAAGATCGCGGGCGTCAGCAACGTTGTTCTATCGCTCGCCTATGCGCAGTTTATGAGCGTGGGAACGGATTCGTGCATCCTGATCGCCGCGACGATGGCAACGTTCGCCGTTTGGGGCATGCCCCTTGGCGCGTCGCTCCGCGTTGCGGATAAGGACGAGAAGGCGCTCATGCTGGGCTATTCAATCTCGGGCGTGCTTGGCGGCGTGAGCGAGCCGGCGCTGTACGGTTGCGGCTTTAAATATGGCAGGTGCCTGACGTGCATGGCCATTGGCGGTGCCGTTGGAGGCCTTGTCGCGGCCGTGGGTCACGTTACGGCCTATACCATCGGTATGACGAATGTCCTCATGGTCATTGGCTTTGCCACGGGCGGCATCTCAAACCTGCTGTGGTGCTGTGCTGCCGGCGGTGTGGCATTTGCGGTGTCTGCGGCGCTGAGCTACTGCTTTGGTGTGGTGCCGACGAAGGAGCGGGCGACGGAGGACGGAACCATTTCGCCCGAAACCTCAAAGAACGTGGCCGAAGCAAGCGCATAAATCGACGCGATAAAGGGACAGTCCCGCGTTTCGCATTTCAAGGCTGCAGCCCCTGTGGGTTGCAGCCTTTTTTGTATCTGGAGGACAAAGTGGCTACACTACAATCCGATCAAGCAATAGATATATAAGTAGTGCCGTGGGGGCGGATGTAGATGGTCGAGTGGATTGTTAAGCGCGCGCAGGGCGATCGTGCACGCGTGGGTACGTTGACGGGCATGGTGTGTATCGTTGCCAATGTGGCACTTTGTGCCGCGAAGGGTGTCATCGGCGTGGTTTCGGGATCGGTTTCGATCGTGGCGGACGCCATGAACAACCTGTCCGATGCCAGCTCGAATATCGTGAGCGTGCTGGGCTTTAAGCTGGCGAGCAGGCCGGCCGACCCCGAGCATCCGTATGGTCACGGACGCTACGAATATCTCTCGGGCCTGGTCGTGGCGGCGCTCGTGCTGCTGATTGGCCTCGAACTGGTGAAGTCCTCGTTAGCGCGCATCGTCCACCCCGAGCCTGTCGAGTTCTCGCTTGCCCTGGTGGCGGTCCTGGTGCTGTCGATGGTCGTTAAGCTGTGGATGGCGGCGCTCAACCAAAAGCTCGGCGATCGCATTGAGTCCGAGACGCTGCACGCGACCGCCCAGGATTCCAAGAACGATGTCCTTGCCACGGGCGCCGTTCTGGCATGCGCGATCGTCTCGCAGGTGACAGGCATCAACCTCGATGCCTGGGTTGGACTCGCCGTTGGCGCCTATATTGGCTGGAGCGGCTTTGAGCTTATCCAAGATACGGTGAGCCCGCTTTTGGGTCAGGCGCCCGACCCCAAGCTTGTCGAGCATATCCGCAGCAAGATCATGAGCTACCCCGGTGTTTTGGGCGTGCACGACCTGATGGTTCACGACTACGGCCCGGGCAGAAAGTTCGCAAGCGCCCACGCCGAAATGGCGGCAGAAGCCGACCCGCTGGAAAGCCACGACACGCTCGACAATATTGAGCAGGCATTTAGGAACGAAGACGGCATGATCGTCACGCTCCACTACGACCCCATCGTGACCGACGACCCCAAAGTGGCGAGCATGCGCTTGCGCATCAACGCCATGGCTCAACAGATCGATAACCGCATTTCGATCCATGACCTTCGCTGCGTGCCGGGCCCTACGCACACCAATGTGATCTTTGACTGCGTGCGCCCCTCCGATTTAGCGATGAACGCCGAGGAATTAAAGCGCACGTTGGCAAAACGAGTGGAATCCGAATACCCCAAGTCATTCGCGAAGATCACGATCGACGAAGACTACGTAGGCCATACTCACGAATAGGGCTGCACCGCCCAAGCTATTGATGCGGAAGGGGAGAGAATGAAGAGGCTATATCTACTGCGCCACGGTCAGACGGAATTCAACGTTAAAAAACTCGTCCAAGGCCGCTGCGACTCACCGCTCACCGACCTAGGTCGCCAGCAAGCCGGAATGGCGGCCGCATGGCTCAAAGCCCACAACGTCGTTCCCGACAAAGTGGTCTCGTCTCCCTTAGGTCGAGCCATGGACACGGCAGGCCTCGTCGCAACCGAACTCCTCGGCCAGAACGTAGCAGTCGAGCCCTGCGAAGGCATCATCGAGCGCTGCTACGGCACCTTCGAAGAAGGCCCCCACGACGCCCTCCCCACCGACGTCTGGGATCCCGGCGAAGACCTAGTCCCTTACGGAGGAGAAGGAAGCCAAGCCCTGCAAGCGCGCATGGTAGAAACCCTCACCAATCTCATAAGCGCCGAGAACGTCGAAACCCTACTAGCAGTAAGCCACGGCAGCGCCAGCCGCCAATTCATAAAAGCTGCCGCCCCCGAGGGCTTCGAGCTCCCAGCAAAACTCCCCAACTGCGCCATCATGATTTTCGATTTCGATGATTCGCAAGAAGAAGGCGATACGCCCCAATCCAAGTTCACCTTGCAGCAAATAGTTGATCCCCAACAAAGTCATTAGCCTGAGCGAGCAAGGTTTAGCAGGCATCAACGTGTCGTCTCCCGAGCTTTGGCGGAGGGGCGGGCCCGAGACTAATTAAGGTTGTCGCGAGTTCCGCACGAACAGGAGAGCACTTAATGTGCTCTCCGTCGTGAGCAGGACTGTAGAGCAG
>CAKUGA010000078.1 GCA_934654515.1 uncultured Collinsella sp. | reverse complement strand
CTCCTACTCCACAACATGACCGATAAGCTCATAGCAGAAGCTATCGGTAAACTCGACCGTCAGAATATCGCCCACGGATGCCTCGCTGGCGTCCAGATGCACCGCGCCATCGGAATCGGGCGCCTGGAACCAAGCGTGACCGATCAGCTCGGCTCCGTCCTCGGTCTCCTCGATACCGTCGACGATTACCTGGGCGCGCTCCCCCACGTGCGCGGCGGTCGCGGCAAAGCCAAGCGACTCGGCCAAATCCATGGCCTCCTGGGCGCGCTCGAGCTTAACCTCTTCGTCGACCTGACCTTCCATCTTGGCGGCCAGGCTGCCCTCCTCCTGCGAGTAGGCAAAGACGCTCGTGTAGTCGAAGCCCACGGTGTCCATAAAGTCGATGAGGTCGCGGAACTCATCGTCGGTCTCGGTCGGGAAACCGACCATGGCCGTGGAGCGGATCACGATGCCGGGGATGCGTTCGCGCAGGTCACGGAACAGGTCCTCGAGCTCCTGGCGCGAGCCGGAGCGGCGCATGGCCTTGAGGATGCGCGCGTCGCAGTGCTGCACGGGGATATCGATATAGGGCAGCACCTCGGGCGTATCGCGGATAGTCTCGATAAGCTCGTCGGTCATGCCCTCGGGCTGCAGGTAGAGCACGCGGACCCAAACGTTATTCGGACGCACCGCATTGGCAACAGCCTGCAGCAGCTGCGCCAGGTTGCGCGGCGAACCCTCGGCGAGATCCTCGTCGGCAAAGTCAGTACCCCAGATGCCCGTATCCTGACCGATCAGCACGATCTCGCGCACGCCGCCGGCGACCAGATCGCGCACCTCGGAGATAATGCTCTCGGCATTGCGCGAGTGATAACGGCCGCGGATGTAGGGAATCATGCAGAAGCTGCAGAAGCGGTTGCAGCCATCGGAAATCTTGACGTAGGCAACGGCACCCTCGACGGTACGCTTGACCTGTGGAATATAGGCGGCAATCTCGCGCTCGACGCCCAATACGCCGTCAATGACTGCCACGATGCCGTCTTCCTCGTCGGCCTTCACAAAGGCCGCGACCTCGGGCAGCTCGTCGGGCAGGTCGTCGCCGTAACGCGAAGGCACGCAGCCGCACATGACGATGGGGCAGGAACGGACGCCGTCCTGCACCTCGTTGGCAAGCTCGAGCGTGGTCTCGATGCTCTCCGACGTTGCGGAGGCAAGGAACGAACACGTATTGACGATGGCGATATCGGCATCCTGCGGGTCGAATGCCTCCTCGTAGCCCGCAGCGGTCAGCAGCGAACGCATGCGGTCGGTATCGACCTCGTTCTTGGCGCACCCGAGGGTGATGTAGAGCACGGAGCCCAACGGTGTATCCATGTTGGAGAGCGGTCCTTTCGAATGAATTAGCGGTAGTTGGTAAACTGCAGCGGCTGGCCGTAGTCCTGATCGCGCAGGAACTGGATCACGGTCTGCAGGGCATCCTTCGAAGCAGAGGAAACGCGCAGCTTATCAGCCTCAATCGTAACCTTGACCTTAAGCTTTTGATCCTTAATGTCCTTGTTGATCTTCTTGGCGGTCGCCTGGTCGATACCCTCGACGATGTGGCCGAGCACGCGCACAGTGCCGCCGGAGGCAGCCTGAGGCGCATCCCAGGACACGGCCTTAAGATCGATGCCGCGCTTGATGAGCTTAGAGCTCAGCACGTCGATGATTTGCCTGGAGACAAAGTCGGCCGGGGCGTTGATCGTAAAGAGCTTGTCGCCCTTCGAGAGCTCGATCGTGGCACCGGAGTCCTTCAGGTCGTAGCGCTGGGAAATCTCGCGTGTGGTCTGCTGGAAGGCGTTGTCGACCTCCTGCATATTAACCTCGGACACAACGTCGAAGCTGGAATCTTTAGCCATGATGTTTCCTTTCGCTTACGAGCGGCTTAGTAGCTGTCGTACGAATAGTCGGTAGAATCGTTAGTCGTCTGACCATCGGCGGCGGTATCAGTGCCGTCAGTGGACTGGGCATTGGTGCCGTCAGCGCTGTCGGTACCATCGGTGGAATCGGCACCATCAGTACTTTCACCATTCTCGGAGTCAGTCGTCTCCTTCTTGGGAACGGTGATGGTCACGCGCGCCACGCCCGACGTCTTGGTGTCGTAACGGACCTTTTCGCCGTTCTTGGTAACGGTGACGTCGGAAGGCTTGGATGTGGTGATCTCGATCGAGGACTCGGGCGTGTACTCCTGCTCAAAGGGACCGGTCGCCTGAGCGCCATAGACCGACTTGCCGTCGACCTTGACCTCAATCCAAGCGGTCTTACCCTTGGCAACGGAGACCTTGACCTTCGTGACCTCGTTTTCTTCCTTCTTGGCCGTTGTCTTAGCGGCATCCGAATCGGTCGACTCGTCCGTCGCCTCATCGGTGTCTTCATCTTCGTCGACGGATTCGGTCTTCTTGGAAGATTTCTTGGTCGTGGTCTTGGTGGCAGCGGGTGTCTCGGGCGTCGAGTCGGGTGCAGAAGAGCCGCAGCCACGCAGGAGCACCACGATGAGCACGATAAGCAACAGCGCCACGGCACCGATGCCAGCGTAGACGATACGCGGATCGAGCCCGTTATTCTGGGGAGCACGTGAGCCGCCGCGTCCACGGTTGGAGCCACTGCGGCCACCTGCCTGGGGCATGCGGCCGCGTCCGGAATCGGGACGACCTCGATAGGCGCCCTGGCGCTGCATATTTCGCTGACCTGAGCGGGGTGCGATCTCACCGCGACCCTGGTAGCCGCGCTGGCCCGAATGCGACACTGAGGAGCGCTGTCCATAAGGCTGCGACTGCGAGCGGAGGCGTGGCGTTACCTGCGTGGTATCGGCATCTGCATAGCCGCCGCGCGGACGACCGGCAGATACGCCGCGGTGCCCGCGTTCGGAATATCCGCCATCGCCGTAGCCGGCACGAGGATCTCGTGCGACACCGCGGGCAGCCGGAAGCGCACGGTCCTCGGGCATCGGCGTGCTGCGGAACCGGTCACGCTGCGAGCGAATCTCCTCGCCCGAGCCCGTCTCGGTAATATAGCCAGCCTGCTGCGGACGCTGACCGTAGCGCGTCGAGCGGCCGCCCTGAACCATCAGGAAGCGCCCGTTGTCGACCGAGGAACGCGAATTGACGTACCCGGCGGCGTCCTGAAAACGACCACCCTGCTGCGACGTCTCGCGCTCGTATGCCATCAGGTCGTCAAAGTAGGCGTTTACGACCTCGCGGGGATTGAGGCCCAAAAAGCGAGCGTAGCTCGAAATCATGCCCTGCGCATAACCGCGCGGGGGCATCGATGCAAAATTACCGGTCTCGAAAAACTCGATGATCTGCGGTCTGATTTTGATGGTGTTGGCGACCTGCTGAATGGAAAGGCCCATTCGGCGACGCTGCTCGAGCAGCATGTCACCAAAGCGTGCAGCCATCAGAATCCTCCAAACTCACGATCTTCACGTGCCATCTCGGCGTCAACGGACTCAAGCGCGGCGAGGCCTTCTTCGTCCAGCAGGACCTCGCGCGGCTTGGAACCGTCGGGCGGTCCGACGACACCCTTTTCTTCCAGCATGTCCATAATACGCCCGGCGCGCGCATAGCCAACCTTGAGGCGGCGTTGCAGGCCAGATGTGGAGCCAAGCTGCGATTCCACCACAATATGGGCAGCTTCCCAAATGAGCGGATCGTCGTCTTGCGGCTCGGCGACGCCCGTACGGACAATACCGCCGCCGCCCGCCATGGACATGGAAGCGGGGGCCACAGCCGAAAGAATCTCCTCGTGGTAGTCCGGCTCACTCTGCGATTTGACGAACTCGACGATCTCGTTGATCTCGTCGTCCGAGACAAAGCAGCCCTGGATACGACGCGGCTTGCCCCAGTCGACCTTGGAGAACAGCATGTCGCCCAGACCGGTGAGCTTTTCGGCGCCCATCTGGTCGATGATGACGCGCGAGTCGATACCAGTAGCGACGTTAAAGGCGATACGGTTGGTGATGTTGGCCTTGATGAGGCCCGTCACGACGTTGGAACTCGGGCGCTGCGTAGCCACGATGAGGTG
>CAKUGA010000077.1 GCA_934654515.1 uncultured Collinsella sp. | reverse complement strand
AGCTGCCGCGCGCCGTAGTAGCGGTAGCCACTTGCCGCATCGACATACGCCGGCTCCAGCAAGCCCATCTGCTCGTAGTGCCGCAGCGTGCCAACGCTCAGGTTAAACAGGCGCGCGACCTCGCCAATGCGGAGCAGGCCCTCGGTATGCTCACTGGATGTTTCGGCCACGGGATTGCTCCTTTCGGTAAAAGCGGGGTAGGGCGCCAGACTCGTGCCGCCCCGCTACGCCACCAACTTGTCAAAAGCACCGCGGCGGTTGAGTACCGTAAACGCCACCACGCAAATGACTGCCGACAGAATCGACCCGCACGGCGAGGCGATGCCCATGGGAAACAGCGTGTCGGAATAAGCGTTCGATAGCAGCCATGCGCCCGGCACGCGAATGAGCGCCACGGCCAGAACGTTGTGCGCAAAGCCGATGTAGCTCTTGCCGTACGCGGCGAAAAAGCCGCTAAAGCAAATGTGGATGCCGGCAAAGATCGCGTCGAAAATATAGCTGCGCATATAGCCGGTGCCGGCTGCGACCACTGCGGCGTCCTTGGCAAAAAAGCCGAGAAACGCCGGTGCCACCAGCCACATGAGCGCCGTGATCAGGCAGCCGTACACTACCGAGATGGTCATGGCGTCCTTGAGCACCTGACGCGCGCGGTCGCCCTTGCCCGCGCCGGCGTTTTGCGCCGTGAGCGCGCTGACGGTGGCGCCCATGGAGCTCGGCACGATGAACAAAAAGCTGATCATCTTCTCGACCAGGCCCACGGCGGCGGCGTCGACCAGCCCGCGGTGGTTGGCGATAACGGTGATGAACATAAACGCCACCTGGATGCAGCCGTCCTGCACAGCTACGGGCACGCCGATCTTAAGGATGCTGCCGAGCACCTCGGGCTGCGGACGCAGGTCGCTACGCTTAACGTGTATGTTCGTGCGGCGGCTCTTGAGCCATACGAGTGCAAGGGCAACACTTGCCGTCTGTGCGATCACCGTGCCGAGCGCCGCGCCCACGGGGCCGAGCCCCATATGGCCAATAAACACAAAGTCGAGCGCGATGTTGATGACGCACGCCACGCCGATCACATACATGGGCGAGCGCGAATCGCCCAGGCCGCGAAAGATGGCCGAGAGGATGTTGTATGCGGCGATGCACGGAATGCCGATAAAGCAGATGCGCAGGTAGGCGGCAGTGCCTTCGACCGCTTCGGCCGGCGTGCCGATGAGCGCCACGATTTGCGGGCACAACGTGAGCAAGAGTGCGGCCAGCACCACCGAGACGCCCATAAAGAGCGTGATGGTGTTGCCGATGGCTGCCTCGGCGCGATCGAAGCGGCGCGAACCCACGGCGTGGCCGACGATGACCGTCGTTCCCATGGCCAGGCCCACGAGCGTCACGGTAATGATATAGAGCGTCTGCGCGCCATTGCCCACGGCGGTGATGCCGGCGGCGCCGCTAAACTGCCCGATAAAATACAGGTCGGCCATGCCGTAGAGCATCTGCAAAAAGTACGAGAGCATATAGGGCAGGGCGAAGACCGCGATGGTCTTGAGGACATTGCCGCGTGTGAGGTCGTGTTCCATGGGCAGGGCACTTTCTGGCTTGGTTCGTTTGCGTACCAGTGTAGTGAAAACCCTACAACGATTGTAGAGTCAAGGTCCATGTTGCCGGTGGGGCGAAAAAATCGCGCCTTCAATCATTTCCATTTGAATACGGGCACGCGCCGCGCGGGCTTAGCGCCTGCGCCAGCCTTGCAGAAATCGATTTCGGAACACTTGACACTGCCGCTCGGCGCGCAATAATACGTGCGTTTGCGAACAACGTTTGATGGGGGATGAACCTGCGTGCGCAATCTCAAAATCTTGTTTTCCTATTTGGGGGCATACCGTCGCGATGCCATACTCGGCGTGATGTTCGTTTCGGTCGAGACCGCGCTCGAGCTGTTTATCCCGGTCATCATGGCCAACATCATCGATGTGGGCGTGCCCACGGGTGACGTCAACTATATGCTGTTACAAGGCGCGTGCATGCTGGTGTGCGCGGCGTTTTCGCTGGTGCTGGGCCTGGGTTATGCACGTACATCAGCTCGCATGGCTTCGGGTCTGGGCGCCAATCTGCGCGAGGCCGAGTATCGCAAGATTCAGACGCTCGCCTTTGGCAACCTGGATAACTACGACGCCAGCTCGCTTGTCACCCGCATGACCACCGACATCACCGTCATCCAAAACGCCATCGGCAACGGCTTTCGTCCCATGGTGCGCGGACCGGTGACGCTCATCGTCGGCCTTGTCTATGCCCTGGTGCTGTCGCGCCCGCTCGCCACGGTCTTCGCGATTATCCTGCCCGTGCTGGCAATAGTGCTGGGCGTCATCACCTACCGCGTGAGCCCGCTCTACCGCCAGCTGCAGACCTCGATGGACCACCTTAACGGCGTGGTGCAGGAAGACCTTACTGCCGTGCGTGCCGTCAAGGCGTATGTGCGCGCCGAGCACGAGGAGGCCAAGTTCGATACCGTCAATACCGAGCTCGCGCACACGGCGACGAAGACCTTCGGTAACGCCGTGCTCAACCTGCCGGTGTTTCAGCTGTCGATGTATGTGGCCGCCATCTCCATCCTGTGGATCGGCGGGCGCATGATTATCGCCGGCGAGCTGGGCGTGGGCTCGCTCACGGGCTTTATGAGCTACGTGCTGCTGATCATGAACTCGCTCATGATGATCTCCAACGTGTTTTTGCTGCTTACGCGCGCGCTCGCCAGCGTGGAGCGCATCTCGCGGGTGATCGACGAGCAATCGCTCATCCAGGCACCTGCGGCAGACGCGGCGGTGCGCGAGGTTGCCGACGGAAGCGTTGAGTTCCGCGACGTGTCGTTTAAGTACCGCGCGGATGCTGCCGAGGACGTGCTCGAGCATATCGACCTTCGTATTGAGCCGGGCTCCACGGTGGGCGTGCTCGGCGGCACGGGTTCGGGCAAGAGCTCACTCGTGCAGCTCATCGCGCGCCTGTACGACGCGACCGAGGGCGCCGTGCTCGTGGGCGGGCGTGACGTGCGCGACTATGACCTGGCCGCCCTGCGCGATGCCGTGGGCATTGTGCTGCAAAAGAACGTGCTGTTTACGGGCACGGTGCGCGAGAACCTGCAGTGGGGCGCGCCCGATGCCACCGACGAGGAACTGCTGCGTGCCTGCCGCGCGGCGTGCGTGGACGAGTTCCTGGACCGCATCGGCGGACTCGACGGCGAGTTGGGCCAGGGCGGAACCGGTGTTTCGGGCGGGCAGAAGCAACGTCTGTGCATCGCGCGCACGCTGCTCAAGCATCCGCGCGTGCTCATTTTTGACGACTCGACCAGTGCGGTCGATATGGCGACCGACGCCAAGATCCGCGAGCACATCGCACAGATTCCCGATACGACTGTGATCATCATCGCCCAGCGCATCGCGAGCGTGATGGACGTCGATCGCATTGTGGTGCTGGACGACGGGCGTGTCCACGGCGTGGGCACGCATGAGGAACTGCTGGCGGGTGACAACATCTACCAGGAGATTTACGCCTCGCAGATGGAGTTTGCGGGGAACGCGGACGATGCCGGCGACGCTGACGGCGCGGATGATCCGTTTTCCTCCGTCGCGTGCGGATCAATTCGAGCCACGGAAGGAGGTGAGCGCCATGCCTAAGACATCCGCTCAGGCCCGTCCGGCCAATCTGGGGCAGACGCTCCGCCGCCTGCTCAGCTACATGGGCCACGCTAAGTTCTCGCTGCTCGCGGTGGGCGTACTCGCCTCTATCGCTGCCATCGCGAGCCTTGCCGGCACCTACATGGTGCGCCCCATCGTCAACGGCCTGGCTACGGGCGGGGAGGAGCTGCTCACCAAGCAGGTTCTCTTTACGGCCGCCATCTACGCCGCGGGCGTGCTTTCGGCTCTGGGTTACTCACAGATTATGGTACGCGCGGCACAGCGCGTGGTGTCCGACATTCGCCGCGACCTGTTCGCGCATATCCAGACGCTGCCGCTCAGCTATTTCGACAGCACGCGCTCGGGCGACATCATGAGCTTCTTCACCAACGACGTCGACAC
>CAKUGA010000076.1 GCA_934654515.1 uncultured Collinsella sp. | reverse complement strand
GCGCCCGACATGAGGTCGGAGCCGCTGGCCGTCTTGGGGAACGCCATGACGTCGCGGATGGAGTCGGAGCCGGTGAGCAGCATGCACACGCGGTCCAGGCCCAGGGCGAAGCCGCCCATCGGGGGCGCACCAAACTTGAGAGCCTCCATGAGGAAGCCAAACTGAGACTCGGCGCGCTCCTCGGTAAAGCCCAGGAGCTTGAGCATGGACATCTGCATCTCGGCGTTGTGGATACGCATGCCACCGCCGCCGGCCTCAAAGCCGTCCATGACAAAGTCGTAGGTGCAGGAACCGGCTGCCAGCGGGTCGGCCTCGATCTTGGCGATGTCGGTCTCGGTCGGCAGGGTAAAGGGCTGGTGCTCGGCAGCATAGGCCTTGCGATCCTCGTCCCAGTGGAACAGCGGGAAGTTGACGACCCACAGGAAGTCGTGGCCCTCGCGCTTGATCTCGAGCGCGTTAGCCATGTGGGAACGCATGCCGCCCAGGATCTCGTCAGAGAGCAGGCGCGGACCGGCGGCGAACATCACAAGGTCGCCGGGCTCGACGTTCATGCGCTCACGCAGAGCCGCCATCTCCTCGTCCGAGAAGAACTTGACGATGGGGCTGTTGATGGAGCCATCCTCGCGGAAAGCGATCCAGGCCAGGCCCTTGGCGCCAAACGTGGAGGCCACGCCGGCGAGCTTGTCGATCTTGGCACGTGCCCAGGCACCGGCGCCCTTGGCGTTGATGGCCTTGACGACAGAGCCCTCCTCGTTTGCAGCGGTCGCAAAGACCTTGAACTTGGAGTTGGCAAAGATGTCGGTCAGGTCGACCAGGTGCATGCCGTAGCGAGTATCGGGCTTGTCGGAGCCATAGGTGTCCATGGCCTCCCAATAGTCCATGCGACGCAGCGGCGTGGGCATCTCGACACCCATGCGGCCGAAGGCGTCGGCCAGGACCTCTTCGAGCGCGCTCATAACGTCGTTCTGGTCCACGAAGGACATCTCGATATCGACCTGGGTGAACTCGGGCTGACGGTCGGCACGCAGGTCCTCGTCGCGGAAGCACTTGGCAACCTGGTAGTAGCGCTCGACGCCACCGACCATGAGCAGCTGCTTCAGGAGCTGCGGGGACTGCGGCAGGGCGTAGAAGTTGCCCGGCTGAATACGGCTGGGGACGATGAAGTCGCGGGCGCCCTCGGGCGTGGACTTGAACAGGGAGGGCGTCTCGACCTCCATGAACTCACGGTTGTGCAGCGCCTCGCGAATGGCAAAGGTAAAGTCGGAGCGCAGCTTGAGGTTGGCCATCATCTCGGGACGGCGGAGGTCCAGATAGCGATAGCGCAGGCGGGTGTCCTCGCTGGTCTCGATGCCGTCCTCGATCTGGAACGGCGGGGTGACGGACGTGTTAAGCACCTCGGCGTGGTCGGTCAGGACCTCGATCTCGCCGGTCGCGAGCTTGGTGTTGGTGGTCTCCTCGCCACGGGCGCGCACGACGCCATGGATCTTGATGGGCCACTCGGAACGCATAGTCTCGGCGATCTTAAAGGCGTCGCCGTCGGAGTGCTCGGGGTCGAAGGTGAGCTGCGTGATGCCCTCGCGGTCGCGAAGGTCGCAGAAGATAAGACCGCCGTGGTCGCGGCGACGGCTCACCCAACCGGTGAGGGTGACCTCTTCGCCCACGTTCTCGCGGCGAAGCTCGCCGCAGGTACGGGTGTGCATGGAATGCTCGTCGATGGGACGGGTCTGGCTCATACCAGTGATCCTCCTTTATGGATCTGTGCCGCCCCGTGTCGTTCCGGGCGGCGTCGTACAGATTTGCCCGGCCTGCGTAAACCGCGCAGCCAGACATGGCGTTCTATCTTAACGCACCTGTGTCGATGTGCCGCGAAAAAGTGGCTCGCGCTCAAAGACTTGACGGAGACGAAACAATTGACGCACTGCGGCACCCGCCCGTACGCGTCACGTGCGACAATATGCCCCAATAAAACAGCACCTGGAAAGGCCCGTCATGACTGCACGCCTCATTGTTATGGATATCGACTCCACCCTCATCAACCAGGAGGTTATCGACCTGCTGGGCGAGGAAGCCGGCGTGGGCGAGCAGGTGGCGCAGATCACCGAGCGCGCCATGCGCGGCGAGCTGGACTTTAAGCAGGCGCTCGAGGAGCGCGTGGGGCTGCTTGCTGGCCTGGACGAGAGCGTGTTCGAGCGCACCTTTGAGCGCGTGACGTTTACCCCCGGCGCGCTGGAGCTCGTGCGCTCGGCGCACAGCAAGGGCTGGAAGGTCGGCGTGGTGAGCGGCGGTTTCCACGAGGTCGCCGACAAGATCGTAGCCGCCGCGGGCATCGATTTTTGCCTGGCCAACCGCCTGGAGGTCGTGGACGGCAAGCTCACCGGCAAGCTGGCGGCAGACATCGTGACCAAGGAGTCCAAGCTCATCCAGCTGCTGGACTGGGCAGTCGAGTGCGGCGTCGATATGGCCCACACTGTCGCGATCGGCGACGGCGCCAACGACATCCCCATGATTCAGGCCGCGGGCACGGGCATCGCGTTTTGTGCCAAGCCCAAGACGCGCGAGGCCGCCCCGTTTGCCATCGACGAACGCAACCTGATGCTCGCCATGGACATCATCCTGCGCGGCTAGCGAGTTAGCCTCACAACTCCATCAAATCTGACATATTAGATTTCCGAACAATTTTGCTCTAATGTTCGGAAATAGCCCTTTGCGTGCTACACTTTTAAGCGTCGAAGGGAACTTATATGGACAAACGCGATCTTGAGCAATTGCTAAGTAACGTGGCAGACGGAAGCGTTGCACCGGCCGATGCCCTCACGCGCATCCAAACGGCGCCGACCGCCGATCTGGGCTTTGCACAGCTCGATCTTTCGCGCGGGGTGCGTCAGGGAGCTGGCGAGGTTGTCTACGGCGCCGGTAAAACCGCCGAGCAGATTGCCGCCATTATCGAAGCGCTGCGCGACGCAGGCCAGGAGCACGTCCTGGTCACGCGTCTCGATGCCGACAAGGCAGCGCGCACCGCTGAGCTTCTTGATGACAATATCGACCTGGGATATGTCCCGGACGCCCAGCTCGCCCTCGTGGGCGGCACGCCCTCCCCCACCGGCAACGGACGCATCGTCGTCGCCTGCGCCGGCACGAGCGACCTGCCCGTCGCCGAAGAGGCAGCGCTGACGGCCGAATTCTATGGCAACGAGGTCGACCGTCTTTACGACGTCGGCGTCGCCGGTCTGCACCGTCTGCTCGCTCATGCCGAGGAACTTGCCCAGGCACAGGTGGTCATCGCCATCGCCGGCATGGAGGGTGCCCTGGCGAGCGTCATCGGCGGCCTGGTGAGCTGTCCGGTCATCGCCGTCCCCACCAGCGTGGGCTACGGCGCGAGCTTTGGCGGCGTGGCCGCACTGCTCGCCATGCTCAACTCCTGTGCGAGCGGCGTTTCGGTCGTCAACATCGACAACGGCTTTGGAGCCGCCTACCAGGCAAGTCTTATCAATCATCTGAGCGCCGGCACGCCCTGCGCCCGCTAAGGAGCATTTCATGTCCAACCATCAGCACACGCTTATCATCGACGGCACCTCGGGCATCAGCGGCGACATGACCGTCGCCGCCCTGCTCGACCTGGGCGCCAGCGAGGAGCACCTGCGCGAGCAGCTCGCCACGCTTCCGGTCGACGGCTTTGAGGTTGCCGTGACGCGCGCAAACAAGCACGGCATCGATGCCTGCGACTTCGACGTTCAGCTGGCAGAGGAGCTCGAGAATCACGATCACGACATGGTCTGGCTCTACGGCAACGAAGCAGCTGCCGAGCACACGCACGAGCATGAGCACCACCATCATGATCACGGCGAGCACGAACACGAGCACTGCCACGAGCATGATCATGAGGCCCACGACCATGGTCACGAGGACCATCATCACGCCCACCACCATCACCACCGTTCTTTGGCGGACGTTACCGCCATCATCGACGGCTCGCAGCTGAGCGATGGCGCCAAGCGTCGCGCGCTCGCTATCTTTACTGCGCTCGCCGCCGCCGAGGCCAAGGCGCACGGCAAAACGCCCGAGACCGTCATGTTCCACGA
>CAKUGA010000075.1 GCA_934654515.1 uncultured Collinsella sp. | reverse complement strand
TAGATAAACCGTAGGAAGGATACGCCGCTCACCGATAACAACCAACCACCCACCACCCCATTAACAGAACGTTCACATTTAAGCGGTACAAAAAATGGCCGCGATCCCAAAGGGTCGCGGCCGCCGCAGTCGAAATGCGTGAAGCGCCAAAAGCATCTCAATCCCGACCGATAAGGCGCTAGGCGCGAAAGCGCCGCACGCGCCGCCGGGACAGACCCCATCCAAAACGCGCGAAGCGCGCCATTCTTCTCTCAGCCCGTAATCCGCAGAAGACCGAAGACGAAGGGCCCCGATGGGTTTCCCTCTGAGCGCATTCCGCAGCACGAAGCCCCCTTATCCGCAGCTCCGAAGGAGCAGGATAAGGGGGCTTCAAGTGCGAGGACGCGCTCAGAGGGAAACCCATCGGGGCCCGGCGAGAGCCACAGGGCTATCTATTACCCCGTGTTTTGCAGACCAGCCGAGACGCCGGTCACAGTCGAAAGAATCAGGCTCATGTACTCGGCCTTCTTCTCCTCGGCCATCTCGTCCTGGTTCATACGCACCTCGCGAAGGGCGCGGACCTGGGCGATGGACAGGGCGTCGACGTAGGGGTTACGCACGCGAACGGCACAGCCGAGCACGCGGCGGCGCTGCAGCGGCCACTCGTCACCGACGATGGCAAGGACCCACTTACGCGTGAGCTGCATCTCGGTGAAGACCTTCTCGGACAGATCCTGGCGATCGCCCAGGTGCAGATACATCTTGGCGATGCGCTGGTCGGTCTTGGCGATCGACATCTCGATGTTGTCGATAAAGGTGCGGAAGAACGGCCACTCCTGGTAGGCAGCCTTAAGCTGGTCAAGGTCGCCCAGCTGCTCGCAGGCGGTGCCCAGGCCGTACCAAGCGGCCAGATTGATGCGCGCCTGGCTCCAGCTGAAGATCCACGGAATGGTACGCAGGTCGTCGAGCGACTTGGCACCCAAGCCGCGCTTGGCGGGACGCGAGCCGATCGGCAGCAGACCGACCTCGGTCAGCGGCGTCACGGTCGAGAACCACGGTGTAAAGTCCTCGGTGTTCAGCAGGTCCAGATAGCGCTCGTGGCTTGCGGCGTTGAGCTTCTCGGCCATATCCCAGAACTTCTGCGTGGTCTCGGTGTTGGTCTTCTCGACGCTCGGGGCCGACTGCAAAAGCGTTGCGGCGGCAACGGACTCAACATGGCGCTGAGCCAGCGTGCGGTTGCCGTAACGGGCAAAGATGACCTCGCCCTGCTCGGTGAGCTTAAAGAAGCAGTTGACCGAACCCTTGGGCTGCGCCAGCACGGCCTTGTTGGCCGGACCGCCGCCACGGCCCACGGCACCGCCGCGACCGTGCATGAGCACCAGGTCGATATCGTTCTTCTCGGCCCACTTGGCAATGCGCTCCTGCGCGGAGTGCAGCGCGAGCATGGCCGTGGTAGGACCGGCATCCTTGGAGGAGTCGGAATAGCCCAACATGACCTCCATGCGGCGGTTGGTCTGGGCAAGGCGCTTCTGCACCACGGGCAGCGTAAGCATCTGGTCGAGCACGTCGACGCAGCCCTCGAGGTCCTCGAGCTGCTCAAACAGCGGGATCACGTCGAGCTCGGGGACATCCTCCTCGTGTGCGAAGGACAGGTGGGCAAGCTCAAAGACGTCGGCCACATGCTGGGCACTCTTGGTGAACGAGATGATGTAGCGGTGCGCCATCTTCTTGCCGTAACGCTTTTGGATGGAGCCGATAGCGCGGAAGGTGTCGATGACCTCGCGCGTCATGGGCTGCAGGTCGCCATGGATACCGTTCTCGTGGATATCCTTGAGGGCGCGGGCATGCACCACGGAGTGCTGACGGAACTCCATCTCGACCATATGGAAGCCGAAGGACTCGACCTGCCAGATGATGGTCTGGACCGGGCCGTAGGCAGCACGGACGGCACCGCAGGCGGCCAGCGAGCGCTGGACGACACGCAGGTCCTCCAGGAACTCATCGGCACTGTGGTACATGGTGTCGGTGATGCGGCGCACGGTGGCGTTCAGACGGTCGGCCATGACGAGCATGACGGCGCGATGCGGCTCGTGCTCGGAGATCAGCTCGGCGCGGGCCGTGTACTGGGTGCTCATCTCGACCTGATGGTTCCACAGGTTGATGAGCTCAGCAGACGGCTTGCTGTAGGTGGCCTCGAGTGTGAGGTTGCGGCCGATGCGGCGGCACTTGTCCTCGAGCTTGAGCACCATGTGGGTGAAGTACTTGGCGGCGACCTCACGGCTCACCTTGGCGGTGACGTTGGGGTTACCGTCGCGGTCGGAACCAATCCAGCTGCCGGGATGGAAGAACGCCGGGCACAGCGGCGGCACGGTGCCGGCCTTGTCGCCCAGCACCCAGTCGTCAAAGCGACGATAGATAACGGGGATGACGTCGAACAGCGTGTTATCGAAGATGTCGATGATGGTATCGGCTTCCTCGACCGGCGTGGGCTTCTTGAGCGCGATGGGGCTCGTACGCACCAGGGCGTCGATCTCCTGCAGCATATGGCGCTCGTTCTCCACCAGGTCGGAGCCGCCCAGACGGGGACGCTCCTCCAGCAGGTTGGAGATACGGCGAATCTTGCCCTCGACGGCCTTGCGACGGGCCTCAGTGGGATGCGCGGTAAAGACGGGATGGAACTCAAGCTTGCCGAGCAGTTCGTTGGCGCCCTCGACGCCCAGCTCATTCACCAGCTGGTGATAAGCGACGGTGAGCTCGTTGGCGGGATCGACCTCGGTATCGGTCGACGCACCGGCCTCGCGCTCGCGCAGCTGCGCCACACGGTAGTTCTCCTCCGACAGGTTTGCCAGGTGGAAGAAGCTCGTAAAGGCGCGAACGATGACCTGCTGCTTATCGAGCGGCAAGCTGTCGATCAAATCGACGACCTCACGGAATGCCACGGCGGTGGACTCGTCGGCGGTGGGCACGCCCTGCTCGTCGACGGCCTCGTCGGCAGCGCGGGTACCGGGGTTGCCGGCATTGGCCACAATCTCGGCCGACAGGATCTTGTCGAACAGGTCCGCGATCTCAGGATCATACTCGCTAAGCACACGACGCTCCAGGCGCAGGAACAGCGCCAGATTGTCGCGCAGCTCCTCGGGGATCTCGATCTCGGCGAGACGCTCCCTGGACTCGGCATTCGAGCCGATTCGGTTAACGAGGCGGTTGACCACGGCAGCGACGCGCGCCGCGGCTTCGGGTACAGACTGGTTGCTTAGGTTCTCAGCCACGTTTCCTCCCATTCCTCCTTCTATGCACGTAACATGCGGTATTCATTATAGGCGCTTGAGAAATACTTTCGACACTGATTGCGCTTTACCACACAAAAGTATTTTCTGCATTGCAAGGGTTTTTGCTCTAAATGGTCGTATTTCTCGGTGGACGGCATACACAAACGGGGGCATTCCGCATAAATGCGAAACACCCCCGTAACAATCGCTCGCCATGAGCAGGGCACATTTGCAGGCCCGCAGCTCAACATGATGTGCTACAGGCGCTCGCGAACCGCCTCGACAACGTTGTCCAGATCGGCGAGGACCTCGTCATGGCTCTCCATGTCGCGCACCTTGACCTTGCCAGCGGCAAGCTCGTCGCCACCCAGGACCAGGATGAGCTTGGCGCCCACCTTATCGGCCTGCTTAAACTGAGCCTTGAGCGAACGGCCCTGGTAGTCGGCCTCGGTCACAATGCCTGCGGCGCGAAGCTCCTGCGTAATGGTAAAGACGTTCTGACGCAGTTCCTTGCCGGCGTTGGCAACGTAGACGCACGGGGCCTCCTCGGCACCCAGATCGCTGCCAAAAGCTTGCAGGGCCAGCAGGGCGCGCTCAAAACCGACGGCGAAGCCGACGCCGGCCGTAGGCTTGCCACCCTCGAGCTCGACCAGGCCGTCGTAGCGGCCGCCGCCACCGATGGAGCCGACGCCGGCACCGGGAGCCTCGACCTCAAAGACGGTGCGGGTGTAGTAGTCCAGACCACGCACCAGGGTTGGATCCTCAACATACTCGATACCGGCGGCATCCAGATAGCGCTTGACCTGCTCGTAGTGCTCGCGGCACTCGTCGCACAGGTTGTC
>CAKUGA010000074.1 GCA_934654515.1 uncultured Collinsella sp. | reverse complement strand
TTGGAGCGGACAACGGGGCTCGAACCCGCGACCCCAACCTTGGCAAGGTTGTGCTCTACCAACTGAGCCATGTCCGCATATGTAAAACAAAACGGGCGCCGGAGCGCCCGGATGTTGCCTGGAGGCGAAGCCCGGATTCGAACCGGGGGTAAAGGCTTTGCAGGCCTCTGCCTTACCACTTGGCCACTTCGCCGAAAAAGGACCGCCTAAACGGTCCGGAAATGCAATGGAGCGGACAACGGGGCTCGAACCCGCGACCCCAACCTTGGCAAGGTTGTGCTCTACCAACTGAGCCATGTCCGCTTGCGGGTTATTAATTTACGCGAGTTGTCCAAAAGACGCAAGTACTTTTTTCAAAAAACTTGTCTGCCGCATGTTCTTAGCAGCTAAACGCGCTAAAGCGATTGGCTAGGCACACGATTCCAACGCTCCGCTAAACAGCTTCACCATCTGCACGCGCGTACCGGCGCCGTCCGTACGACGAGCAACCTCCACGTTATCGACGAGCATACGCATAAGCTTGATACCACGGCCGCGCTCCTCTGATGCGACCGGTTCGCTCGTTTCATCGATAGAATAGCCGGCACCTCGATCAAGCACCTCAACCACAACGCGATCGCCATAGGCCTGAACCGTCAGGACGCACCCGATACCGCCCGCATGGTCATAGGCATTACCCAGCGCCTCCCCCGACGCCAATGCGACATCGTAGCGCTCGTCACGGCGCAACGGAAGCGATTCAAGGAGTTCAGCGATGCGATGTCGGTAGTATGGAAGATTCTCGATGCCCTGACGGACCTCGACGCTCTTACTCCAGCGAGGCAGCTCCCCCACCGGAATGGCGGGAATAGACTCCCGTGCCGGCCCCGCGACATGAAGAATATCGACAAGACGAGCAATCTCCAAAAAGCGAACAACTTCACCTGATGCATTGACGAGCGAAAGCAGGCCTTCTCGCCTCATGAGCTCACGAGCACGCGTAAGCAGGAATGCCAAGCCCGTCGAATCGATAAAGCTAACAGCCTGACAGTTGATGACGACACGACGCACGCCGCGGCCAATCAAAGCATCCAACCGCCGACGCAGCGCAGGCACCGTGGCGATGTCGATATCGCCTGGTGGCGTCAAAACCGCTATGTCATTCCACTCATTCATACGACCATGGTTCCCCAAAAAAGCCCACTCGATGCATTCGTTTCCCCAACCGTACGGATTCAGCCCGCCCAGCGTCGTCTATGAACGACCCCGTAAAAACTCAAGGGACACCAATGCAATGTCATCGTCCAGCGCCGATTCGGTAAATCGGTCGAGCTCGCCCAAGACCTTGCCGCAGATTCCCGATACGCCCTCACCCGAGACAGAGAGCAGAAGGTCACGAAGGCGCTGCTCGCCAAAGAAAGCACCCGAGCGGTCACGTGCTTCGATTGTTCCGTCGGTGTACATAAATAGCATGTCACCAGGAGCGAACGTAAACACGCCTGTCTCGTACACCATGCTCTCAAAGGCACCGATTACCCCCGATTGGCATCCAAGCAGCTCGACCTCTCCCCCACGAGCCTCGTCGCCACCCAGCGGCATCGACTCTGGCCTGATGACCATGGTCGGAGGATGGCCCGCCGAACAATACGTTGCGCGTCCGGCTTTAAGGTCAATCTTGGCGATAAAGGCCGTCACGAACGTCTCGACCCTCGAAAAGCCCATGAGCATGCTGTTGAGGGAGCGTGCCATGCGAGCAGGGCCAGCGCCTTCCCAGGCATAGGCCGTCAGGGCCGTCTTGACGAGCGCGGACATGGATGCCGCTTCGATACCCTTGCCAGACACATCACCCAGAATCATGACAGCGCAGTCGTCGGGAAGGCGAATGAGCGTATAGAAGTCGCCGCCGACCAACGCGGAGTTCGTGGCCGACAGGTACACCGAGTCGGTCGCGATGCCCGGAACATCGCCGAGCGAATTCCTCATACCGACCTGAAGGGTCTGGGCGATATGGCGCTCCTCACGCTTTTGCGACTCACCTTCATAGATCAACTCAAAATCGTGGGCCAAGTGCACCAGGTAGTCGTATTCAAGGTCGTCAATCGGCTCTTGGCTGCCATCACGAAGCAGCAAGGCGCGGGTCGTCGGCCCCTTGGCAACGTCGGCCGGAACGATCGCATCGTTGTTGCGCCTGCTGTCAGCATCCGAGCGATAATGCCCCGCCTCGATACCGGAATCGACATAGAGGCCTTGGCACGGCAGGCCGTGAGCCCTCAACCATCCGCCCATGGGCATAGACTCATCAACGCGCGTCAAGCGAACATGCTTCAGATCGTCAGCGCTCGCACCGCCCAGAACCGACACCTCAAAGCCATCCGATGTCGCACCCAAACGAGCAGCAGGTGCCGTAGTCGAAAAGAAAAGCGACTCCGGGTCCCCCGGCAACGCCACACGACTACCCCCCTCAAAATCGATGACATAGGCTTCGAGGCCCGCATCGTACTCCACCGGGCAGAAATGGCAATTGAGCACAGCGCAGATTTCGGACGATACGGCGCGAGAAGCCGCGACCGGATCATCGAGATAGGTAAAGAGCTCGTCGCGCAGCACATTGAGCGAGCGGCCAAGCTCTGCGGTACGGCGCGAACGTAAGCTTGACGCCATGCCGACCAACTGAATAGACAGGTAATCACAGATGACTTCGAGCACGTTAACGTCATAGGCAAGCGGCGCCTGGGGGCGTTTCCAACCGACTTCCAGCACACCGAGAACCTGCGTGCCGTAAAACACGGGAAGACAGATTTCGCTGCGGTATGGAGGCATATCCTGCACGCGCAGCAGGTGCTTGGAACGATTATCCAGATCCATGAACATGCCTGAGGCGACCCGATCACCCTCAAGATCCTGCTGAATCGACAAGCGGCAAGCGCGCGATTCGCGAAGCACATACGTCGGTATGCCCGCGCCATACGGCATGAACTCGGGTAGATAGCTGTCCTCAAGCTCCTTGGAAACGCCGCGGAGCTTAAAACCGCCACTCTCGGAAAAATAGATGGCCGCGCCGGAAGCATCGAGCGTTCCGACGAGTTGGTTCAAAACGGTATCGAGCAGGCTGGGAAGCTCATCGGAACCAACGGTGCTCATAATGACCGAAAGCGTGCCAGAAAGGCGCTTATTCGCCACCCTAAGCTCCGATAGCGCACGCTTGAGTTGACGGTCGTGAGAATACTGTTCTTCGATGCTGTGAAGTGCCGCCAGGACGCGCGGCGCACGGCGACCAAAGATACGCGGAGGCGTAACGGAACCCGCACGGACCAAGACGGGAATAAAGGACCCATCGCTCAGTTTGAGCATGAGCTCACTCTCGGAGCCGTCGGTTTCAAATGGCAGGCGATGTTCGGTCGCGCGCTCAAAGGCAGAAGAGTACAGCACATCCTTAACGTCACCATTGATGACATCGGCACGCTCCTCGCACATCAGGTCGAGCAAGCGACTATTCACATGCAGAATGGTTCCGTCGAGTTCGCAGATGATGACAGCATCGCTCGTGATCTCGACCAGCTGGGCAACATCTGCCCACTCGTTGCGCTCAAGCGTTTCCATCGTGGACCTCACCGTCTATCGGTAACAAAAAAGCCTCCAAAGAGGCTTCTCAAATGCGATGGTGTCGGAGGCGGGACTTGAACCCGCATGACCAAAAAGCGGTCACTAGCACCTCAAGCTAGCGCGTCTGCCAATTCCGCCACTCCGACATGCTATGTTGTTGATTCGCGGTTCGTTTTGTTGGACCCGCGCGTTCAACGAGGAAGATAATAACCTATGATTCGAGAACTGTGCAAGCACTTTTTTGAAAAAAGTTTACGAATTTGTAATTGCGCAGGTAGACTGACCTGTTCGGGCCGGAATGAGGTTGCTTTCCAACGCGTCCTCGGGCATGCGGCATTATTTTGATTCGCGCTTCGCGCTACAAAATAATGCCGCCCCCTGCGGAATGCGTTGGAAAGCAACCTCATTCCGGCCCTAGGAGTATATACTCCGGGCACAGTTCTCAAATATGTTCTGGGGGCTGATGCAAATTTGGTGGCTCGGCCTTGCCGAGCCCTTATATGGGGAGGCCGGAGCTAAAGCTCCGGCCTCGCTCAATTTCCTATTAGATTAAGTGAGCGATCAAGGAATCTCACTCCCCTCTGCCGCGTTAACGCAGGGCCCGCCCTGGAGTTAGTTTTCAGAACACTCCGCAGGACGCAAGAGACCCCCGCCGCACGAAGTG
>CAKUGA010000073.1 GCA_934654515.1 uncultured Collinsella sp. | reverse complement strand
GCGTAAGCGGGGTTCACGCCCAGCTCGTACATGGCGTGGCCGGCCTCGTGGATGATGCTGTAGACGTTGGAGATGCAATCGTCCTCATAGATGTGCGTGGCGATGCGCGCGTCGCCCACCGAAAAGCCCTCACTAAACGGATGCTCGGTAAAGGCGAGCGTGGTGTCGTCCAGGTCCAGGCCCACAAGCTTCATCAGGTCGAAGCTCATGGCGCGCTGGGCGGCCTCGGGCACATGCGCGTGCAAAAAGTCGGCAGCGGGCTGCTGGCCGCGCTCGCCGATGGCATGCACGAGCGGCACGACGGCAGCCTTGACCTCGTCGCAGAATGCGTCGAAGCTCTTGGTGGAAAGGCCGCGCTCGTACTGGTCGAGCCACACGTCGTACGGGTCGCGCTTGGGGTCCATAAGCTGGGCCTGGCGCTTAAGCTGCCCGACGATCCTGTCCACGTAGGGCTCAAAGCTCGCCCAGTCGTTGGCCGCCTTTGCCTTGTGCCACACGGCGTCGGCCTCGCAGGTGAGCCTGGTCCAGGCCTCGGCCTCCTCGGTGGGGATGGCGCTGGCCTCGCGCTGGTCGCGGCCGAGCACGCGGATCTCGTCGAGCAGCTGCGGGTCGTCGATCTTGCCGCCCACAACCGTCTCGCGCGCCAGCGAACGCACGAGCTCAACGGACTTTTCGCTGGTCAGGAGCTTGTGATGCTCACCGGCAAGGGTGCCCATGGCGTCGGCGCGGGCGGCGGCGCCATGGGCGGGGGCGATGGTCGCGCCATCGAACTCGGCGATCTTGAGCAGATACTCGCGGGTCCACAGCTTGCCCTCGAGCTTGCGGAACTTCTTGACGGCCTTTTCGGCCTTCATGCCCTTGGCGGCTTTTGCCACGGCCGCCTTGGCCTTCTTATCGAGTTTCTTTCCCATGCCATATCCTTGATCTCGCAGGCCGAGCACCGTAGGCGGGTGCACGACCAGTTTGCACAGCTACCTGCCTTGTACCCAGCGCGAACAAAACGGAACGCGACAAGCGCTGCGCAGAATGTGTTATCCTATAGCCCAATGCGTTGACGGAGAGGGTTTTGCCCGCCGCGTCGCCGGCAAGAGAGGGAAGGTCATGGGCTGCAAGCCTTCCTGCGGTGGCAAGGGCCAAGCGTTCACTCCCGAGCAGCGACCTCAACGGGCGCGCAGCCAGCGGCGGCGATGGCCCCAGTAGGGAAGCCGTGAGCCTCGCGACAAGGGGCACAGAGTGGGCACGGCGGGCCAGACATCCGCCGGGTCAAACAAGGTGGTACCGCGGAATTCAACCGTCCTTGGGCAATGCACATGCCCGAGGGCGGTTTTTTTGTTACCGAACCGGGCCGCACATCCGCAGCGTCGCGTGGCTCCGGCCGCCGCGGCAAGTGGATGCGCGAGAGACGAAAGGGAAGACATGAGTCTGATTGATGATCTGGTCAAACTCGAGGAAGAGGCCAAGGAGCTCGTCGCCGGCGCCGACGACGCCGCTAAGCTCGAGGCCGCACGCATTGAGCTGCTCGGCCGCAAGGGTCGTATTACCGGCCTGATGCGCATGATGGGCAAGCTCGCCCCCGAGGATCGCCCCGTCATGGGCAAGCGCGCCAACGAGATGCGCCAGCTGATCGAGGGTATGCTCGACGAGCGCACGACCGAGATGAAGGCCGCTGCCCTCAAGCACGCGCTTGAGCACGAGGCCGTCGACATCACGCTGCCGGGCATCCGTCCGCAGATCGGTCACCAGCACCTGATCAAGCAGATCATCGAGGAGGCCGAGGACATCTTCTGCGGCATCGGCTACACCGTCGAGTCCGGCCCCATGGTCGACACCTCCTACTACAACTTCACTGCGCTCAACGCCCCCATGGATCACCCGAGCCGCTCGGCCCGCGACACGTTCTATGTGGTCGACAACAATCCCGGCAGCGTCGCGCATCCCGAGGCTCACGCCCACGGCGAGTCCGATGTGCTGCTGCGCACCCAGACCTCGGGCGTGCAGATCCACACCATGGAGTCGCAAAAGCCGCCCATCTACATGATCTGCCCGGGCACCGTCTACCGTCCCGATACGGCCGACGCCTGCCACCTGCCGCAGTTCAACCAGATCGAGGGCCTGGTTGTCGACGAGGGTATCACCTTCGGCGACCTGAAGGGCACGCTCGACTACTTTGTTAAGTGCATGTTTGGCGAGGACCGTAAGACGCGCTACCGCCCGCACTTCTTCCCCTTCACCGAGCCCAGCTGCGAGGTGGACGTGAGCTGCCACGTCTGCGGCGGCAAGGGCTGCAACTTCTGCAAGCACAGCGGCTGGATCGAGATCCTGGGCTGCGGCATGGTCGACCCCAACGTTCTTATCAACTGCGGCATCGACCCCGAGAAGTATACCGGCTTCGCCTTTGGCATTGGCGCCGAGCGCGTCGCGGCCCTGCGCTACGACCTGCCCGACCTCAGGACTCTCATGACTGGCGATATGCGCTTCCTGAACCAATTTTAGGCTTGCCCAGGCACCCCATCTTGGCGTTCAAACCGTCGCTCGCGTACCTTTAGTACGCGTCGCTCCTCTTTCACGCCAACCTGGGGGCACCTGGACAACCCTAAGGCGAACGTCTTCATTTGATACCCCTCCCTTTGCGGAGATTAAGAACTAGGAGAGCTACATGCGCGTTTCTTACGACTGGCTCAAGACCATGATCGATATTCCGGAGGATCCCAAGACTCTTTCGGACGAATATATCCGTACCGGCACCGAGGTCGAGGCGATCGACACCGTGGGCGAGTCCTTCGACCACGTGGTGACCGCTCAGGTGCTCACCAAGACCCCTCACCCCGATAGCGACCACATGTATGTGTGCTCGGTCGACGTGGGCGACAAGAACCTCGACGCCGACGGCAATCCCGCTCCGCTGCAGATCGTCTGCGGCGCGCAGAACTTCGAGGCCGGCGACCACATCGTCACGGCAATGATCGGCGCCGTGCTTCCCGGCGACGTCAAGATCAAGAAGAGCAAGCTCCGCGGTGTCGTGTCCATGGGCATGAACTGCTCCGCGCGCGAGCTCGGCCTGGGCGGCGACCACTCCGGCATCATGATCCTGCCCGAGGATACGCCCTGCGGCATGCCGTTTGCCGAGTACGTGGGCTCGAGCGATACCGTGCTCGACTGCGAGATCACGCCCAACCGCCCCGACTGCCTGTCCATGATCGGCATGGCCCGCGAGACCGGCGCCATCTTCGACCGCGATTTCCACGTTGAGCTGCCCGCCATCAAGGCCGAGACCGGCCGCGCGACCGACGACGAGCTTTCCGTCGAGATCGCCGACGAGGGCCTGTGCGACCGCTATGTCGCCCGCATCGTGCACAACGTGAAGGTCGGCCCGTCGCCCGACTGGATGGTCAAGCGCCTCAACGCCCTGGGCGTGCGCCCGCACAACAACATCGTCGACATCACCAACTACGTGATGATGCTCACCGGCCAGCCACTGCACGCCTTTGACCTCGACACCTTTGCCGAGCGCGATGGCCACCGTCGCGTGGTGGTTCGCGCCGCCCAGCAGGATGAGAAGTTCGCGACGCTCGATGGCGAGGAGCGCGTGCTCGACGCCGGCATGGGCCTCATCACCGACGGCGAGCGTCCTGTGGCGCTGGCCGGCGTTATGGGTGGCATGGATTCCGAGATTGAGGACGATACCGTCGACGTGATGGTCGAGAGCGCCTGCTTCAACGCCGGCCGCACCTCGCACACCAGCCGTGACCTGTCGCTGATCTCCGACGCCTCCATTCGCTTTGAGCGCCAGGTTGACGAGACCGGCTGCGTGGATGTCGCCAACGTTACCTGCGCGCTCATCGAAGAGATCGCCGGCGGCGAGGTTGCTCCCGGCTATGTCGACGTTTTCCCCGCGCCCAAGACCATCGACAGCATTAAGCTGCGCCTGGCCCGTGTGCACGCCATCTGCGGTGCCGACATCGAGCCCGACTTTATCGAGCGCTCGCTCACCCGCCTGGGCTGCACCGTCGAGCGCGACGGCGAGGACTTTATGGTCACGCCGCCGAGCTTCCGTCCCGACCTGCCGCGCGAGATCGACCTCATCGAGGAGGTCCTGCGCCTGTGGGGCATGGGCCGCGTGACGGCGACCATCCCGGCTGCCAAGAACCACATCGGTGGCCTGACCCGCGAGCAGAAGCTCACCCGCAAGGTCGGCGAGATCCTGCGCGCCTGTGGCCTCAACGAGACCACGACCTTTGGCTTTGCCGCACCGGGCGACCTGGAGAAGATCGGCATGTCCACCGAGGGCCGCGGCTGCCC
>CAKUGA010000072.1 GCA_934654515.1 uncultured Collinsella sp. | reverse complement strand
TTCGCCCGCACCATTAAATGAAAGAGCTCCCAGCAATGGGAGCTTTTTTGTTATGCACGATCTCCTTGGACGGGTATCCTAATGCCAACGTGTGCCTATCAGAGGAGAGACCATGCTGTTTTCCGGTATCATCGCCGCCCTTACCAGCCTTTTGATTCCCATCATCATCCTGTTGCTGCTGCTCCCCAACGCCTGTTATGTCGTTGAACAGCAGCACGCTGTGATCATCGAGCGCTTGGGTAAGTTCAATCGTATCGTCAACGCGGGCTTCCACGTGAAGGTGCCCGTGATCGACCGCAAGGCCGCCACGGTGAGCCTGCGCACCATGAAAAATGGTTTTGGCATCGACGTTAAGACCCAGGACAACGTGACCATTGGCCTTGAGGTCTCCGCTCAGTACCACGTGAGCTATGACATGGGCGCCGGCCCGGCAGATTCGGGCATCTACAAGAGCTACTACATGCTGCAGGAGCCCGTCGACCAGATGCGCGACTTCATCACCGATGCCCTGCGCTCCTCCATCCCCGTCTACACACTCGATGAGGTCTTTGCCAAGAAGGATGACATCGCCAAGGATGTCAACGCTACCGTTTCCGAGCAGATGGCTGCCTACGGCTTCACCCTCGTGTCGACGCTCATCACCAAAATCGCACTGCCGACCGAGGTTGAGAACTCCATGAACGACATCAACGCTGCCCAGCGCAAGCGCGCTGCCGCGCAGGAGCTCGCCGAGGCCGACCGCATCAAGCGCGTCACCGAGGCGACCGCCGAGGCCGAGGCGATGGAAAAGGCAGGCGAAGGCATCGCCAACCAGCGCAAGGCCATCGCGCTGGGCATCAAGGATTCGCTCGAGATTATCCAGGAGACGGGCGTCGGTAACGACGAGGCCAACCAGCTGTTTATGTTTACGCAGTGGTCCGAGATGATGACGGAGTTCGCACGTACGGGCAAAAACTCGACGGTCGTGTTGCCGAGCGACTTTTCGCAGTCGGCCTCGATGTTCGAGCAGATGCTGGCCGCCGGCAAAGTTCAAAACGATTCGAAGGAGTAGACGCGCGTGAAATACACCGTCGTTTGCGTCGGTAAGCTCAAGGAGCGCTTTTGGAAGGACGCGTGCGCTGAGTACACCAAGCGCCTAGGTGCCTATGCCAAGGTGGATATCCGCGAGGTGGCCGATATCGACCCGGCTAAGGCGGGCGGCGTGGATGTCGCGCGCGACAAGGAGGGGGCGGCGATTCTTGCAGCCCTGCCGCCTCGAGCACATGTGATCTTGCTGGCCATTGAGGGCAAAGAGCGCTCGAGCGAGGAGCTTTCGGCGCGGCTCGATGATCTTATGCTACGTGGTAACAGCGACATCGCCTTTGTGATTGGCGGATCGGACGGCGTGAGCGATGACGTGCGCGCACGAGCCGACGAGATGCTCAGCTTTGGACGTATTACCTTGCCGCATAACTTGGCGCGCGTGGTGCTGCTGGAGCAAATCTACCGCGCCTGCAAGATCAGCCGTGGCGAGCCGTATCACAAATAGGTCGGCAATACGAAACAATGGCGTGGGACAATAGCTTTCGTTTTGAGGAATGTGTCTGAAAGGACTATGTGATATGAAGATTGGATTTGTCGGTTTTGGCAATATGGCGAGCGCTATGGCCGATGGCTGGATCGCTGCCGGTGTAGCTGCGAGCGACATGTGCGCCTGTGCGGGTCGCTACGACGCACTGGTTGAGCGCTGTGAGGCGCGCGGGATGGCCGCTTGCCACGATGCCGCCGAGGTTGTCGCCGCATCCGATATCGTGGTCGCTGCGGTCAAGCCGTACATGATCGAGAAGGTATTCGCCCCGCTCAAGGATGCTCTTGCCAAAAAGGTCGTTCTGTCGGTTGCCTGGACCTGGGACAGTGCCAAGTGGGAGCAGGTCCTGCCGGGCGTCGCGCATATCTCGACGGTGCCCAACACGCCGGTTTCGGTGGGCGAGGGTGTCATCGCCTGCGAGAAGGCTTCCACGCTTAGTGATGAACAGCGTGCCACGGTGCTCGGTCTGCTCGGAAAGCTTGGCGCTGTCGTCGAGCTCGATACGAACCTGCTGTTTGTGGGCGGCACGGTGGGTGGTTGCGCTCCGGCGTTTGTCGCCATGGCGATCGAGGCCCTGGGCGATGCGGCCGTCAAACACGGTATTCCGCGCGCCGATGCCTATCGCATTGTGAGCCAGATGGTGCTGGGTACGGCAAAGCTGCAGCTCGCAACCGGTCAGCATCCCGCAGCGATGAAGGATGCCGTGTGCTCGCCCGGCGGTGCCACCATCAAGGGCGTCGTCGCGCTCGAGGACGCCGGCATGCGCAGCGCCCTGGTCAAGGCAATCGACGCAACCCTCCAGTAAAACTTGCTATTTAGGGACAGGTCTATTTTGGCAGGTTTTTCCTGCTGTTTTGTCCTTTTAGCGAAAAGCGCCCCGCAACTGGTTCAATTCCAGTTGCGGGGCGCTTGCGTTTGCCCAGATAAAACCGACCAAAATAAACCTGTCCCTTTTTGGCGAGTTAGTCCCAGAAGCTGTCTTCTTCGTCCTCGGACTTGGGGCCGCGGTCGACATACATCTTATGGGTGCGCTTCTCCATTACAAAGGCAAGAATCGCAAACAGCAGGATGCCGCCGGCGAAAAGGATGGCAAAACCGGTGCGGGTGCCAAACAAAAAGGAAAAAACTGCGTCCATTGGGTGCCTTCTTGCGTAGTTGAGTTGGGTCGTAAACGCTCATAAGTATATACTTGCCCATACATGTACAAGGTTGCAACCTAAATGGAATGTATATCGCCGGAGGATCTAATGCTTGATATCAAGTTTGTTCGCGAGAACCCCGATGCCATCGATGTCGCCATGGCTAACCGCCAGACGTCTTGGGATCGCGAGAAGTTCTTTGAGCTCGACGACGAGCGTCGTGCCGTCATCACCGAGGTTGAGGAGCTCCAGGCCACGCGTAACGCCGAGTCCAAGAAGATCGGCGCCCTGATGAAGGAGGGCAAGAAGGACGAGGCCGAGGCCGCCAAGGAGGCCGTGCGTGCCGTCAACGAGAAGATCGACGGTCTGGCCGAGCGCCGTACCGCCCTCGAGCAGGAGCAGTACGACTTCATGGCTCACCTGCCCAACATCCCGTGCGAGGCCACCCCGCTTGGCAAGGACGAGGACGAGAACATCGAGCGTCGCCGCTGGGGCACCCCGCGCGAGTTCGACTTCGACTTTAAGCCGCACTGGGATCTGGGCACCGACCTCGACATCCTCGACTTCGAGCGCGGCAACAAGCTCTCCGGCAGCCGCTTCACCGTTCTCGGTGGTGCCGGCGCCCGTCTGGAGCGCGCCCTCATCAACTTCTTCTTGGACACGCACACCAGCCGTGGCTTTAAGGAGTGGTGGCCGCCCATCGTCGTCAAGCGTCAGACCATGTTCGGCACGGGTCAGCTCCCCAAGTTCGAGGACGATGCCTATCACGTCTCGGGCGACAACTTCCTGATCCCCACCGCCGAGGTCGTGCTCACCAACCTGCACGCCGGCGAGGTTCTGGACGCCGACACTCTGCCGCGTCGCTACACTGCCTTCACCCCCTGCTTCCGCGAGGAGGCCGGCTCTGCTGGTCGCGACACCCGCGGCATCATCCGTCAGCACGAGTTCGACAAGGTCGAGATGGTCAAGTTCGCCAAGCCGGAGGAGTCCGACGAGGAGCTCGAGAGCATGACCGCCGAGGCCGAGTACCTGCTGCAGCAGCTGGGCCTTCCGTATCGCGTCATTAGCCTGTGCACCGGCGACCTGGGCTTCTCTGCCCGTCAGACCTATGACATCGAGGTTTGGCTGCCGAGCTACAACGCCTACAAGGAGATCAGCTCCTGCTCCAACTGCGGCGACTTCCAGGCTCGCCGCGCCAATATCAAGTATCGCGACCCCGAGAACTTCAAGGGCTCGCGCTACCTGCATACCCTCAACGGCTCCGGTCTGCCGGCTGGCCGCACCATGGCCGCCATTCTGGAGAACTACCAGAACGCCGACGGCACCATCACGATTCCCGAGGTTCTGCGTCCCTACATGGGCGGCCTCGAGAAGATCGAGCCGGTCGCGTAGGCTAGCTACATAAGCGATTTGATGGGGCGCTCCTGTCTGGGGCGCCCTATTTTGTGCGCAGACCCATACCATGTCGTGCGGACAGCTCAATAGAAAATACACGAACAAACGTTCTGTATGTAGCTATCTACCTGCTATGCTTTTGCTAGATAAGAGCGAGAGAGAGGGGATGCAATGGAGTTGTTCGATGAGCGGGTGGTTATGTTCGAGAGCGATGAAGGCGGTGAGTACCTGCTGGTAACGTGCGAGCCATCGGGTATGGGCGGCTTGGTGGTTCGTCAGATGAGTGAGGGGCCGTTGACGCGATGGTGCTATGAGGAGTCGCCGCATGTGGTCGAGACGTTTGTGCCACGCGAGGGACTTGCGGCACTTGAGCACTTCTATGGGGTTGGAACTTCTAACCAGGTTGCTCGCATGCTGAGCATCTCGTTTGCCGACTA
>CAKUGA010000071.1 GCA_934654515.1 uncultured Collinsella sp. | reverse complement strand
GACCTCGGGCTCCATGGCGAGCACGCCGGCAAACGCCACGCGGCGCTGCTGCCCGCCCGAGAGCTCAAAGGGGCTCTTGTCGCCGACCGTGGAAAGGTCGAGGCCCACGCGCGAGAGCGACGACTCGACGCGACGGTCGACTTCATCTTGCGGCAAGCCAAGGTTGTGCGGGCCAAACGCCACGTCCTGCGTCACGGTTTCGGCAAACAGCTGACGCTCGGGATATTGAAACACCACGCCGACCTTGGCCTTAACCGCGGCGGCGTCTTTCTTGTTTGACAGATCGAGCCCCAGCGCGCGAACGAATCCCTCCTGGGGGCGAATCAAACCGTTGAGATGCTGGACCAGCGTCGACTTACCCGAACCGGTATGACCTGCTAAGCCCAGGAACTCGCCGCGACGCACCGTCAGAGATACATCGCGCAGCGCCCACGGGCTGCTGGGGTCGTTTCCCCAGAGAGCCTGTTTATTCGATTTGCCCGCAGTGGCCGAGCGCTTGCGCCATCGACGGCGCTCGCGAGCACTCAGCGAGTAACTATGCGAGAGGTGCGAAATCTCGATGACGGGCTCCGACACGGCTGTCCCATCGGTTGCAGAGGAGGCGTTGTCGAGCACACGAGAATCGGATGCAGAAGGCCGCCCCGCGGCGTCTTCCCCACTCCGGTCGGCATATGTCTGCGCAATCTCGGCGACCATATCCGCCTCGCGCACCTGCGCATGAACGGGCACGCCCTTCGCACGAAGCGCCGTGCCCAAGCAGCACGACGCCGGCATATCCAGGTTGAGCTCCGCGAGCTCATCTGCCCGCGTCAGAATCTCCTCGGGCGTACCGAGCATGGCAACGCGCCCCGCCCGAAATACCGCGACACGATCGGCCTCGGCGGCCTCTTCCATAAAGTGCGTAATCATCACGATGGTCATGCCGCGATCGTGCAACGCGCGGCAAGCCTTCATGAGGCCCTTGCGTCCACGCGGATCGAGCATCGAAGAAGCCTCGTCCAATATGAGCACGCGCGGTTCCATGGCGAGCACACCGGCAAGCGCCACGCGCTGCTTTTGACCACCCGAAAGTGCATGGGTCTCATGGCGCTCAAAGCCCACCAGCCCCACGCCCTTCAGCGCCTCGCGTACACGCTGCGCAATTTGTGCCGATGGCACGCCAAGGTTTTCGGGACCAAACGCAACGTCATCTTCGACAAGCGTTGCCACCAGCTGGTCATCGGGATTTTGGAATACCATGCCCGCGGTCGAACGAATGTCGTAGACCAGCTCGGGGTCGGACGCATCCATGCCGTTGATGCGTACCGTGCCCGCATCGGGCTGCAACAGTGCATTCAGATGCTTGGCAAACGTTGACTTGCCCGACCCATTGCCACCGAGGATGCAGAAAAACTCCCCGTCTTCGATGTTCAGATCGACGCCGTCGAGTGCCGGTACGGCACCGTCATAGCTAAAGGAAACGCCCCGACACTCAATCATGCGCGGCCTTTGACCTGGTCCTTCTTGGGCGTGATGAGATTAGAGACCGCCTTGTACACCGCCAGCGTCAACACCGAGTTAAGGACGGTCTTGATAAGGTTGAACGGCAGCACGGCAGGAATCATGAGCGGGACGATCACATCGACCGAGCCATACCAGAACCAAACACCAATGGTAAGGTTTGCGACCATAGAAAGCACCGTAGCGGCAATAACGCCGAGCACCAGACCAATCACGGCACCCTTATAGGTATGCATCTTCTGGTAGACGATAGCCGCGGGCAGAATATAACCCAGCGTAGCCACCAGGTTCATAAGCGCGCCGACCCAGTCACCCGTGGTGAGCGCATGGATAACGATCGCCATGGCGGCAACAGCAGTGCCGGCGCCAGGGCCATACGCAAAACCGCACACCATCGCCGGCACCAGCGACGGGTCATACGTCAAAAACGGCGCCGAAGGAAGGATGGGTAGCTGCACATACATAAACAACGCGCCCAAGGCACACATCAGCGCCATGGTAACGAGCTGTTTGGTGCTCCACCTATTCGTGTTCTCAAAATGGATATGCTGCGACTGTTCAGACATAAGATCACCTGCCTCTTTCATCCGGACTCTAACCGTTGGTACTGGGATCTCACCAGTTCAGCCGGCATGCGAACCAACACACGCACGGGTCGCGGACTCATCGGCTCGGTCGCAGGCACCTCGCCTGCGCCACGGCGCCCCTTTGACACCGCCCGATTTACCGCCAGTGGGGAATTCCACCCCGCCCTGAAACAGCAATTGCAAGTGTAGCACCAGTAGGCTTTCGCGCAAGTATGCCGAGGGTAATTTGTGGCGGGGATCAGTTGCCGCAACAACCACGTTCCCCACTCACCCCAAAGTGGTGCGCTTTTCGCGGCTTTGCCGCGAAACTGCAACCGGGACGCGTATCCCCCACAACCACATCCTTCTCCGCGAGCCGACCTCAAGGCCGTAAACGCAGGGAATCCGGGGGCGTGACGGGGTTTCTCTCCGGAACATTCCGCAGGACGCAAAGAGGCTCCGCAGCGCGAAGCGCGATGCGGAGCCTCTTTGCATGTCCGAGGACGTTCCGGAGAGAAGCCCTCCGTCCCGCCCCCGGATTCCCGGTGGGAGTTCTAGACCTTGTCGGCCTTAGTACATACCGCCGCCCTGCTGACCAGCGGTGGCAGCAGCGATAGCGTCCTCAAGCTGAGTGTTCTTGGGCACATCGGAGACGGTAGCCTCGGTGATGAGGATCAGGCTGGCGACAGAAGCAGCGTTCTGCAGAGTGACGCGGCTTACCTTGACGGGGTCGAGGACGCCCATCTCGATCATGTCGCCCCACTCGCCGTTGGCAGAGTTGAGACCCTGGCCGGCGGGCAGCTCGGCAACCTTGTCGACTACGACGGCGCCCTCAAAGCCAGCGTTCTTGGCGATGGTAGCAACCGGAGCGGTCAGAGCCTTCTTGACGATGTCGACACCGATCTTCTCCTCAGGGTCGTCGATCTCGACAGCATCGAGCGCAGGCACAGCGTCCATGAAGGCGACGCCGCCGCCAGCGACAATGCCCTCCTCGACAGCAGCGCGGGTAGCCTGCAGGGCGTCCTCGACGCGATGCTTGATCTCCTTGAGCTCGGACTCGGTAGCAGCGCCGACCTTGATGACGGCAACGCCACCGGAGAGCTTGGCCAGGCGCTCCTGGAGCTTCTCGCGGTCGAAGTCAGAGGTGGTGTTCTCCATCTCACCCTTGATCTGAGCGATACGAGCGTCGATGGCCTCCTTGGAGCCAGCGCCGCCGACGACGACGGTGTTGTCCTTGGAGATGGTGACGGACTTAGCGGTACCGAGCATATCTGCGGTGATGTCAGCGACCTTCACGCCCAGCTCGTCGAGAGCTGCCTGGCCACCGGTGAGGACGGCGATGTCCTCAAGGATGCGCTTGCGGCGATCGCCGTAGCCCGGGGCCTTGACGGCGCAGACGTTGAGGGCGCCACGGATCTTGTTGAGGACCAGGGTAGGCAGAGCCTCGCCATCGATGTCCTCAGCGATGATGAGCAGGCCACGGCCAGCGCGCTGAACAGCCTCGAGAACAGGCATGATGTCCTGGACGCTAGAGATCTTCTGGTCGGTGATGAGGATGTACGGATCCTTCATCACGGCCTCCATGCGGTCGTTGTCCGTGACGAAGTAAGCGGAGACATAGCCCTTGTCGAACTGCATGCCCTCGACGGTGTCGATGGTGATGTCGAACGTCTGGGAATCCTCGACGGTGATGACACCGTCCTTGCCCACGACCTCCATAGCCTCGGCGATCTTCTCGCCGACCTCGGGGTCACCGGCTGAGATGGTACCGACGGAAGCAATCTGCTCCTTGGTCTCGACCGGCTTGGCCTGCTTCTTCATCTCGGCGACGGCGGCGTTGACGGCCTTGTCGATGCCGCGACGGATGGCCAGCGGGTTGGCGCCAGCGGCGACGTTGCGCAGGCCGTCGTTGACGATAGCCTGAGCGAGCAGGGTTGCGGTGGTGGTGCCGTCACCCACGGTGTCGTTGGTCTTGGTGGCGACCTCCTTCACCAGCTGGGCACCCATGTTCTCGATGTTGTCCTCGAGCTCAATCTCCTTGGCGACGGAAACGCCGTCGTTGGTGATAGTCGGGGCACCAAACGTGCGCTGCAGAGCAACGTAGCGGCCCTTGGGGCCCATGGTGACGGTAACGGCGTCGGCCAGAGTGTTGACACCCTTGGCGAGCTTAGCGCGGGCATCGGTGTTGAACGTAATGTTCTTTGCCATGGTAGGTAATCCTCCAAAAGAAATGTGACTCGCGTCGCCGCTTCCGAGTCCTATGCGACGATCGCGTTCAAAGACGAATCAGAGATTCTGACGAGACTAGGCCTCGACGACGGCGTAGATGTCGTCGGCGCGCATCAGCAGATACTTCTCGCCGTCGACCTTGACCTCGTTGCCACCGAACTTACCGTAGATGACAACGTCACCGACCTTGACGTCCATGGGGATGCGCTCACCCTTGTCGTTGACCTTGCCGGCGCCAACGGCAACGATGGTGCCGCGCTGCGGCTTCTCCTGAGCGTTGCTGGCGATATACAGACCAGAAGCGGTCTTCTGCTCGGCCTCGTCGGGCTTGACCAGAACACGATCTGCAAGCGGCTTCAAAGACGACATGCTTGTCTCCTCCTTTTTGGGCCGCGCGGTTATACCACGCGAATTAACCCTTTTTGTTTGCGTACGCGTTGAATGGTACCCACGAATGGCGGGTTATACAACACAGAGTCAAAAAATCTTATTTTTTGGCACTTAGATTTTCTGAATGCCGGGGGATAACTT
>CAKUGA010000070.1 GCA_934654515.1 uncultured Collinsella sp. | reverse complement strand
TTTTGTCCCACAATTTGAAAAGTCGAGTGGATTAGTCGGGTTTTCCCTTGACTAACGCCGAACCCATAGTAACTTTATTCCGAGAAGATTCCTAGGGTTTAGTACACCTATGAGTACACCATATACAGAGAGGGACAGCATGAGCGCAAATCCGCTGCTTTCCATCGAGGGTCTGACCGCCTCCGTGGACGAGAAGACGATCCTCCACAACGTCAACCTTAACGTCGCCGCCGGCGAGACCCACGTGCTGATGGGCCCCAACGGTGCTGGTAAGTCCACCCTCGGCCACCTGGTCATGGGCGACCCCGTCTATACGGTCAACGGCGGCCGCATCGTCTTTGACGGCCAGGACATCACCGAGCTCACCACCGACAAGCGCTCGCGCGCCGGTCTGTTCCTGAGCTTCCAGGCGCCGGTCGAAATCCCGGGCGTGCCGCTGTCGAGCTTTTTGCGCGCCAGCATCGCCGGCCGTCCCGGCCTGGAGATGAAGGGCAAGGAGTTCCGCCGCCGTGTGAAGGAGCTCGCGGCCGAGCTCAACATGGACACCGCCTACCTCAACCGCGAGCTGGGCGTGGGCTTCTCGGGCGGCGAGAAGAAGAAGGTCGAGATGCTCCAGCTCCTGCTGCTGCAGCCCAAGCTCGCTATCCTCGACGAGACCGACTCCGGCCTGGACGTCGACGCGCTTTCCACCGTCAGCCACGGCATGGACGCCTACCGCAAGAGCTGCGACGGCTCCATGCTCATCATCACGCACAACACGCGCATCCTGGAGCACCTGGATGTCGACCGCGTCCACGTTATGGTTAAGGGCCACATCGTGCGCGAGGACGACGCCTCGCTCATCCCCTGGATCGACAAGAACGGCTTTGAGACCTTCGAGCGCGAGGCCGCCGAGCAGCGCGCCCAGGCCGAGGCCGCCGCTGCCGAGCAGCAGGCGTAAAGGGGCGACGCAATGACCAAGAACCGCACCGAGGTCGCGGACATCGACCGCAGCCTCTACGACTTCACCTATGGCGAGGAGGGATTCGAGCGCCTCGACGCCGGCATCACGCCCGACATCGTGCGCGAGATCAGCGCCAAGAAGGACGAGCCGCAGTGGATGCTCGACCTGCGCCTCAAGTCCCTCGAGATCTTTAACCGCTTCCCGGATCCGACGTGGGGCCCCTCCATCGAGGGCCTGGACATGGACAACATCGTCACCTACGTCAAGCCCAATACCGACCAAAAGCACGACTGGGAGTCGGTGCCCGACGACATCAAGAACACCTTTGAGCGCCTGGGTATCCCCGAGGCCGAGCGCAGCTACCTGGCGGGCGTCGGCGCGCAGTACGACTCAGAGCTCGTCTACCACAACATGCAGGACACCGCGTCCAAGATGGGCATCGTCTATTCCGGTATCGAGGAGGCCCTGCACGACCCGCAGTGGGAGCCGCTCATCCACGAGAAGTTCATGACGCTCATCCCGCCCACCGACCACAAGTTTGCGGCCCTGCACGGCGCCGTATGGTCGGGCGGCTCGTTTGTCTACGTGCCCAAGGGCACCAAGCTCGATTTTCCGTTGCAGAGCTACTTCCGTCTTAACGCCAAGGGTGCCGGCCAGTTTGAGCACACACTCATCATCGTCGAGGACGACGCCGACCTGCACTTTATCGAGGGCTGCTCCGCGCCCAAGTACAACGTGGCCAACCTCCACGCCGGCGCCGTCGAGCTCTTTGTGGGCAAACGCGCGCACCTGCGCTACTCGACCATCGAGAACTGGTCCAAGAACATGTACAACCTCAACACCAAGCGTGCGCGTGTGGACGAGGACGGCGACATCGAGTGGATCAGCGGCTCCTTCGGCAGCCACGTGGGTTACCTCTACCCCATGAGCGTGCTCAACGGCCGCCGCGCCCGCTCGAGCTTTACCGGCATCACTTTTGCCGGCGCCGGCCAGAACCTCGACACCGGCTGCAAGGTCGTGCTCAACGCGCCCGAGACCTCGGCGACCGTCGAGACCAAGGGTATCTCCAAGAGCGGCGGCATCCAGACCTTCCGCAGCTCCATCGTGGCCACGCCCAAGGCCGAGGGCTCCAAGGCAACCGTGAGCTGCCAGTCGCTGATGCTCGACGACCAGAGCCGCTCCGACACCATCCCCGCCATGGACATCCGCGCCAAGAACGTCGACATCGGCCACGAGGCAACCATCGGCCGCATTGGCGACGACAAGGTCTTCTACCTCATGAGCCGCGGCATCTCGGAGGAAGAGGCCCGCACCATGATCGTCAACGGCTTTGCCAACCCGGTCTCCAAAGAGCTGCCGCTGGAGTACGCCGTCGAAATGAACAACCTGATCAAGCTCGAGATGGAAGGAGCGATCGGATAATGAAACAGACCACGAACACCGCTGCTACCACGCTTGAGCAGGTCAACGCGATGCCGGCTGCGACCTGGGGCTGGCTGAAGATGAACCAGACCAAGCTCGAGCTTTCCGACGAGCTTGCCGCCGCTCCTGCCGAGGCCGTGGAGGTCGAGGGCCTGGACAAGCAGCTCCTCGGCGCGGACGACGCGTTCGACAACGCCATGAACGCCATGGCCGAGCGCTTCCCCGAGCGCCGCGCCTCCGCTCCCGGTGATGCCGCCGACCGCGCCCGCATCACACCCGAGACCGAGCTCGACGTGCCAGCCACCTCCGTCTACCAGGCCGGAGCCATCAAGCTCGAGGAGGAGCTCTCCCCCGCTGAGGCCTTCGAAACTGGCATGGGCGAGGCCGCCTACGCTTACCTAGCAGACCACGCTACCAAGCGCATCGTCATCGATGTGCCCGCATATAAGCACGCCACGGCTACCATTCGCGTGAGCGGCGTCGACGCAGCGGCTGCGATTGCCGCTATCGACGTCGTCGCCCGTCCGCAGGCCACGCTCGACCTGCACATCGCCCTGGACTCTCCCGTTGCCGGCGAGGGCGTCGTGGGCTCCGTACTGCGCGTGTGCGCCCACGAGTACGCCACCGTCAATGTGACCTGCACACAGACGCTCGACGATAGCTGGATCGCACTCGACGACACCGGTCTGTTTTTGGACGAGGGCGCTCGCGTCAACGTGCAGCACACCGTTCTAGGTGCCGGCGCCAGCGCCACCGGCCTTGCCGGCGACCTGCTGGGCGACACCGCCAAGGTCACTATCGACACTGATTACCTGGGCGCTCGCGAGCAGGTGCGCGACTTTAACTACGAGCTGCGCCACCGCGGCCGCAAGACCGAGTGCGAGATCGACGCCAACGGCGTGCTGACCGGCACGTCCAAGAAGGTCTACCGCGGCACCATCGACCTCGTGCACGGCTGCAAGGGCGCAACCGGCACCGAACGCGAGACGGTGCTGCTCGCCAACAAGGGCGTCGACAACAAGACCGTCCCCGTCATCCTGTGCGACGAGGACGACGTCGCCGGCAACCACGGCGCCACGATCGGCCATGTCCGCGACGAGCAGCTATTCTACCTCGCCTGCCGCGGCCTTGACCAAAACGCCGCCGAGGACCTGTTCATCCGCGCCAAGCTGGAGGACGCCGCGCTCTCTGCCGCCGACGAGCGCACCCGCGCCGCCGTCGTCCGCCTAGGCAACAATCTGATCGATAACTTTGAAGAGGAGCTCGCATGATCGACACCGAGCACGTTAAATGCGATACCTGCACCGCCCCCGAGCCCATGGAGCTCGACGCCAGCGACGAGGCTTCGCGCGGCTGGCCCACCGTGGACATCGAGACCAACCCCTACAAGGGCCAGTTCCCGCTGTTCCAGCAGCACCCCGAGATCGCCTTCCTCGATAGCGCCGCCACCGCGCAGCGCCCCGCCTGCGTGCTCGACGCCGAGCGCGACTTCTACCAGCGCATGAACGCCAACCCGCTGCGCGGCCTGTACTCGCTGTCCGTCGAGGCCACCGACGCTATCGCGAAGGTCCGCCAGCAGATCGCCGACGTCATCGGCGCCTCCCAGGCCAACGAGGTCGTCTTCACCCGAAACACCAGCGAGTCGCTCAACCTGGTCGCCAAGAGCTTTGCGCCCACGGTGCTCGAGCCCGGCGACGAGGTCGTCATCACCATCATGGAGCACCACTCCAACCTGATCCCGTGGCAGCAGGTCTGCCGCGAGACCGGCGCCAAGCTCGTCTACCTCTACCCCACCAAGACCGGTCAGCTTACCACCGAGGAAGTTCTTGCCAAGGTGGGCCCCAAGACCAAGATTCTGGCCGTGGGCCAGGTCTCCAACGTGCTGGGCGTCGAGAACCCGGTCAAGAACCTCGGCAAGCTCGTGCACAAGTACGGCGGTTACCTGGTCGTCGACGGCGCGCAGTCGCTGCCGCACATGCCGGTCGACGTGACCGATCTGGGCGCCGACTTCTTTGCGTTTAGCGCGCACAAGGCCATGGGCCCCATGGGCATCGGCGTTCTGTGGGGCAAGATGGACCTGCTCAACGCCATGCCTCCTATGCTCACCGGCGGCGAGATGATCGACTCGGTCACCGAGCAGGACGCCGTCTGGGCGCCCGTCCCCGAGAAGTTCGAGGCCGGCACGCAGGACGCCGCCGGCATCTTCGCCACGGGTGCAGCCCTCGACTACCTGGTCAACACGGTGGGCTACGAGAATATCCAGGCCCGCGAGCAGGCACTCGTCCACTACCTGATGGGCGAACTCATGCAGCTCGACTTTGTCCAGATCATCGGTTCCATCTACTGGGACAACCACCACGGCGTCGTGAGCTTTAACGTTAAGGGCATCCACCCGCACGACGTCGCGAGCATCATGGACATGGACGGTGTGTGCATCCGCGCCGGCCACCATTGCGCACAGCCGCTGCTCACCTGGCT
>CAKUGA010000069.1 GCA_934654515.1 uncultured Collinsella sp. | reverse complement strand
AGCAGACCGAACTTGCCAATGCAGGGCTCGTCGGCGCCCAACTCGTCCATCAGCTCGCGCTCGGCAACCAAGAACTTGGCCGCCGCCAGCGCCGCATCGTGCGATTCCTCGACCGGAACGCCATAGGTCTTGGCAATATGGATACTCGTGCCATGGATATGAATGTGAGTCTCGCTCGAGCGCGCCAGCAGCGGACCGGAGCAGCTCGCCAGCGTACCGGCAGGCAGATCGGGCCACACGTGGAAGCCAAAGATGCGATCGGCCCCGTAGCGCTCGAACACGCCGCTCTCGCATACCGTCTTAGCGCCACCGGTCGTCTCCTCGGCCGGCTGAAACACAAAGAGCACGTTACGTTTGATGACGCCCGGCTGCTCACGAATCGTACGGTCGACATAAGTTGCTGCCGCCAGTGCCATGCCCATGTGGCCGTCGTGGCCGCAAGCGTGCATCTTGCCGGGATGCGTCGAGGCAAAGGCCGCTCCCGTTGCCTCCGCGATGGGCAGGGCGTCCATATCGGCGCGAATCGCCGTGGCATTCGTAGCGCCCACACCGGCATCGAAGAAGGCACAGACGCAGCTCGGGCAGGGATAGGTCACCTCGCAGGCAAGCGGAGCGAGCACGCCCTCGATATAGGCGATAGTTTGCTCAAGATCGAAGTCGAGCTCCGGAATGCGATGCAGGTCGCGACGATAACGACGGAGTTCTTGGAGCTCGATCATGGGGATTCCTTTCATGGGGCAACTCAGTTGTCACCTATTGTGACGCAGGATTGTGGCGCCCTTGTTTCCAGCATATCCCTGCATTTTTTAAACGTTATATACGAATACTCTTGTTTGGTAAAGTGCAACGTGGTAGGGTCTTTACCACTTGATAGAGGCGCGGGCACGAAGAGCCGCGGGCGAGTCGGCAGACTTTGACCCTGCGGGGAGGCGAAACCCGCCGAACTGGGTTTTTCAGGCACGAACGACCTGGTGGGCCTGCGGGAAACACCCGCAGGACTGTCTGCAGCAATGCGGGAGCGCTATCCGGACATTGGGTCCACGCTATGCGGATTCGATGCGCCGATGGCGCCGTCTGGATAGCGAGGTTTACGGGACATGGCATTGACCCCCAACGAGGCATATGCGGCAAAGCGGCCGTTTGTGGACAAGGAGACGCTCGAGCATATCGTCGAGCAGTTCCCCACACCGTTTCATCTATACGACGAGGCGGGCATCCGCCGCAACATGCAAGAGGTGCGCGACGCCTTTGCATGGAACCCGGGGTTTAAGGAGTACTTTGCCGTCAAGGCCAATCCCAACCCGGCGCTCATCTCCATTCTCAACGAATACGGCTGCGGCTGCGATTGTTCGAGCTATACCGAGCTCATGATCGCCCGCTCGCTGGGCATCACCGGCCACGACATCATGTTTTCTTCCAACGACACGCCGGCGGCGGACTTTGAGCTTGCCGATAAGCTAGGCGCCATCGTCAATTTCGACGACATCAGCCACATCGAGTTCTTTGAGCGCGTCGCGGGACCCATCCCCAAGACGGTGAGCTGCCGTTTTAACCCGGGCGGCCTGTTCCAGCTTTCCAACGGCATTATGGACAACCCGGGCGATTCCAAGTACGGCATGACCACCGATCAACTCTTTGATGCCTTCCGCACGCTCAAGGCCAAAGGTGCCGAGAATTTTGGCATCCATGCCTTCCTTGCCAGCAACACCGTCACCAACGACTACTATCCCAAGCTCGCGCGCATCCTCTTTGAGCTTGCCGTGCGTCTGGAGCGCGAGACCGGTGCACATGTCGCCTTTATCAACCTGTCCGGCGGTGTGGGTATCCCCTACCTGCCCGAGCAGCAGGCTAACGACATCCACGCCATCGGCGAGGGTGTACACGCAGCCTACGACGAGATTCTGGTTCCCGCCGGCATGGGCGACGTGGCAATCTGCACCGAGATGGGCCGCTTTATGATGGGCCCCTACGGATGCCTGGTCACCAAGGCCATCCACGAAAAGCGGATCTACAAGGACTATATCGGCGTGGATGCAAGTGCCGTCGACCTCATTCGTCCTGCCATGTATGGCGCTTACCACCACGTTACGGTGATGGGCCAGCCCGGTGGTCCCGACAAGACCGCAGCCCCCGTCACGAACACGTACGACATCACGGGCAACCTGTGCGAAAACAACGACAAGTTCGCCATCGACCGTGAGCTGCCGCAGATCGATATGGGCGACTTGCTCGTGATCCACGATACGGGCGCGCATGGCTATTCCATGGGCTACAACTACAACGGCCGCCTGCGCTCCGCAGAGGTATTGCTGCGCCCCGACGGCTCTGCCGACCTCATTCGACGCGCCGAGCGCCCGGGCGACTACTTTGCCACGCTCGACGTGCTGCCGTGCGGCCGCGAGCTGCTGGCAAAGTCGCGCGCCGATGCCGCCCGTCGTCGCGCTCAGGACGAGCGTCTGGCGGTCGCCGCCCAATGGAACAAACGCATCCAGATCGCAGAAGCGAAGGAGAAGAATATGGATGTCCGCAATCTCGAGGGCTCGATCGTCGCCCTCGTCACGCCGTTTAAAAAAGACGGCAGCGTCGACTTTGACGCGCTCGAGCGCCTTATTGATTTCCATCTGCAGAATGGCACCGACGCCATCCTCACCTTGGGCACCACCGGCGAAAGCGCCACGATGACCGATGACGAGGACAACTCCGTTGTCGCCGCCGTGGTCAAGCAGGTCGCAGGCCGTATCCCCGTCATCGCCGGCTCGGGCTCCAACTCCACGCAGACGATGCTCACCAAGTCGCTCACCTACCAGGGCCTGGGCGCCGATGGCCTGCTGCTCATCACCCCCTACTACAACAAGTCCAACGAAGAGGGTATCTACCAGCACTTTAAGACCGTGGCCGACGCCGTAGACATCCCCTGCATCCTGTACAACATTCCCGGTCGTTGCGGTTGCGGCATCAGCGAGCGCAATGTCGAGCGCCTGGCAGCACATCCCAACATCATGGGCATCAAGGAGGCCTCGGGCAACGTCGCCTATGCCGCCAAGATCGCGCATCTGCTGTCCGACGACTTCCGCATGTACTCGGGCGAAGACGCGCTTACCGTGCCGCTCATGAGCCTGGGCGCCTCGGGCACCATCAGCGTGTGGGCCGACGTGCAGCCGCAACTCGTGCACGACATGTGCCGTGCCTACCTGGACGGTGACGTGGAGCGCGCCCGCGAGATCCAGATTGCCGGCCAGCCGCTCATCAACGCCCTCTTTAGCGAGGTCAACCCCATCCCCGTCAAGGAAGCACTCGCCCAGATGGGCATGATCGAGGCAAACTACCGCATGCCGCTGTGCCCCATGGCAGACGACACGCGCGCCACACTTACCGATGCTCTGAAGGGAGCTGGTCTGCTTGATTAAGACTGTCATTATGGGAACGGGCCGCATGGGCTCGCTCATCCGCACCACCGCCGAGGGCATTGTCGATGCCGCCGGTCAGCCCGTCTTTGATATCGTCGCCCAGATCGGCTTTGATCTGACCGAGCTCGAGAGCGCCCCGGCGGCCGATGTGATCATCGACTTCTCGAACGTCGTGACCTTTGACGCCGTTGTCGCCTATGTCGAGCGCACGGGCGCTGCACTGGTCTCGGGCACCACGGGATATACGCCCGAGCAGATGGACCGCCTGCGCGAGCTGGGTCAGGGCGCCCGCGTCATGCACTCCGGCAACTACTCCATCGGCATCGCCGCCCTGCGTCACCTGGTGGCCCAGGCCACGCGCGAGCTGCCCGGCTTTGACTGCGAGATTGTCGAGACGCACCACAACCAAAAGGTCGATGCCCCCAGCGGCACCGCCAAGTTGTTGCTCGACGCCGTGGTCGAGGCTGAGCCCGAGGCCGGCTACCACCCCGTCTACGGTCGCGAGGGCATGTGTGGCGCGCGCGACCCCAAGGAGATCGGCATGCACTCGCTGCGCGGCGGCACCGTCGCCGGCGTGCACGAGGTGAGCTTCTTTGGCCAGGACGAGGAGGTCACGCTCAGTCATCGCGCCACGAGCCGCCAGATCTTCGTCAACGGCGCCCTGGCGGCCGCCCAGAAGCTCGTCGTCCGCGACCCCGGCTTCTACACCTTCGACCAGGTCATGTTTGCCTAACCAATCATTAACCAAGCCCACGTAAAGGAGAAACAGTATATGAGCAACGCAGCCGAGATGGATGCACAGGAGATTATCAATTACATCGCCACCGCGCCCAAGAAGACGCCCGTCAAGCTGTATGTGCGCGAGAAGCCCGGCATGAAGGTTGCCTGGGGCGATGCGCACGTCTATGGCGGTCGTCGTGGCAAGACCGTCTTTGGCGACTGGGACGAGCTCAAGGCCATCCTCGACGCCAATGCCGACTCCATCGACTACTACGACGTCGAGAACGATTGCCGCAATTCCGCCGTCCCCATGCTCGACCTTAAGGGCATCAACGCCCGCATCGAGCCGGGCGCGATTATCCGCGACCGCGTCGAGATCGGCGACCGCGCCGTCATCATGATGGGCGCCATCATCAACATCGGCTCTGTCATTGGCGAAGGTTCCATGATCGATATGGGCGCCGTGCTGGGCGGCCGCGCCACCGTGGGTAAGAACTGCCACATCGGTGCCGGCACCGTACTGGCAGGCGTCGTGGAGCCCGCGAGCGCCACGCCCGTCATCATCGAGGATGATGTCATGATTGGCGCCAACGCCGTGGTCCTGGAGGGCGTGCGCGTGGGCAAGGGTGCTGTCGTGGCAGCCGGTGCCGTATGTGTCGAGGACGTCCCCGCCGGCGCCGTCGTGGCCGGCGTTCCCGCCCGCGTCATCAAGATGCGCGACGCCCAGACCGACAGCAA
>CAKUGA010000068.1 GCA_934654515.1 uncultured Collinsella sp. | reverse complement strand
TCTTCGGTATCGGGAACAACGACGGGAGGGATAACGCCGGTGAATTTCTGAGTTGCCACAAGAATCTCCTTAGTTGTCTGGCGGGCGGCCCTATGCCACCCACTCTTGTTGGCAGTGTCCAGGCCGTCTAGGCCAAAGAACACGAGTAGAACGTTTGGTTAAAAAAGTCTACGACTTCGTTTTCGAACGCATTGATGCGCTCGTGAGCGTATTTTGCATAGATGATATGCCTCCGGTCACACTCAAGACCGTTGAATACGGCAAACTGATCCTTGGGATCGCTCACGGTATCCATAAGCGATGTGCCCATGAGCACCGATCCGCGCACCCGAGACGACAGCACCTCGAGGCCGCCAGGAAGCGGATTGGCAACCGCCGTGCAGGCGAGGCCCCGCTCGTCCAGAGCGGAAACCGCCAGCGCGACTCCGCCGCCAAGACCCTCGCCCCATGCAAAGATGCGGTCGGGGTCCATGCCATCAAGATTGCGCGCGACCTCCGCCAACGCGCAGCCCCAACGGACGCGCCTGACAAAAGCAGGCGAGGTAATCCCCTGCCGCAGATCGCTGGGTCCAATCGCCTCATCGTCCAGCGCAAGCACGGCATATCCCATGGCCGCAAACCTCGTCATGTGATGCCATCCCCGCACGGGTCGGTCGATGTCGTGAAACATCAGACATAGCGGCACAAGCTCGGATGCTCGGGCGCGACCGGCAGGCTCGATCAAACGTGCGTGGACCACATCGCCACCAAGCTCAAAGGAAACCTCGGAGTAGCGGGCATACGGATTGGCGAAATCGATCGCCGTAATACTCGGCCGGCAAACCTCAAGGTCCGAAGCGGCTATCTCTAATTCGGAAACATCCGCAGAAGTATCACCGCGCCAATCCCGGAAATCAGCGAGCCTTGACGAGACCGTTCCGGGAATCCCCGCAAGGTCGGAGACTATCAGCTCGTCGACATTGCTCTCGCACTTAGACATGAGCCTCCCCTCCCTCGCAGAAAAACGGAATGATCAGATCGTCAAAGTCCTGAATCTCCTCGTGGCCAAAGCCCTCAAAGAACTCATGGCGCTTTTCGCAGGGTAGGTTGTTGTACACCGCAAACTGCGTCGCCGGCGGACAGACGACATCGGCCGTGCCCGTGCCAAACAGCACGGGGCACTTAACCATGGGGGCAAAGTTCTTGGAGTCGAAATACGCCAGCTTGGCATAGGCTTCCTCGATACGAGTCGAGTCCTCGTCAAACCAACGCGACCAATAACGCAGGCCCTCGTAGGCAATATCGTCGGCATCCAAATCCCAGACCAGGCGGAAATCTGACAGGAAGGGATAGAGGATTGCGGCGCGATTGATAAGCTCGCTGTTAAGTGCGCAGGTCGCAATGCCCAAACCACCGCCCTGCGACGCGCCGTTCACAAACACACGGGCAAGATCGATGCCCTCGAGCTCGCGAACGATGCGGCACAGGATGCGAATATCTTGATGCAAGCGGACATAGTAGAGGTTGGCCGGGTCGCCGTCGATACCGGCGACGATATGACCGGCAACCGTTGTGCCCTCAAATCCACCAATGTCCTCGGAGGGACCTCCTTGGCCGGGGCAATCGAGGGCGATGAGTGCCATGCCCATGCCCGCAAACGACGCCTGCTCAAACCAGCTGCGGCTTGCACCCGGATACCCATGGAACTGAAGTACCAATGGCACGGGCTCGTCCGAGACGGGTTTAAGGTACTTGGCATGCAGGCGAGCGCCACACATGCCGGTATACCAGAGGTCGAAAAGCTGGCAGGTCGCGGCATCGGTGACCGGTGCCGTCTCGATCGCATAGTCAAGCCCGACGGCGTCGGCCTCGGCCATGCGATCCTTCCAAAAGAGATCGAAATCTGATGGACGGGGCATGGCGCCTCGATATTCACCAAACTGATGTTGTAGCTCCTGAGCACTTGGCATGGCTCGTGAACCCAACCTTTCGAAATCGCAACGGAGGTGCGCCCGGCAAGGGAACCGGGCGCACGGGAGGGAAAGCGAGGCTACTCGCCGAGCTTGGGATGCAGCAGCGACGGCGCAGCGCCGAGCAGCATCTTGGTGTAGGGGTCCTGGGGGTGCTGGAAGACCTGCTTGGCCTCGCCCTGCTCGACGATCTTGCCGCCATTCATAACGATGATGTCGTCAGAGATATAGCGGACCGTCTGGATGTCATGGCTGATGAACACCATGGCCAGGCCGAGCTCCTTCTTAAGGTCGGTCAGCAGGTTTAGAATCTGCGCGCGGACCGAAACGTCCAGAGCCGAGGTGGGCTCGTCGGCGATGATGGCATCGGGGTTCAGCGACAGAGCACGGGCAATTGCGACGCGCTGGCGCTGGCCGCCCGAAAGCTGGCCGGGAAGTACCTCAGCGGCAGAGCTGGGCAGACCGGTGAGCTCCAGGAGCTCCTTGACGCGCTTCTCCTGCTCGGCCTCGGTACCCAGGTTGTGAACGCGCATGGGATCGAGCAGCTGCTCGCGAACGACCATGCGGGGGTTGAGCGCCGTGGCCGGGTTTTGGAACACGACCGAGATGACGCGACCCATGTGACGACGGTCCTCGGCGGTACGTTTGGTAACGTCCTTGCCCTTAAAGTAGACCTTGCCGCTCGTGGGGGCCTGCAGGCCGCACATGACGTTGGCGGTGGTGGACTTACCGCAACCGGACTCGCCGACGATGCCGATCGTCTGACCGGGCATGAGCTTAATCGTTACACCCTGGACGGCGTGAACCAGGTTGGGGTGCAGAATAGAGCCGGTACGGGTCCTAAAGGTGACGTGGACGTCATCAAGGAAGATGATCGGCTCGACGCCGTTGACTGCGGTCTCGCTCATCTACATCACCTCCGCGTGAGGGGTCAAACCATTTGCCTTGAGCACCTCGTCGGGGAGCTCGGAATAGAAGTGCTCGGTGCCGGGCACGCGCTTGAAGACCGGACGGGTGTCCAGGCCAATACGCGGATGGCTCGAGCGGGGCGCGAAGCGATCGCCCTTGGGGAAATCGCGCGGGCTCGGAACGGCGCCGGGCACCTGGTGCAGGCGGCCCGAACCGCTCTCGATGGACAGAACGGAACCCAGAAGACCGCGGGTGTACTCGTGGATCGGGTTAGTGAGCAGCTCCTTGGTGGGCGCCTGCTCGATAACCTGGCCAGCGTACATAACCGTGATGTTGTGGGCGACCTCGGCGACCAGCGCCAGGTCGTGCGAAACGAAGATCATGGCAAAGCCGAGCTTGGCCTGAAGATCGTTGAGCAGCTTGATGACCTGCTTCTGGACGGTAACGTCCAGAGCGGTCGTGGGCTCGTCGCAGATGACCAGCTTGGGGTCGCGGGTAAGAGCCATAGCGATCAGGACGCGCTGGCGCTGGCCGCCGGAAAGCTCGTGCGGATAGCTCTCGAGCGTACGCTTGGGGTCGAGGCCGACGAGCTCCAGGAGCTCCTCGGCGCTGCGGGTTCCGCCGCGCTTGGTGAGCTGCTTCATCTGGGCAGAGATGAGCATGGAGGGGTTGAGCGAGGACAGGGCGTCCTGATAGACCATAGCGATATCGGTACCGCGCAGGCCGAACCACTCCTTCTTGCTCATCTTGAGCAGGTCACGGCCCTCCCAGAGGACCTCGCCGGAAAGGTGCTCGTCCTCATCGGTCAGGCCCATGATGGCCAGCGTGGTGATGGACTTACCGCAACCGGACTCGCCCACCAGGCCCATGGTCTGACCAGGACGGACGTCAAAGTTGACATGGTCGACAACGTTAATGTCACCGTGATGCTCAAACTGAATGCAGAAGTCACGGACCGAAAGGATCGGTTCGACAGACTCGTCAGGCACATGGCGATCGTCACGCTTGAGCTCGACATCGCGCAGGGCGCCAAGGCGAGCGGAGAGGGACTGGGCCTGCTCCTTGTAGGCGCGAACGGGGTCGGAGACCAGCAGGTCGGCCTCGCGGCGCTTGGAGGAATCGGTCGGATCCAGGGCGGCGGAGGGAGCAGCGGCCATGGCGTCGGTAATGCCCTCGGAGAGGATGTTGAGCGCCAGGCAGGTGATCATGATGGCCAGGCCCGGGAACAACGCCTGCCACCAACGGCCGGCGAGCACGCCGCCGCGGGCGTCGGCGAGGATGTTGCCCCAGGTAGCGGTGGGCTCCTGGATACCAGCGCCGATGAAGGTCAGCGAGGCCTCGAAGATGATGGCGTCGGCGACCAGGGTAACGGTGAAGACCATGATCGGGGCGATGCAGTTACGCAGAACATGCTTGATCAAAATCCACGGAGCCTTGGCGCCGGAAACGATGACCGCGCGGACATAGTCCTCTCCGTACTCGGACACGATGTTGGCGCGCACGATACGGGCAATCTGCGGAGTGTACATAAAGCCGATGGCGAAGATGATCGACGGCACGGAGTTGCCCAGGATGGAGACGAAGACGGCCGCGAGGGCGATGCCCGGGATAGACATGATGATGTCCAGGATACGCATGATCGTCTCGGAAACGGCCTTGCGCGAAACCGCCGCAAGGGCGCCCACGACCGAGCCGCAGACCAGAGCCATGGCAGTGGCGCCAAAGCCGATAATCAGCGAGTAACGACCACCGTAGAGCATACGCGACAGAATATCGCGACCCTTATCGTCGGTACCGAAGATAAATCCGTTGCCGGGAGCCTGGCGAGCCGTAAAGATCTCGACCGGGCTATAGGGGGCAAGAAGGGGCGCCAGAATCGCAGTCAGGGCGACCAGCACCAGCACGACGGCGGCAATCTTAGAAGACAGCGTCATCTTCTTCCAGCCACCGAGCTTGAGCCCCTTGGAGGCAGCCTTCTCGAGCTGCTCGGTTTGCTTCTCTCGAATCTTTACCATAATCTACACCGTCCTGATGCGCGGGTTGATGAGCAG
>CAKUGA010000067.1 GCA_934654515.1 uncultured Collinsella sp. | reverse complement strand
TACCTGACGCTCGCCAAGTTTGGCGGCTTTGGCAACGTGCGCTCTGCCGGCCGCGTGCAGACGCCGACGCTCGCCCTGGTGGTCGAGCGCGAGCGCGAGCGCATGGCGTTTGTGCCCGAGGACTATTGGCAGATTCGCGGCATGGGCGCTGCGCAGGGCGCCGCCGAGGACGATCGCTTTAAGATCGCGCACAAGACGGCGCGCTTTACCGACAAAGATGCCGCCGAGACGGCGTACGGCCACGTCGACGGCGCCACGACGGCAACCGTCGCTGCGGTGACCAAGCGCTCGCGCAAGCAGCAGCCGCCCACGCCGTTCGCGACGACCTCGCTGCAGGCTGCCGCCGCGGCCGAGGGCATCTCGCCTGCGCGTACGATGCGCATCGCCGAGTCCCTCTATATGGCCGGCCTCATCAGCTACCCGCGTGTCGACAACACCGTGTACCCCGCGACGCTCGACCTGGGCGCCGTGGTGAGCGACCTGGCAAAGATCAACCCGGCGCTGGCACCCGTGTGCAAAAAGGTGCTCGCCGGTCCCATGAAGCCCACCCGCGGCAAGGTCGAGACCACCGACCACCCGCCGATCTATCCCACGGGCGAGGGCGATCCGTCCACGCTCGACGGCGGCCAGCGCAAGCTCTACGACCTCATCGCCCGCCGCTTCCTGGCGACTCTCATGGGTCCCGCGACTATCGAAAACACCAAGCTCGAGCTCGATGTGAACGGCGAGCCGTTCGTGGCCTCGGGCGACGTGCTCGTGACCCCGGGCTTCCGCGAGGCCTATCCGTACGGTCTTAAGCGCGACGAGCAGATGCCGCCGCTGGAGCAGGGCGATACGGTCGACGTGTTCGACATCAAGCTCGAGGCCAAGCAGACCGAGCCGCCTGCGCGCTACAGCCAGGGCAAGCTCGTGCAGGAGATGGAGAAGCGCGGCCTGGGCACCAAGTCCACACGCGCGAGCATCATCGAGCGCCTGTACGCCGTGCGCTACCTCAAAAACGATCCCGTTGAGCCGAGCAAGTTGGGCATCGCCATCATCGACGCGCTGACACAGTTTGCCCCGCGCATCACGAGCCCCGATATGACCAGCGAGCTCGACGGCGACATGACCCGCGTGGAGCGCGGCGAGGATACCGAGGAGCATGTCGTGACGCACTCGCGCGCGCTGCTGGCCGGCGTGCTCGACGAGCTACTCAAGCACACTCAGGAACTGGGCGACGCCATCAGCGACGCCGTCACGGCCGATGCGCGTGTGGGCGCCTGCCCCAAGTGCGGCAAGGACCTGGTTATGAAGACGAGTGCCAAGACCCGCGGCAGCTTCATTGGCTGCATGGGTTGGCCCGACTGCGACGTGACCTATCCGGTGCCGAGCGGCGTCAAGGTGAGCCCGCTCGAGGGCGAGGCAGCCGTGTGCCCCGAGTGCGGCGCGCCGCGCATCAAGTGCCAGCCGTTCCGCCAGAAGGCCTTCGAGATCTGCGTGAACCCCACGTGTCCCACCAACTACGAGCCCGACCTTAAGGTGGGCGAGTGCAAGGTGTGCGCCGAGGCCGGACGCCATGGCGACCTGATCGCGCACAAGAGCGAAAAGAGCGGCAAGCGCTTTATCCGCTGCACCAACTACGATGACTGCGGCGTGAGCTATCCGCTGCCGGCGCGCGGCAAGCTCGAGGCGACGGGCGAGACCTGCCCCGAGTGCGGCGCCCCCATCGTGGTGGTCAACACGGCGCGCGGCCCGTGGCGCATCTGCGTCAACATGGACTGCCCGACCAAGGAAAAGAAGCCCGCCCGCGGCCGCAAGACTACGACCAAGGCGAGCACGGCCAAGAAGACTTCGACGGCGAAGAAGACGACCGCCAAGAAGACGACTGCCAAGAAGACGACGACTAAGAAGGCCGCCGCCGACAAATAGCCGTACGGTCGAAACATCACCCAAAACAAAGACGAGCGAGGACCTCAAAATCCTCGCTCGTCTTTTATCCGGCAGTTAGGGACGTTCCTTTTCTGCCGGCAGTTTAGGAACGTCCCTAACTGCCGGCTTTGGGGCGCCCAGTGACTACTTCACCTCGACGGGTTTGGCGCCGGAATAGCGCTCCTCAAAATCTAGGCGGTACTTATTGTCATTGGTGCCCGCCACGTTGTCGCGTGACAGCGGTGCCACGATCTCATTCTTGTGGTCCGCGGGCTTGGCGTATTTCAGGCTGATTTCCCAGGCATCGCAGATCGCGTCGATGCGGTGATCCAAGTCGTCGTACAGGGCGATGATGTCCTTCCAGGAGCTGTAGTTCTTGGAGCTCGTGGGGACGTCCAGGTCCTCGACGATATCGTAATACTGCTCGATGGTGTCCTCCGTGCGCTCGGCGACGTCGGCGAGATTTTGACGGGTGGTGCGATCTTCTTCCAGATAGCTGCCGTTGAAGGCCTGCGCGCAGGCGCGGACCTGGCTGTCGAGATCTTCGAGCAGATCGTAGTATTCGTTCAGTCGCCGGTAGAGGTTTTGCTCGGATAGGGTTGCCTCGCCGCCATCCTCGTCATCATCGTCATCATCGTCGTACAGGCTGTTGGGGTCGCCGAGGGGCTTTAGATCATCGTCATCGACGTCATGGTGCAGCTTGGTTACCTCGGCAGTCGTCTGCGTGGAAGCGCTGTCGAACGGTTTGATCACAAAGAAGATGACCAGGGCGATGATGATCGCCACCAGCACAACGATAACGGCGACGAGTGGTCCGGTGCCGCTCTTTTTGGGAGCAGGCACTTGCGACTGAGCGGGCGCGTATGCGGGTGCCGGCTGCTGCTGAGGCGAGCCGCTCGCGACAGGGATGCGCTGCGTGGTTTCGACCGACACGGGGCTTGCGGCGGGGTCGGGGCGATAGACGAGGGGGTCGTTCGCCTTGGTTTGAGGCGTATCAAGGGGGCCGGTCTGTTCAAAAGCGGGCTGATCGTTGCTCGCGGTCGATTGCTCAACGGGTGCACCGCACGAGGTGCAGAACTTGGCATCATCTGCAAGAAGCTTGCCGCACGAGGCACAATACCGAGACATTGCCACTCCTTTCGCCACATTTCAATGCAATACGTCGATTATACCCAGCGTCCAAAACTCCCCATCATAAGTTGCGGTGAAATAGGGAGTGTTTGGTGGCCTCAGGGCTGTAATCAGTCCCTATTTCACCGCAACTTAGGAGGCTACTAGGTGGGATTTGGGACGCGCCGAGCACTGGGGTATCATGGCTTGGTTGATATATCTGCATTTACGCGCCTTGTAGGAAGGGGCTGCGCCCATGGCTTTTGAGCCCGCTCAACATAGCTTCATTACGCTCGAGGGCGTCGATGGCGCCGGCAAGTCCACGCAGGCGCGCCTGCTGGCCCGCGCGCTCGACTTTGCCGGCTACCAGGTTGTGAGCCTGCGCGAGCCGGGCGGCACCGCCATTAGCGAAAAGATCCGCGCCCTGCTGCTCGATCCCGCCAACACGGCGATGGGCGATACCTGCGAGCTGCTGCTCTACGAGGCCGCGCGCGCCCAGCTGGTGCACGAGGTCATCGCACCCGCCCTTGCGGCCGGCAAGGTGGTCCTGTGCGATCGCTTCTACGATTCCACGACCTGCTACCAGGCGTTTGCCGATGGCCTCGACCGCCAGATAGTACGCGAAGCGAACAACCTGGCGGTCGCCGGCACGCATCCGGCGCTCACCCTCGTCTACCACATCACGCCCGAGCAGGCGGCGCTGCGCATGGTGGCCCGCGGTGCGACCGATCGCATGGAGGCCAAGGGCATGGCCTTCCAGGAGCGTGTCTATCAGGGATTTTGTGCCATTGCCGCCGAGGAGCAAGACCGCGTAAAGCTCATCGACGCCACTGCGACCGTCGAGGAAGTCTTCGAGAAGACGGTCGAGCAGGTTCGCGCGTATGGTCTCGACATTCCGCAGGAAGCCGTTGCCGCCGCGCTTGCCAAGGAGGCCGAGTAACATGGCCCCCGCTCAGGCAAGCCTGCTGGCCAAGCTCGACACCCAAGAGCGCGTGCGCGACTTTTTGACCAATGCCGTCGCTAGCGGTCGCGCATCGCACGCCTATCTGTTTTTGGGCGCGCCCGGCGCGGGCAAGCTCGACGCCGCGTGGGCGCTCGCCCAAGCCTTCCTGTGCGAGCAGGACGGCTGCGGCGCATGCGACAGCTGCGTGCGCGTTGCTCGGCATACGCATCCCGACGTGCACTATTACACGCCCGAGAGCGCCACGGGTTACCTCATCGCCCAGACCCGCGAGCTGCTCGACGACGTGCCGCTGGCGCCCATCCGCGCCAAGGCAAAGGTCTACATCATCGACCGTGCCGAGCAGCTGCGCGCCAACACCGCCAACGCGCTGCTCAAAACGCTCGAGGAGCCGCCCGAGGGCGTCATGTTCATCCTGTTGGGTACCTCGGCCGACGTGATGCTGCCCACTATCGTGAGTCGTTGCCAGTGCGTGCCGTTTCGGCTGGTATCGCCCGCCGTCGCCGCGCAGGCCGTGAGCCGCGCCACCGGTCAGGACCCGACGCGTTGCCGCATGGCGGTCGCCGTGGCGGGAAGCCCCACACGCGGCATCGAGTTTCTTAAGAGCGCCGAGCGCCAGGACGCCCGCCGTCAGATGGTTCGTGCCATCGACTCACTCATTGCCGCCGACGAGGCCGACGTGCTCAGTCGCGCCAAGTCGCTCATTGTCGCCGTTAAGGCGCCGCTCGCCGAGGTCAAGTCCACGCAGGAAAAGGTACTCGAGCAAAACGCCGACTACCTGTCGCGTGGAGCATTGAAGCAGCTTGAGGACCGCAACAAGCGCGAACTCAACGCGCGCGAGCGTTCGGGTATCATGGAAGCGCTGGCGAGCGCGCGGACGCTCATGCGCGACGTGCTGCTGACACTTCAGGACGAGGCAGCCGACGTGGTGAACGAGGATGTGCGCGACACGATCGGTCGGCTTGCCGCCGCGACCAATGTTGCGGGTGCCACCCAGGCGCTCGAGGCGGTCGCGACCGCCGAGCGCAACATCGCCAGAAATGTTACTCCCCAGCTGGCCATCGAGGTCATGCTGTTCGATATCAGGAAGGCACTGAAATGCCGTTAGTCGTACCCGTTAAGTTTACCTACGCCTCGCGCGACCTGTGGTTCGACCCGCAGGATCTGGATATCCTCGAGGCGGATTACGCTATCTGTTCCACCGAGCGCGGAACCGAGATCGGCCTGGTCACGGCCGATCCCTTCGAGGTGCCGCAGGACGAGATCGGCCAGCCGCTCAAGCCCGTGCTGCGCGTGGCGAGTGACATCGATTTGCAGCTTGCCGACGACCTGGCCATCCAGGGCGACGAGGCCATGGTCGATTTCCGCCGCCTGGTCAAGGAGCTCGACCTCGAGATGAAGCCGGTCGGCGTCGAGTACCTGTTTGGCGGCGAGAAGGCCGTGTTCTACTTTGCGGCCGAGGAGCGCGTCGATTTTCGCCAGCTCGTCAAGGATCTGTCCTCGACGCTGCACATTCGCGTCGACATGCGCCAGATCGG
>CAKUGA010000066.1 GCA_934654515.1 uncultured Collinsella sp. | reverse complement strand
GAAAGGACTTGAACCTTCATGGGGTTGCCCCCATACGGACCTGAACCGTACGCGTCTGCCAATTCCGCCACGCCCGCGTGCAGGAATTAGAATAACGGAGCGCCAGCGCGAACGCAAGAACTATTTTTGAAAAAGTTTGCAGGCATTTTCCCAAGCGGCTTGCGCGATTGCTTCGGCATTCTCGCCGGTACGATCGACGCGGTCGTTGACCAGCGCGTTTGCCGTAATGGAAATCATTGCGGGCTCGCACTCAAGACCGCGGATAGGCTCTGGAGCCATGTACGGGCAATCCGTCTCGAACAAAATTCGATCGAGCGGGGTTGCCGCGAATGCCTCGCGCACGTCATCGTTACGTTTGAAGGTCGCCGCACCGCCATAGGCGATGTAGCAACCCAAATCCACGAAGCGCTCCATCGTGGCGCGGTCCTCGCCAAAGCAGTGCAGCACGCAGCCCGCTTGAGGCACACCCACCTCGCGCAGCACGTTGTACGCGTCCACGTGCGAAGTGCGCTCCTGGTCCGTGTCCTCATGGCGCAGATGCAGCTCTACCGGCACGTTGCGGCGCACGGCAAGCTCGAGCTGGCGCGCCATGCAGTCGACCTGCACGCCGTGAGGCGCCGGCGCAACATCATCGTCATAGTCCATGTGGTAGTCCAGGCCGATCTCGCCAATACCGACGCATAAGGGGTCGTCGAGCGCGGCAACAACCTGTGCATGGATATCGTCGGTATAGTCCGGGGCGCCATACGGGTGCACACCGGCGAGATACTTGATCTGCGGGATATCCTGCATCGGCAGAATCTCGCGCGTCAGCCAGTCGCTATAGTCCGTCACGCTGCGCTTATCGGCGATGGGATCGAAGATCGTCACCAACAGGTCAATGCCTGCGGCCTTGGCACGCACGAGCGTCTCGGGTACCTCCTTGCCCCAAAATGAAAGCAGGTGCGTATGCGTATCGGCAAGCGGCGCCAGCGGCACCGGGCAAGCAATCGTTTTCTTTTTCTTGGTAAACGTCACGCGTTCGACATTAAGCGTCATGGGAAAGCTCCTGAGCCAAGCGGACAAAGGCGGCGACGTCGAGCGTCTCGGCGCGCGTGGTGGGTGCAATACCGCAAGCCTCAAAGGCAGCATCGAGCACGTCCTTGGCAAAGCCGTTGGCGCTCATGGAGTTGCGGATGGTCTTGCGACGCTGGGCAAATGCGGCGTCGATCACGCGGGCCACGAACTCGCGATCGAGCCCCTCGGGCACCACGCCGTCGACACGGTCGATGCGTACCACGGCCGAGTCCACATGCGGCGCCGGCATAAAGCAGCGCGGCGGCACCTCAAAGCGCCCCGTCACCTGCGCATACAGGCCGAGCTTTGCCGTGTAGCCGCCATAGGTCTTGTTGCCCGGCACTGCGGCAATACGATCTGCAACTTCCTTTTGCACCATGACGACAGCGCGCTTAAGCGCGGGCATCGTCTGGAAGAACTGAAGGATGATCGTCGCCGCCACGTTATAGGGCAGATTCGCGACAAACACCGTGGGTTCACCACCGGCGGCCTGCTCAATCTGCTCCGGCGTCACCTTGAGCGCATCGCCCATGATAAAGCGGAAGTTGGCATAGTCGGCGGCGTGGGCATCGAGCACCGGCTCAAGCTCAGGATCGGCCTCAATCGACGTAACGCACGCCGCCTCCTGCAGCAGGGCCAACGTCAGCGTGCCGCAACCCGGGCCGACCTCGAGCACGCGCTCATCGCCCGCAAGCTCAGCGAGCTCACAGATACGTTCGATCACATGGTTGTCGATCAGGAAGTTTTGGCCCAGGCGATGCTTGGTCGCAAGGCCAAACTCCTCTAGCAGCTCCCTAGTTGCCGTGGGGTTTGCCAAAGGCGAAGTTGTCATGGTTGCCTCCTTAACATGGTGGCTGCATCGTAAAGTAAAAGGGCATGGACCGTTGCGGCCATGCCCTTACCGTTACACAGCAAATTGCCGATATGGCACTCGCGCGACGTCTTAGCCCAGACGCGGGAACAGCGGCTCGCCCTTCTCGACGGGCTGACCACCAGCAAGCAGACCCCAAGCGCAAATGCCCTTGAGGTCGTCGCTCGCGGCCTCGCCCTCACAGGACAGGCGGCGCAGGGCCTCGGCAGAGGTCTGGGGCATGAGCGGCATCAGCAGGTGAGCGGCGATGCGGATGGCCTCGAGCAGGTTGTAGATCACAAATGCCAGCTCGTCGGCCTTAGCCTCGTCCTTGGCAAGCGCCCAGGGCTCGGAGTCCTCGATGTAGTGGTTAGCAGCATGGATGAGTTCCATGACCTCATCCTTGGCTCCACCGTAATCGAGCACGTCCATCTTGGCCATGTAGCGCTCGACCAAACCGTCGGCAATCTTTGCCAGCGGGTTGTCGAACGCATCGAACGATGCAGGCTTGGCGGGCGCGCAACCGTCAAAGTACTTGCCGCTCATGTTGAGCGAGCGCGAGATAAGATTGCCCCAGCTGTTGGCCAGGTCGGCGTTGTAGACCTGCTCCATGCGCTCGAAGCTGATGGCGCCGTCGGTGCCGGGGACGACGTCGGTCATGAAGTAGTAGCGATAGCCCTCGACACCCAGCATGTCGATAACATCCTGCGGAGCGATGGCGTTACCGCGGCTCTTGGACATCTTCTCGGCCTTGCCGGTCTCGGCATTGCGCACGGTCAGGAAGCCGTGGGCAAAGACGTGCTCGGGCAGGGCCTCGCCGATGGCCATGAGCATGGCGGGCCAAATGACGCAGTGGAAGCGAATGATGTCCTTACCCACAATATGGAACTGCGCGGGCCAGCGATAGGCCAGCTCGGCACGGGCCTCGTCGGTGTCGACACCGTAGCCGACGGCAGTCATATAGTTGAGCAGCGCATCGAACCACACGTAGGTCACGTGGCCTTCGTCAAACGGGACCTGAATGCCCCAGTCAAAGCTCGTACGGCTCACGGAAAGGTCGTTGAGGCCGCCCTCGACAAAGCTGCGCACCTCGTTCATACGGAACGCAGGCTCAACAAAGTCGGGGTGCTCGTCATAGAGCTTGAGCAGCTTGTCCTGGAAGGCGGAGAGCTTAAAGAAGTAGGACTCCTCCTGCACGCGCTCGAGCGGACGGTGGCAATCGGGGCACAGGTGCTGGCCGACGCTACCGTACTCTTCGTCACCCTTCTGGACCTGCGTATCGGTAAAGTAGGTCTCGTCGGGCACGCAGTACCAGCCGTCATAGCTGCCCTTATACAGGTAGCCGGACTCCTTCATGCGCTCCCACAGATACTGCACGGCGTGATGCTGGCGCGGCTCGGTGGTGCGAATGAAGTCGTCGTTGGAGATCTCGAGCTTGCTCCAAAGCTCCTTGAAGTGCGGAGCCTGGCTGTCGGTCCACTCCTGCGGCGTCATGTTGTGCTTGGCAGCGGCCTCGGCGACCTTCTCGCCGTGCTCGTCCATGCCAGTCAGGAACTTAACGTTATAGCCGGCGGAGCGGCGATAGCGAGCCTGAACGTCGGCGATGATGGTGGAATAAGCCGTGCCCAGGTGCGGATCGGCGTTGACGTAGTAGATGGGCGTCGTGATAAAGAACGAAGGCTTGCTTTGATCCATGGGGTTTGTCCTCCAGAAAAACGTTGCATACAGGGGATGATTCTAGCGCAAGGGCTGGATATCCTCCATCTATTGCATATCGAGCACCATGGCATAGACATCGCGCTTGCGGCGCGAATACTTCTGAGACAGGCGCTTGGCCACTGCAGAGGCGGGCTCCCCCTCCTCGAGCGCGGTGCGGATATCCTCGCGCAGGGCCTCGTCGGGATCCGCTACCGCAGCGCCAACCGGCGCGATGCCGGCCTCCTCATCCTCGCTCGGCGGCGCGATGACCAGCGCAATCTCGCCCTTTACCTCGCCGCGAGCACGCAGCTCCTCGGCAAGCTGGTCAGCGGGCCCGCGCAAGACCTCCTCGTGCAGCTTGGTGAGTTCGCGGCAGACGGCAACCTCACGCTGGGGAAAGACCTTCGCCACGGCCTCGAGCGTCGCCACGATGCGATGTGGAGACTCGTAGAAGATGAGTGCGCCGGGCACCACGGCAAGGCGCTGCAAACGGCGCACACGGTCGCCGTGCTTTCGGCCCAAAAAGCCCTCGAAGAAAAAATGCTCGCAGGGAATGCCGGACGAAACAAGCGCCGTGACGCAAGCAGAGGGCCCGGGAATAACTTCGACGGGCACATCGGCCTCACGCGCCGCCTCGACCAGCGCCTGGCCGGGATCGGACACGCTCGGCATGCCGGCGTCCGAGGCAAAGGCGAGGGTCTCCCCCGCCAGCAGACGGTCGACCAGGCCGGTGGCGCGGCTGGCGATCACATTCTCGTCGCAACGGACAAGCGGCTTGGAAATGCCCAGGTGCATCAGCAGCTTTGACGTCACGCGTGTGTCCTCGCAGCAGATGGCATCGGCGGCGGCAAAGGCCTCGCCAACGCGCGGGGACAGGTCACCCAGGTTGCCGATGGGCGTGCCGACCACATAGAGTTTGCCCGTATGGGCGCTGTTTTGCGTCATATCAACCTATTCAATCATGCCGCGCTCGAGCGTACCGAGCGCCGCGCGGGCGTCCCATGCTGCAATGCGCTTCTCGGTCTTCCACGTTTGGAAGAACCAACCGGCAGCCGGCGCAAACGAAGCCAGCTGGTTGGCGATAAACACGCGCTCGTAGGCATTGCGGCCCTCGGGCGTAACCGACGAGTTGGCAAAGATCGCCGCACCCGACCATTCGCCCACCAGCACGGGGAACCCTGTCGAAATCGCTTCTTTAAGCTCGCGCTTGTTACGCGAAATCGCCGTCGTCAGCCCGCGGGGGCTCGTGATGTCGAGCGCATACTCGTCGCGGTAATGGTACAGGTGAAGGTCCATGTAGACGTTCTTGTACTTGGCGCCGCGCATAAAATGCTTCCACTCGCTGGGATGCCCCGACGACGAGAAGACGACGATCTTATCCTCGGGCATATACGAACGGACGAGCTCGTAGGCATCGCGATAGAAATTGCGCAGGTAGTGAGCGGGAATGCCATCCGTCATGGTGAAGAGGCTCTTGCGAACGCTCATCTGCGGCGTGTCCAGCAGCTCAATGCCCAGCAGGCTCTCGGCCTCGCCATAGCGATCGGCCAAGCGCTCAAGCACGTCGAGTGCGACATGACGGCCGTTGGTGGACGAATGCCACTCGGCGACAGCCTCCGGCGTGGTGGGTGAATCGTTGGAATCGCCCTGGCCACCGGGCACAGTTGCCAGATCGAGCAGCACGCGGATGTCGTACTTGGCAGCCCACTCAATCGCGCGGTCGATGTAATCGACAACCGATATGTAGGAGGCATCGGACTCCTGTGAGCCAAAGGCATACCAGGGCACCGGCAGACGCACGGCATTGAGACCGATCTGCGCCATGCGGCGAAAATCGTCCTCGCTCACAAACGTCTCGTAATGGCGGCGCATGCGCTCGTTATAGGCGGCGGTACCCATGGCCTCCTGTAGCTCGGCCGCGTTGGATGCACCGGTCGCCGCGTACAGCGACGGGGTCACCCAAGGCTCGGGAATAAACCAGCCAGAGAGATTAACGCCGAGTATCCTCTCCATCACTGCCCCCTTCG
>CAKUGA010000065.1 GCA_934654515.1 uncultured Collinsella sp. | reverse complement strand
CGTGAACTTCCACACGCTCACCAAGGAGCAGCAGGACGAGGTCATTTCGCGTACCTTCCACAACAAGTTCTAAAGGGTTCAACTCCTGTAGGATTACTGGGGCCGGTTTTGGGTTATTTTCCAAAACGTCCTCGGACATGCAAAGAGGCTCCGCTGTGCGCGTTGCGCGGCGGAGCCTCTTTGCGTCCTGCGGGATGTTTTGGAAAATAACCCAAAACCGGCCAGGTGGGGTCCTTCGGAGTCACCCTTTAGGCGGAACTCTCCTGATGGGTTGAGCGCGCGGGATACTTTGTTGGTGGCTACCGTTTATCGCATATAGCTACCGTTTGCGGAGTAAGTAACACTCTTTAATAAACCGTGTAGAATCTGATGCAAGCACGGAGTTTTCCAGGGAGACGCTGTCCTTTGTTGTGCAAGGGGCGGCGTCTCTTTGGCGCTTGGGCGCGGTTGCGCAACAGCGCAGCGGGCATGTGCCATGTATTGAAAAGCCAACGTCGAGATGGGTCGTGATGATAATGGGCAAGTACGTAATCGTGGTTGAGTCTGGTTCGGATGTGACGCCGGAGCTCTGCGAGCGCTATGGCATCGTGCGCGTGCCCATGCATGTCACGATTGGTGACGAGACCGTCGAAGACGGATCGATCGACCCGCTTGAGATTTACTCGCGCTGCAACGAGTTTGGTGTGATGCCCAAGACCAGCGGTTGCTCGCCGGCGGATTTTGCGCATGTGTACGACCGCATCCACGCCGAGCGGCCCGATGCGACCATTTTGCATCTTGCGTATTCCGAGGTTACGACCTGCTCGCATCAGTCGTCGAAGATTGCGGCAAAGGGCCGCGATTACGTCTTCTCCATGGATACGCGCTTTGTGTCGGTGGGCCAGTCGCTTGTCGCCGTTGAGACCGCCAAGTATATCGAAGCCCATCCGGATGCCACCGTCGACGAGATTTTCGCCTTTACCAATTCGGTGATGGACCGCGTGCTGTTGGGCTTTGTCCCCACCGATCTCGCCTTCCTTAAGGCCGGCGGTCGTTTGTCCAACGTGGCATTCCTCGGTGCCCATCTGCTCAAGATTAAGCCCTGCATTGAGGTAACGGGTGGCAAATTCGTGGCGACCAAGAAGCTCCGCGGCTCTATGCTCAAATGCGCCCGTGCCTTTATTGACCACATGGTTGCGAAGGGCGATATTGATTACTCGCACATTGGTTTGGCGTATTCAGTGGGCCTTTCCGAGGAGCTGCGCGACGATATGGAAGTCTATGCGCACGACCTGGGCTTTAAGGACGTTACCTGGACTCAGGTCGGCGGCGTCATCTCGAGCCACTGCGGCCCGACCGCCTTTGGCGCGGTGCTTACGCTTAAGGCGTAGGGCCTGGCGTCTATCGATTTCTATTGCCACGGCGGCGGGCGGGTTGCGACAACCTTCCCGCCGCTTTTGCGTGGAGTCAAATAGGACGATCTAATTGACCGCTAAACCGTTTCGCCATCAGGCGTATGGGCTAGAATGGCTCTGGCATTTTAATTGACAAAAACCAAAGAGAGGCAAGGTTGCGGGAATGGCTGAGATGACGCTTGAGGGTGTGGATGCTCATCCCGAGGACTCTGCGTATGCCCTGGGTCGCGTGCATTCGATCGAGACGATGGGAACGGTCGACGGGCCCGGCATCCGCTTTGTGGTGTTTGTTCAGGGCTGTCCTATGCGCTGCGCGTATTGCCACAATCCCGATACCTGGTCTGTTAACGGCGGCACGATGGTGACCGTCGAGCATCTCATGGACGAGTTCCAGAGTAACCATGAGTTCTACCGTAGCGGCGGCATTACCGTTTCGGGCGGCGAACCGCTCCTGCAGCCCGAGTTTTTGGCCGACCTGTTCCGCGTGATGCACAACAACCCCGATGGCCGCGTGCACACCTGCCTAGACAGCTGTGGCTATGCATTTGATCCCAAGCATCCGGAGAAGTTCGATGCTGTTCTCAACGAGACCGATATGGTGCTGCTCGACATCAAGCATGCCGATCCGGTTGAGCATAAAAAGCTGACCGGTTGCGATCCTGCGCGCATCCTGGCGTTTGGCGATGAGCTTGCCCGTCGCAAGATTAAGGTTGTCATTCGCCACGTGGTGGTGCCGGGCATTACCGACACGGTGGAGGAGTGTGAGGCGCTCGGCCGCTTGATTGCCCCGTGGCACAACGTGGTGGGCCTGGAAATGCTGCCGTATCACACCATGGGTGTCGTCAAATATGAGCAGCTGGGGATCCCCTATAAGCTCGAGGGCGTGCCCCAGATGGATACCGCGCGCATGCCCGAGCTGCGCAACGCCGTCATGGCCGGCATGAAAAAGCGCCGCGCCGAACTCAAAAACGCCATCGGCTAACGAGCTACAGCCATAGCGGAAGCTCTGTTTGATACGCGAGCTGCACTGGCTTAGCGTGTTCGTTTGGCGAGGTCAAACAAAATGCTGGTACCATACCGTGGTTGAGAATTTCGTATAGGTTTGGGGAATGGTATGGCTACCATCGCGATTATCGGTGCGCTCGAAAAAGAGATCATGCAGATTAAGGAAGAGCTGAGCGACGTTTGCGAGGCGCGGGAGGCAGGCTTGACCGTTGTGAGCGGTGAGCTCGACGGTCTGACAGTTGTCGCCACAACGGCGGGTATGGGCACGGTGAACGCCGCTGCTGCAACACAGCATCTCATTAGCAAGTATGCTCCGCAGGCTGTTGTGTTTTCGGGCATTGCGGGCGGTTTGAACCCCAAGCTCCATATCGACGACGTGGTCATTGGCAAACGCCTACGCTATCTGGATACCGATACCGCGCTTATCGCCGAGTCCGCACCGGGGCTCGAGGAGTTTGGCTCGACACCCGCGCTGGTCGATATTGCCGTCGACGTGCTTGCTGAGCGTGGGTTTGTTGACGCTTCGACAAATGCAGTCGCTTCGAACGAGGGCACCAAACAGTTCCTGGTCGGCACGATTGCCACGGGTAACCGCTTTGTGACGGGCGCCGCCATGCGCAACGACGCTATCGAGGCGACGCATGCCGATTGTGTCGGCATGGAGGGCGCGGCAATTGCCCATGTCGCAACCAAAAATGGTGTCGATTGCCTGGTGTTGCGCGCTATCAGCGATAATTGTGACGAGGCGTACGATGCAATTTGCGACCGAGAGTTCGATCTGTTCGAGTACGCGCGTGTCGCAAGTGACATCACGCTCGATATCGTCCGCCGCATTGCCGATGCGCAATAGCGCGCTCTTTTGTAAGAACCTACGACCAAGGAGTGTCCATGGCCGATTCCATTAACTACCAGCTTGCCAAGTTCGTCGCCAGCTACGGCAAGGTTTCGCAGATTCCCGAGTCCACCTGCCCTGAGGTGAGCTTTGTCGGCCGCTCCAACGTGGGCAAGTCGTCGATTATGAACAAGCTCTTTGGTCGCAAGAACCTGGTCAAGGTTTCCAGTACGCCGGGCAAGACGAGCAACATCAACTTCTTTGAGGCCGACGACGTGCATTTCGTGGACCTGCCGGGTTACGGTTTCGCCCGTCGCTCCAAGGCCGAGCGTGACCGCTGGGCAGAACTTATCGGCGACTTCTTCGACTCGGAGCGCAGCTTTAACCTAGTCGTGTCGCTGGTGGATATTCGTCACGACCCGAGCAAGCTCGATCACGACATGATCGACTATCTGCAGGGCAACGAGTTCAACTTTATCGTCTGCCTCACCAAAGCCGACAAGCTCAGCCGCACCCAGCAGGCCCGCCAGGCAGCAGCCATCAAAAAGCAGCTCAACGTCCCGGCCGAGAATGTAATCATCACGAGCTCCCAGACCGGCGTGGGTATCGACGAGCTCAAAAAGCGCATCGCCGAGGCCTGCCTCTAGTAAGGGTCCCATCCCAGTAAGGGCCCCCATCAATAAAAAGCCAAACCATCAGCCCGGCGCCCCTTCAAAGCGTGGGTTCCTATAGACATCGTCGACCACGTTGCTGTAGGGCCGCCCAAGGGTATCCCCTTAAAAACATTCCGCAGCACGAGGCCCGCTTATCCGTAGCTCCGAAGGAGCAGGATAAGCGGGCGTCAAGTGCGAGGACGTTTTTAAGGGGATACCCTTGGGCGGCCCGAAGGGATTAACTAGCGATGTCTACAGGTACTCGATTTGAGCGCCCTCGGTGTCGCACGTCAGAATATGCGTATCACACTTAGGGAACTGCTCGCGCAGCTTGACCTGCAAGAACTTTGCCACGATGGTGTCGTCAGTCACGGCCATGAGGGTCGAGCCGGAGCCACTGATCCAGATGGTCTTGGCGCCACCGTTGAGGCAGGTGTCGCGCACGGCGTTGTAGTCGGGGATCAGGCGGCGACGATAGGGCTCCTGAATGCGGTCGTCGTTGGCGGCGGCAATCAGGTCCAGGTCGCCGGTCTCCAGGCCGCGCGTCATGCCGGCGATGCGACCCATCTGCCACACGGCGGTGGAGAGCGGAATCTCCTGCGGCACGACCTTGCGCGCCTCGCTGGTGTGCACCTCGTAGGGCGGAATCACGGTAATAAAACGCAGTTTGTCGCTCACTTCGTAGCGCAGGCACTGGGGGAGCGAATCGGTCGGCGTAAAGGAGCAGACGGCGCCGCCCAGGATAGCGGGGGCGACGTTATCGGGATGTCCCTCGACCTCGGTGGCGATGCGGACGAGCTCGGCGCGGTCGACGGTGTGGCCCGTCAGCGCGGCGGCGGCCATAATGCCAGCGACAACGCAGGTGGAGCTGGAACCCAGGCCACGAGCGACGGGAACGTCAGTCTGAATGTCGATGGCGACGGGGAAGGCCGGCTCGCCCCATGCGGCCAGCGCATCCACAAAGCTTACGTAGACTAGGTTGTTCTCGTTTTGGAACTCCTCGGGGCAGCCCGTGATGGTGAGCTTGTCGGCGCGCTCGAAGGTGAAGTGCGAGTAAAGGCTGACGGCCATGCCGAGGGTGTCGTAGCCAATGCCTAGGTTGGCGCTTGTTGCTGGGACGGTGATCTTGATCATGTGAGTCCTCCTGGCGTGCCTGGCTGTTTAGTTCGCTGCTCGGGCAGTCCTGCGCAAGACGGAAAGCACATTAAGTGCTTTCCTTTGCGTGCGGAACTCGCGACGAACTAAACAGCCAGGCACGCTGTGCGCGTTCGTCATCATCCCGGGGGTTATCTTATAAAAGAAGGTGCGCCGGCTTTCGCCGGCGCTTAATAAGGGGTTTAGTTGGAAGCCATCTTTTTTGCTGCAGACTCTACGTAGTTGGCCATGTCGGCTACGTCGCAGACGTCTTCGAAGCGGACGGGTTTGGATTCGAGTTCGGCGAGCTGGGTCGGGGCGACCGTGTTGGTGGCCTGCTCGAGCACACGCATAGCCTCAAAATCATCATCGGGAACGTCGAGGCCCAGGGCGTCGCAGCAGGCGCGCGGGAACTTGTAGGGGCTGGCGGTCGAAAGCAACACGCGGGCCTTGGCGCCCTCGGCGGGAGCGACCTGCTCAAAGACGTGATAGCCGCAAGCGGTGTGCGGGTCAATCACGTAGCCGTTCGCGTCCCAGCAGCTCTTGATGGCAGCGCGGACCTCGTCCTCGCTGGCCCAACCGCAGCCAAAGACGCTCTGGATCTTGGCCAGCAGCTCGGCGGGAACTTCGTAGCGACCAGTCTGTGCCAGCTGCTCCATAAGGCCGGCAACAAGCTCGCAGTCGCCATCGGACAGGAAGTACAGCATGCGCTCCAGGTTGGAGCTAATAAGGATGTCCATCGACGGCGAGATGGTCGTGAAGAA
>CAKUGA010000064.1 GCA_934654515.1 uncultured Collinsella sp. | reverse complement strand
GCAAGTAAGGATTTGCTGTATGCGGTATATCGTTTTATCAAACTGAGGTAACATATAAAAAGACGTTATATACGTATGAGTTATTTCGCTATTTTGATAAGAGTGACCCGATATGCCCACGCCTAAAAACGCCCCGCTTTACCAGCAGATTTACGATGAAATCAAGGATGCGATCGAGAAGGGCGTTTATGCACCCAAGGAGCGCATTCCGTCTGAGCTTGAGCTCGCCGAGCAGTACGAGGTGAGCCGTATCACGGTGCGTCGCGCCGTTGAGGAGCTGTGCTCCGATGGCTATCTGGTTAAGCAGCAGGGCCGCGGCACGTTTGTCGCCACGCCGCACATCAACCGCCAGTTCCATGCCACGGCGCTGCAGACGTTTACCGAGCTGTGCGCATCGAACGGCATGAAGGCGGGCGCGCACGTGATCGATCGCCAGATTGTACCGGCGCGCCAAAACGAGATGGAGTTTTTTGGCCTGCAGAAGGATGCGCTGCTGCTGCACATTAAGCGTGTGCGTACGGCCGATGGCGAGCCTATCTTTGAGGAGAACATTTTTGTGCCGTTTGATGAGTATCGTGAGCTGCTGACGGCCGACCTTGAGGATAAATCGATCTTTGGCGAGGTCGAGCGCGTGGGCGGTACCCCGATCGTCTCGGTTGGTTACCGCACGGTCGAGGCCGTTCGCGCCAGCACCGAGCAGGCGGCCGAGCTGGGCATTGCCCCGCACGATCCGCTGCTTAACTTGCGTGCCGGCTTTATCGGCCCCAACAGCGAGCCAGTCCTGATGGGCAAGCAGTACTACGTGGGATCCCGTTACGTCATCGTTCTGTAGGTTACGCGGTTTTACCAAACCGCGTAACCGGTCGACGCTGCGCCTTTGGTTCCGCCGTTCTAACGAACGACGGACTGGTCGACGCTGTGCGCCCGTCATTTGGCCAATCTGCCGTTCAATTTCAAAGGCGCGACCAGAAGGTCAGCGCCTTTTCATTTCACGGCACCTTGGCTCAAATGACGGGCGCTCGCTGGCTTTGCCAAGACATCGGCGTTGTCGTGCTTGTCAAGGCTTTGGTGCAAAGGGGTCAGGTTTGTTTGCACCATGTTGGCGCAGGTTAACCTGACCCCTTTGCACCAAAAGTAGTCAAAATGGCCCCGTCCCAAATTAGCTACCCTTGCAGCTGTGTGCTGCTGTCTCCGCGGCGGCGTATAATCGGCGGCAGATGATTCTGACGTTAGGAAACCATGACCGATAGCATGCAGCAGATGGCGCTCGACACGCTCGGCGCCTATTTTGGCTACACTTCGTTTCGCCCGGGGCAGGACCGCATGGTCGATGCGATTCTGGCCGGCCGCGATGCACTGGGCGTTATGCCCACGGGCGCTGGAAAGTCCATCTGCTACCAGGTGCCTGCGCTTATGCTGCCCGGCATCACCTTTGTGGTGAGCCCGCTGCTGTCGCTTATGGAGGACCAGACCCGCGCGCTGCTCGCGGCGGGTGCACGCCCCAGTTATCTCAACTCCAGCCTTACGCCCGCCCAGCAAAACACCGTACTCAAGCGGGCGCGCGAGGGCCGCTATCAGCTGATGTACGTGGCGCCCGAGCGCCTGCTCGAGCCACGTTTTCTGGCCTTTGCGCAGGAAGCCGCAGCCGCCGGCGGCATCGGCGTGCCGCTCGTGGCGATTGACGAGGCCCACTGCGTAAGCCAGTGGGGTCAGGATTTCCGCCCCGCCTACCTGCAGATTCGTGAGTTTATCGATTCGTTGCCGCAACGCCCGATTGTGGCGGCCTTTACCGCCACGGCGACCGAGCGCGTGCGTGCGGACATTCAGCAGATGCTCGGCTTGCAAAATCCCGCGACCGTGGTGACGGGTTTTGACCGTAAGAACCTCTACTTTGGTTGCGAGGAGATGGGCGACAAGGCCAAGACCGCATGGGTGCGCGACTACGTGATTGCGCATTCGAGCGAGAGCGGCATCGTGTATTGCTCGACCCGCAAGACGGTCGACGCGCTGGCAGGCGAGCTTGCCGAGGCGCTGGGCCCCAGCGGCATTCGCGTGGGCCGTTATCACGCCGGCATGGGCAACGATGCCCGCCGTCAGAGCCAGCGCGCCTTTATCGACGACGATATCCAGGTGATGGTCGCCACCAACGCTTTTGGCATGGGCATCGATAAACCCAACGTTCGTTACGTGATTCACAACAACGTGCCCGAGAGCATCGAGGCTTACTATCAGGAGGCGGGTCGCGCCGGTCGCGATGGCGATCCGTCGAGCTGCCATCTGCTGTGGAACGGCAACGACTTTCGCATGCGCCGCTTTTTGATTGACCGCGGCGATGCGGCCGACGAAGCGCTCGACAACGAGCAGCGCGCGTGGGCGCTCCAGAACCGCTATCGCCTGCTCAGCCAAATGGAGGGCTACTGTAATACCACCGGCTGCCTGCGCGAATACATGCTGCGCTACTTTGGCGACGAGGCCGCGGCCGAGCATGCGGCGGCGGGCGTGGACGGCACGACGGACGAGGCCGAGGGTTGTGGCAACTGCAGCAACTGCCTCACGCAGTTCGAGGTCGAGGACGTCACCGACATGGCCCGCGCTGCCGTGCGCTACGTGGCCACACGTCCCATGCGTTTTGGCAAGTCGCTCGTCGCTGACGTGCTTCACGGCGGCAATACCGAGCGCATTCGCCAGATGCATCTGGACGAGGACCGCGGCTATGGTGAGCTGTCGAGCGAATCGGTCGGGCGCATTAAGGACATCATCGGGCAGCTGTGCGGCCGTGGCTATCTGGCCACCTCGCAGGGCCAATATCCGGTGGTAGGCCTGGGTCCGCGTGCCGGTGAGGTCGAGGACGAGGCGTTTGCCTTTACCATTAAACGTCGCGCGTCCAAGCGCAAGGCATCGGCGCGCGCCCGTCGTGCCGTGGATCTGCTGCGCGAGGAGGCCGAGCTGGACCAGCGCCCGCGCGTGGGCGACGATGCCGAGCTGTTCGAGCGTCTGCGTGCCCTGCGCAAGGAAATCTCGACCGAGCTCGAGATGGCGCCGTACATGGTCTTCTCTGACAAGGCCTTGCGCGGCTTGTGCCGTCTGCGCCCGCAGACGCGTGACGAGCTTGTTCAGGTCAACGGCATCGGTGAGAAAAAGGCCGACGCTTTTGGCGAACAGTTTATGGCGGCGATTGAAGAGTTTGAATCCGAGCACGCACGGGATGGAGCATAACGATGGCAACCGATAACAAAACTGAGCGTTCCGAGCGCGCTGACGTGCCCGCCGTGCCGCTGTACCAGCAGGTTATGGATGACCTGAAGGGCGAGATCGCGCGCGGCGTATATCCGACTGGTTCGCGCATTCCTTCCGAGATGGAGCTCGCGAAGTCCTACGGCGTGGGGCGCATCACCGTGCGCCGTGCCATCGAGGAGCTGTCGCGCGCGGGGTACCTTAACCGCCAGCAGGGGAGGGGTACCTTTGTATGCGCTCCCAAGCTCAAGCGCAAGATTGTCCAGAAGGGCGATGTTCAGAGCTTTACCGAGGGCTGTGCAGCCAACGATATGGTGGCGGGCGCGCGTCTGGTGTCGCGCACGGTGGTCGCGGCGACGCGCGAGGACGCGGCGTTTTTTGGCGTGGAGCCCGGCTGCGAGCTTATCGTGGTTGAGCGCGTGCGTACGGCCGACAGCATCCCCGTCATGCTCGAGAACAACGCCTTTGTGCTGGCAGACCACCCCTACCTGCAGACACTGGCCGACGAGGACCTCACCGACAACTCGATCTTTGCGGTCGTTGCCGAGCACTCGGGTCGTTCGCCGCTCAAGTCCGATCCTTGCACGGTGGAGATTGCGCTTGCCGATGCTCAGGCGGCCCCGCTGCTCGAGGTTCCGATTGGCGAGCCGCTCTTCTACATGGAGGCGTACTTTACCGATTTTGATGAGCGACCTCTGTTGCTCGGCCGCCAAAAGATCGTGGGCTCGCGCTACGTGTTCGACATCTAATGTCCACAGATAGAACAACATAGAACAAATTTGCTGAAATGACTTCACCTGCGGTAGCTTGCGTGGTATAAATAGGACAACATAGAACGACCGCAGGTACGAGCTGCTGTCGCTCAAGGTCGCCACACAAGGAGGAACATCAGCATGAACGCACATGATCTGGTCCAGGAAATCATCGAGCGCAAGGGTAAGATCGAGAACGTCTTTTGGATCGCCTGCGGCGGTTCGATGATCGACCTGATGCCTGCCAACGAGCTGCTCAAGCGCGAGGCCACCACGTTTATCTCTACGGTCTACACCGCACGCGAGTTCTGCCTGATGGCCCCCAAGAGCCTTGGCGAGAAGTCGCTCGTCATCGCCTGCAGCCATAGCGGCAATACGCAGGAGGTCGTCGACGGTTGCGAGATGGCGCTGGCTGCCGGCGCCGAGGTCGTCGCCATGACCGACTGCGAGGGCTCCAAGATTGACAACGGCAAGTGGACTACCTGGGTCTACCCCTGGGGCGAGGGCGTGTCGCAGGCCGAGGTGCCGCAGGGCATCGGCGCTCTGATCGCCGCCGAGCTGCTCGACCAGCAGGAGGGCTACGAGGCGCTCGCCGACATGTACGCCGGCCTCAAGCAGATGGACGCGCTGCTGCCCGCTGCGCGCGAGAAGGTCAACGCCGAGCTGGGCGCCCGCTTCGCCGAGCTCTGCCAGCAGCACGAGTTCTTCTACATCCTGGGTTCCGGCCCCAACTTTAGCCAGACCTATGCCATGGCCATCTGCTCGCTCATGGAGATGCAGTGGCAGCACTGCTGCTACATCCACTCCGGCGAGTACTTCCACGGCCCCTTCGAGGCCACCGAGCCCGGCGTGTTCTACTTTGTGCAGCTCGGTGCCGGCGAGTGCCGCCCCATGGAGGAACGCGCGCTTGCGTTCCTCAACACGCACACCGACACGATCATGGTGCTCGACGCGCTCGAGTACGGCGTGGGCGAGGTGCCCGCCAGCGTGCGTTCGTTCCTTGAGCCGATCTTCTTCTACGCGATGAGCTGCGAGCTGCGTGCCGCCCGCGGCAAGGTCTTCGACCACAGCCCCGAGTTCCGCCGCTACATGGGTGTCGAGCAGTACTAAGTAACGGGGAAACCATTCACCTTCGATTCGCAAGGGCGCAGCGCGAGTCAAAAAAAGCGGGCCGCGCCGGGGATTTCCGGCGCGGCCCGCTTGGTATCGCGCTTAGATTCGCAAGGTTGCGGCAGCCTACGGCCTACTTTGCGTCGTAGGCCTCGGCATCCCACCAGTCGAGCTGGGCGATGTTGTCGCGGATGTGCTGACAGCTCTTGTGGAAGCCCTCGAGCTCGTACTCGGACAGGTCGAGCGTGTAGACCTCCTCGACGCCCTCGGCACCGATCACGCACGGCAGGGAGGTGAAGATGCCCTCCTCGCCATACTGGCCGGTCATAAGCGTAGAGGCCGAAAGCACGGCGTGCTCGTTGTGCAGCACGGCGGCGCAGACGCGCGCGGCGGAGTTGGCAACGGCGTACTCGGTGCACTGCTTGCCCTGGTAGGTCACATAGCCGCCTTTGCGCGCGAGCTCCTCGACCTCCATGTGGTCGAAGGCGTACTTGTCGGGGTTTTCGGCCTGAAGCTCGTTAAGGCTCTTGCCGGCAATGGTTGCGGCCTTAAAGGCGGCAAGCTGGCTAAAGCCGTGCTCGCCGATCATGTAGGCGTCGATGGACTTGGGGCTCACGCCGACCTTCTTGGAAATCTCGGTGCGCAGGCGGGCGGAATCCAGGCCGCAGCCCGAGCCGATGATCTTCTTGGGATCGTAGCCGGTCAGGTG
>CAKUGA010000063.1 GCA_934654515.1 uncultured Collinsella sp. | reverse complement strand
CGCCTTTAGACGCGAGCCCGGGGCCCGTGGGTTATACCCTAAGAGCAAACCACCCTTTTTAAGGGTGGTTCTGATTTTGCGCCGGTGCCAAAGCAGCGCCAGCGCCGTGGACTGCGCAATGAGATTATCGAGGTCGGCGCCGTCAAGCTCGACTATCACGGCAACGTTATGGGCGATTTCTCGCAGTTTGTGCAGACAGAATTTACCGAAGGCGTTGCGTTTCCCGTCCGCGAGCTTGCGGGGATATCGGCCGTGGACACTGCGATGGCCGATCCGCTCTATGTGGTGATCAAAAGGCTCGGCGATTGGATCGGTCGCTACTCCGCCCAGGTGGTCTGTTGGAGCGGGGCGGATCGTCGACAGCTTTTGACCGAGTGCCAGGCAAAACACATCGATCTTGCCGCATTTCCTACGGATTGGGCCGACCTGCAGGCGTTTTACACTTCGATTATGGACGTGGGCAGCCACGGGTGTGTTTCTTTGAGTGACGCGGCGACGTGGTTTGGCATCGAGTTCGACGAGTCGACGGGCCACGCCCACAGCGCCCTGGCCGATGCGCGCGTAACCGCTAAGCTGCTCAAGCAGATGATGGAGGGGGACTATCACGTGAGTCCGCGCGCCCAGGAAGTCCGTCAGCGGTGGGGGATAGGCGAGCGAGCTCAGACGCGCCTTTCCAGCAAGTGCCCCGAGCTGGGCGATCTGCTGCTGAGGCCGAAGGCGGAGGGGAGGCAGGCCTTTTGAGAACGCCATTCGGTTTGGCATGGCGGGGCTGTAAGCGCGACTCCGCCCTGCTGTTTGAATCGAAGCGTCAATCAGTATGACGAGTGGCTCGGTCCGCCTACCTGCACCTCCGCAATCCCGCGCGCTGCACTCAGCAGCCCGTACTCCCTTTGGCTCCACTGGCACAGCTCGGCCGCGTCGACGGCGTCGCGGCACAGGTCCAGGAACACCTCGGCTCCCTCGCAGAAGCATTCACGGGCAAATTCTCCTGAACCGTTCGCGATGCATGCGCCGTCGGCGAAGAGCTTCCAGTTGGATGGTTCGCGCGAGTCGTCTCCGAGCAGCTTGATCTGCAGAACATGTAGGTTGCCAGCAGCACAGAGCTCTTCCTCGAGCTTCTGTATGGTAAAGCGCATCTGGTGGGAGAGGCCGTTCTTCACCAAAGCCGAGGTGTAGCCGCTCGGCTCGTCTAGAAGATGCATTCGTTTTGGCTTGGCTGTCAGGTTGTGGAAATTGCGCTCGCTGCGCACGGAGAAATTGTCCATACGGACTCCTTTCATCGATGTTGGCAGGGCCACCGTGCCTCTTGGCCGGTTGGCGTCGGGATCGTGGAGCCAACTCTCTACCCCGACTCTGGATAAAACGCGCCCGCTCCTTGCGGGCAAGAGGAAGTCTATCAACGTGTACGGACAGAAATCAAGCGCCATCCGCGAAATGACGTGCGGATGGCGCTTGATTTCCCAAGTGATTATTCGGCTTTCATCCGAAAAAGTGTCGAAATATCCCGTGTAAAAGTACGGAAAAGTGTCGAAATAGACACCTTAAAACTTCGGAAAAAAGTGTCAAATTCGATAGGCAAATTATCCGGAAAAGTGTAGCTGGATGACAAAACAGCACTTAGAAGCCGGTGCTGGATGCGGGATCCTGCGGCCGCCTTCAGCCCTCGCTACTCGTCGTCTCCGTCGTTGGGGTCGCCCTTGAGGGTGTTGATGTCCAGGTACTCGTCATCGTTCTCTTTTTGCTGGGTCTCCGACTCCGCTTGGGTGGGGCCGGAGAACAGCCGGAATCCCTCAAACGCAATGACACCGAGCAGGGCAATGACAATGGCGATAAAGGCAACCTTGACTGCCTGCGGAAATTCCGAAAAACGCAGCGCCTTTTCCTCGGCGTAATAATCGGCGAAGCGCTCTTCGCCCGTGCTTTTGGTATACGCCGGCGCGGACACGGCTTCCGAATCATATTCCGGTGCAGGTGTGGCAGCGTACGGATCGTTGACGTAATCGCTCGACGCGGCACCGTAGTCCTCGGTCTCGATGCGACCGGTACCGGCATAGCCATCGGAATAATCGGAATATGCTGCACCGTCATCATATGCCACGGCACTTGTATCGGCAGCATACAGAGGGTTAACCGGAACGTCGAGCGCCGGCATGCCGATAGAGGTCTCGTCCAGATCGGCTGCAGCCCAGGAATCGTAGGCGACCTGATGGCCTGAGGGGTCGTCGAGCCTCATGACGGGAGGCTTGCGTGCCGCAGGGATAGGCAACTGCTGGGCACTGTACATAACGGTACTATCGGCCGATTTGCCCCGCGTCGCCGCAGCGAGAAATGCCGCCGTCTCTGACGGGTCGCTTGCGGGGCGGGGAGCGGGCATGGTTGCCGGAGCAGGCGTGGGCGTCGGTGCGGCCACGGGTGCCGAAACAGGCGATTGCACAGGTGCCGCCGCGGGTTTCGGCGCGAGCGAGGGATTGGGGCTCGACGGGCGAGCGCCGCCGCCCATGAGTTCGTCGGCAGTCCAAGGGCGGTCGCTCATCACGTCATCAAGGCTCAGCGAAAACAGATCGTCTTCACCCTCATCGAACATGCGGTGCACATGTCCACCAATTGCCGGAATCAATCCGCGACCGGTGCATGATGCCTTGCTCAACGCCATTCTGTTCCATCCTTTCGAGATACTAATGACATCGATTATATGGAACTTCCCAAGCGGCTCGGTCTTGGATTCCTTCTTTTCAGAACTCGCGCCCAAAAGGGGAGGGGGCAATCCAGACGAGTGCCTACTTGTCGCCGGCCGCCGCCTTGGCCTCATTGAGGTAGCTATAGAAGCTGTACTTGGAGATGCCAAAGAACTCGCAGGCGCGCTCGCTCGACTTGGAAATGAGGAAGGCGCCGCGACGGTCGAGGTAGCCAATGGCGCGAATGCGCTCATCTTTGGTCATGAGCGCCGCGGGCTTGCCCACAAACTGCTCGCACTCGTGCAGCAGGTCCTCGAGCAGGTCGCCGATGTTCTTGGTAATGGGCTCGGGCTCGGTGTAGCCCGTGCCGCCGGTGCCGGTAAAGGCATCGAGCGAACGCTCAAAAGCCTTCATGAGCGTAATGTCAAAGTTAATGCCCAAAATGCCGACGGGCTTGCCCTCGTCGTTGCGGATAAAGATGGTCGAGGACTTGAGCAGCTTGCCATCGGCGGTTTTGGTGAGGTATGGCTCGCGGTCGTGCACGTCGGTGGTGCCCTCGTGCATGGACTCAAACACAATATGGCTGGGGCCGTCACCCAGTTTGCGCCCGCTGACGTGGCCGTTTTCGATCACTACGATGGAGTGGTCCACGTCCTCGGTCTCCAGGTCGTGGACGACGATTTCGCAGTTGGGGCCAAATTGGAGCGCCAGGCCGTGTGCAAGGCGCTTGTAAAACTCAATCTGTGCGGGGGTCATAGGTGCCTTCCTAAAAATTAGTTTGGGCACACTTTGCCATAAACCCCACTTGTTCGCAAATAACGAAAGCGTCGCTGCGTTATGTGACCGTTCGGCGGCGAAAAAGTACCGATTACGGCAACAAACAATTTGTTAGGTATTCCAATCAAAAAGTGTGATAGAACATTGCTAACAAACTTTTTGTTTGGCATCCACATAAAAGTTCAGCCGCATGAATGGGAATGGGCTGAAACGCGTATGCGGGGGCCGGCAAGAGAGGACTTAAGGAGTTCACCGTATGGCCGATAAGATCCAGTGGGCGGGCAACACGATGCCCAAGAGCGATGACAAGCACTTGGGAATCATGAGCCTCGACCACGTGAAGAAGGCCCGTGCCTTCCACCAGTCGTTCCCCCAGTACACCGTCACTCCGCTTGCCCGCCTGGACGGTCAGGCTGCGCGCCTGGGCTTGTCCAATCTGTGCGTTAAGGACGAGAGCTATCGCTTTGGCCTCAACGCCTTTAAGGTTCTGGGCGGTTCGTTTGCCATGGCCAACTACATTGCCGACGAGACCGGCAAGGACGTTGCCGAGTGCACCTTCGATTACCTGACCTCCGATCAGCTTGCCAAGGACTTTGGCCAGGCCACCTTCTTTACCGCCACCGACGGCAACCATGGCCGCGGCGTGGCATGGGCTGCCAACAAGCTGGGCCAGAAAGCCGTCGTGCACATGCCCAAGGGTTCCACCAAGCCTCGCTTTGATAACATCGCCGCCGAGGGCGCCACGGTGACCATCGAAGAGGTCAACTACGACGAGTGCGTGCGCATGGCCGCCGCCGAGGCCGACGCCTGCGAGCGCGGCGTCATCGTCCAGGACACCGCCTGGGAGGGCTACGAGAAGATCCCGTCCTGGATCATGGAGGGCTACGGCACCATGGCTTCCGAGGCTGCCGAGCAGCTGCGCGAGATGGCCATCAACCGCCCGACGCACGTCTTTGTCCAGGCTGGCGTGGGTTCGCTCGCCGGCGCCGTGGTGGGCTACTTCACCAACCTCTATCCCGATAACCCGCCGACCTTTGTCGTGGTCGAGTGCGCTCCGGCCGCCTGCCTGTACAAGGGCGCTGCCGCCGGCGACGGCGACCCGCGCATCGTGGACGGCGACATGCCCTCCATCATGGCCGGTCTGTGCTGCGGCGAGCCCAACATCCTGGGCTGGGATATCCTGCGCAACCACACCACCGCCTTCGTGTCCTGTCCCGACTGGGTCACCGCTCGCGGCATGCGCACCCTGGGCGCTCCCGAGAAGGGCGATCCGCGCGTCATCTCCGGCGAGTCCGGCGCTGTGACCACCGGCCTGGTCGAGACCCTCATGCTCGATCCCGAGTACGCCGAGCTCAAGGAGCTCATCGGCCTGGACAAGACGAGCTCCGTGCTCTGCTTCTCCACCGAGGGCGACACCGATCCGGATCAGTACCGTCGCATCGTCTGGGAGGGCGAGTACCCCACCTGCTAGCAGACTGACCTGTCCGGAGGCAGCCGGAGGACTTTACTCCCTGCTCGGACAGTCCTGCTCGCACGGAGAGCACATTAAGTGCTCTCCGGCTCGTGCGGAACTCGCGACGGAGCAAAGTCCTCCGTCCGTCTCCTTTGGTTACTTGCTTGTGGGGTGCTCAACCTCACGCTGCTTGGCACAAGTGATCTATCTGAAATATCTACCTGTAGGTAAACCCTTGTAGAAAGGTTGACTGTTATGACTAAAGAACTCGATTTTGATGCCATTAAGGCTGCCGCTGAGTCTCATCGTGCTGATATGACGCGTTTTCTTCGCGCAATGATTAGCCACCCCTCTGAGTCTTGCGAGGAGGGTGAGGTTGTCGCCTGCATCAAGGCCGAGATGGAGAGCCTTGGCTATGACGAGGTCAAGGTCGACGGCCTGGGCAACGTCATGGGCTTTATGGGCGAGGGCGACAAGATCATCGCCATCGACTCCCACATCGACACCGTCGGCATCGGCAACATCGAGAACTGGGATGCCGATCCCTACGAGGGCTACGAGACCGACGAGATCATCTACGGCCGCGGCGGCTCCGACCAGGAGGGTGGCATGGCTTCCGCTACCTACGCTGCCAAGATGATGAAGGACATGGGCCTCATCCCCGAGGGCTACAAGATCATGGTCGTCGGCACCGTCCAGGAAGAGGACTGCGACGGCATGTGCTGGCAGTACATCTACAACAAGGACGGCATTAAGCCCGAGTTCGTCATTTCCACCGAGCCCACCGACGGCGGCATCTATCGCGGTCACCGCGGCCGCATGGAGATCCGCGTCGACGTTCACGGCACCTCCTGCCACGGCTCCGCTCCCGACCGCGGCGACAACGCCATCTACAAGATGGCCGACATCATCGC
>CAKUGA010000062.1 GCA_934654515.1 uncultured Collinsella sp. | reverse complement strand
CCCTGGGACAAAATAATCTCTGCAAAAGACGGCTGCTCCGTTTGGAGGGCCGTCTTTTTGGTATAAGAGGACGGAATAACCAACACGAAAGGTTCAACCATGCCCCAGATTGATGATGCCGAGCTGTTTGGCAATGCCGAGGATCAGCGCGCGTACGAGGACTTTTGCGCTAATCAGGAGGCGGTCGAGAAGTTCACGCTCGACAAACCTGCGCTCATCTGTCGCTGGCGCATGTCAAACAAAAAGGTACCCATGCTCAACCGTCACATCCGCGCACTGTCCGAGCGCCTGGTGCAGGGTGAACCGCTTACCCATAACATGCTCAGCTGGGCCAAGCAGCACGTTGAGTGGTCACTTGCCGAGGGCGACTATACCGCCCACGACGGCGTGCTTATGCTGGTGATCGATGTGAACGGCAACGCCGCCATGACGGTGGGGGAGTACGAGCCGCTGGCCGACACCTCGGCCAAGGCGCTGCGTGCACGCTCTGCCGAGGCCCGATCCGAGGCCGACGAGACCGGCGTGGCGCCCGAGCTGCTCGCCGCCGTCAACAACGGCGAGCTGGCCTTTGTGGCGCCGGATGACGAGTGCCTGTGCGGCACGGCGACGCTTATCGAGCAGCTGGCGCAGACCAAGGACATGCCGGTCGCACGCGTGGATATTCCCGCGCAGCTCAAGGGCGCGCTGTTCCTGGTGAGCGACGAGCACGGCGTGGTCCCCGCCAACGACGCCGACGCCGCCGAGGCAGACGCCGCCACGGTCGCCTTCTTCGCCGACGGCTACGAAAAGCTCCGTGCCCGCCGCTAAATGATTTTTCTGGGACGGGGATTTAATAATCATTTGATCCCCGCGCCCGTTGCGAGCGAGGGGCGAGCCAAACGCTTTCGTTCGCGAACAGTTCTGTCACCTTGGTGCCGCGTGGGGCGCGTGCCTGCGGCTTCGCGGTCATAATGGGACAAGACAACCAAGAGGGGGAGCGAAATCCATGGCGCTGATCTATATCGTTGAGGACGACGAACCCATCCGTCGCGAGCTCGCCGACATTCTGGCCCGTGCCGGGTTTGAGGTCGAGGCCTGCGAATCGTTCGAGCACGTCTCGCGCGACATCCTTGCCGCCGCACCCGATCTGGTGCTGCTCGACCTCACGCTTCCCATCAAGGATGGCCAGCATATCTGCCACGAAGTCCGCCGCGAATCCGAGGTTCCCATCATCGTCCTCACGTCGCGTACGACCGAGATTGACGAGGTCATGGCCATGACGCTCGGCGCAGACGACTTTGTCCCCAAGCCCTATAGCGCCCGCGTGCTCGTGGCGCGCATCAACGCCCTGTTGCGTCGCACCGCGGCTGCCGGCGAGCGCAGCACGGTCGTCCACAAGGGGCTGGAACTCGACCTCGCCCGCTCCGCGGTCACCAACACCGCAACCGGCGACAGCACCGAGCTCACCAAAAACGAGCTGCGCATTCTCTCGCTGCTCCTGAGTCGTGCGGGCAAAATCGTCTCGCGCTCGGCCATCATGCAGGACCTGTGGGACTCCGACGCCTTCGTGGACGACAACACGCTCACCGTCAACATCAACCGCCTGCGCACCACGCTCGAAAAAATCGGCATCAAGGGGTATCTGACCACACACCGCGGCCAGGGCTATTCGGTCTAGGGGCCGGCCATGTCGTTTGCCAAGTTCTTTAAAGACGCGCTGCTTCCCGTCGCCGTGTGGACGTGCGGCGTGCTGCTGAGCTGCTTTGTGCTGATGGTCGCCGGGGCGCCCGTTTCCATTGTGATCGTGGCGGTCGGCGTGTCCTTTATCTTTGGCATGCTCGGCATTGTGATCGAGTACGCGCGCCGTCGTCGATTTTTGCATCAGCTGGAGCGCGCGGCCGAGGAGCTGGAAAGTCCCGCATGGGTGCAGGAGATGGTGCAGTGCCCGACCTATGCCGAGGGCGAGCTCGAGTACGAGGTCTTGCGTCGCGTGGGCAAGGCTGCTTGCGATGAGGTGGCGGAAGGTCGGCGCCAGACCGATGACTATCGCGACTATATCGAGAGCTGGGTCCACGAGGCCAAACTGCCGCTGGCGGCAGCACATCTGATTCTGGAAAACCTGGACGGCAGCGAAGACGACCTGTCGCGCGTGGATGACCTGGGCCGCGAGCTGGCCCGCGTGGAGCGTTACATCGACCAAGCGCTCTACTATGCGCGCTCGGAAGTCGTGGAGCGCGACTACCTGATTCGCCGTTGGAGCCTCAAGGCCCTGGTGACGGGTGCCATCAAAGCCAACGCGCGTGAGCTCATCGCGGCGCACGTGGCGCCGGTGTGCGAGGACCTCGATTTTGAGGTCTTTACCGACGAGAAGTGGCTCGAGTTTATTCTGGGCCAGCTCATTCAGAACAGCATTAAATATGCGCGCGAGGACGGCGCGAGGATCGTGTTTTCGGGCGCGTTGCTGGACGAGGGTCTGGCGAGCGAGCGTATCGAGCTCACCGTTGCCGATAACGGCTGCGGCGTGTCTGCGGCGGACCTGCCACGCGTGTTCGAGAAGGGCTTTACCGGCGACAACGGCCGCACCACCAAGCGCGCAACGGGCATCGGCCTCTATCTGGTGGCGCGCCTATGCTCCAAAATGGGCATCGACGTCACCGCAGCATCGGAGCCGGGTGAAGGCTTCGTCGTCACGTTCGCCTTCTCGACCAACAAGTTCCAATACTTCGAGTAGGCGCGCTCCTGCTGTTTTCTCTGGGCTATGTTCACGTTCGGGAACATAGCTGAAGCAACTGACGCAATGTTCCCGAACGTGAACATTGCTATGAGGCTCGAAAGAATCCCCCATAACAAAAACGTGCCGCCCCGCCCAAACAAAAACGTGCCGCCCCAAACGGGGCGGCACACCATCTTTTTATCAGCCAACTCGCTGAAGTAAGGCTGCGAAGGTCGCGGGGCCGGGAGGGGTTTCCTAAGGGCACATCCCGCAGCCGCAACGCGGCGAGGACGTGCCCTTAGGAAACCCCGCAGGCCCCGCGACCGGTGGGAGCAACGCTACTTCACGACCAAGATGTCGCAGTCCGTGTTACGCAGCAGGAACGTCGAAATCGAGCCCAGCAGCGCGTACTTAATCGAGGACAGGCCGCGGGCGCCGCAGAGCACCAGGTCGGGCTTGACCACGTCGAGCATCTCGTCCTTGAGCGTCTCGCGAATACGACCGGCGCGAATCATGACCTCGACCTCGGGGATATCGGGATTGGCCTTGGCCTCCTCGAGCTGCTTGGCAATGGAGTTGTTAAAGGCCTCCTCTAGGCCGTTGACCAGGTCGACCGGGTAGGAGCCAGCGCTCTCGAGCGCCGTGGAGTCAATCACGTGGCCGATAATCAGCTTGGCACCGTTGTTTGCGGCGACCTTGATGGCGCGTGCGAGCACGAAATCCTGCTGCTCAGTACCGTCGAGCGAAACAAATACCTTGGTGTAGCCCTCGTTCATGGTTTCCTCCTTGGTCTATCGCACGGGCGCGGGGCTCGTGCGTCGGGCGGGCGCGGGCGCGTTGGCCGCCGGACACTTTATCTTGTTGCAGTTATACCCAAGGATTTCGGTTTGACCGCTCGCAATTCTGTGAACGGGCGAGTTTTTTGGTAAGGGTAGGCGCGGTCGCACCGCCAACGGTTGATAATGGGACATCGCCCGCATCGTCCGCAGAACATCTACCGGCGGGTGTCTAACGAGGGGGTCCCTTTGGATATTATCGAGCTTCTAAAATCTGCCTTCATGGGCCTGGTCGAGGGCATCACCGAATGGCTGCCCGTTTCGTCGACGGGTCACATGATCTTGGTGGATGAGTTCGTCAAGATGAACGTGAGCGAGACGTTCTGGAACATGTTCCTGGTCGTGATTCAGCTTGGTGCCATTCTGGCCGTCTGCGTGCTGTTTTTCCACGAGCTCAACCCGTTCTCGCCCAGCAAGGGCAAGGAGGGCCGTCGCGACACCTGGGTGCTGTGGGGCAAGATTGTGCTCGGCTGCATTCCTGCGGCGGTGATCGGCCTGCCGCTCAACGACTGGATGGAGGAGCATTTCTACAACGCTCCCGTCGTGGCGCTGGCGCTCATCGTGTACGGCGTGCTGTTTATCGTGATCGAGAACTGGCGCGCCAGCAAGCGCGAGGAAATGGCCGTTGCCGGTTCGTTTGGTTCGCGTGCTGTGGTGTCGGGTGGACGTCCCGCCGGTGCGCACTTTGCGGCGCCCGCCGCGGCTACCGCTGAGGATGTGGACGATGACGAGAATCTGGACTTTGGCTCCATCACCACGCTCGAGGACCTGAGCTGGAAGACGGCGCTGGGCATCGGCTGCTTCCAGGTGCTTTCGCTGGTGCCGGGTACATCCCGCTCCGGTTCCACCATCATCGGCGGCCTGCTTTTGGGCTGCACGCGCTCGGTGGCTTCCAAGTTCACGTTCTTCCTGGCCATTCCCGTCATGTTTGGCGCGAGTGCGCTCAAGCTGGTCAAGTACTTCATTAAGGGCGGTACCTTCGGTGCCAACGAGATCGCCATCCTGGGCGTGGGCTGCGTCGTGGCCTTTGTGGTTTCGCTCATCGCCATCAAGTGGCTCATGGGCTTCGTCCGTCGTCACGACTTCAAGTGTTTCGGCGTCTACCGCATCATCCTGGGCGTCGTGGTGCTCGCATACTTCTTCGTCCTCCAGCCGATGCTCGGCCTGTAACTTGGTTGACGCTGCGCGGCGGCCAGAGCGACAACTTGTCATTCAAAGAGGGCGGCATGACCAAAAGGTCTATGCCGCCCTCTTTTCATGCCAATTTTATTCGGCCACGGTGTGCTTGGGCTTGCGGTTGAAGACGAGTTTGTCTACTACGGCCTGCAGCGACATGCGACGGACGGTGTCGTAGGCTTTCTGTGTGCTGTACGCGCAATGGGGCGTGACGATGCAGCGCGGGTGGGCGATCAGGGCCTGGTTGGGTGCGGTTTCGTCGGCGAGCACGTCAAGTGCGGCGCCGCAGATGCCGCGCGTGCCATCGCTGGCGATGCCCTCGTCCAACGCGGCGACCAGGGCATCCTCGTCCACGATGGGCCCGCGTGCCGTGTTAATCAAAAATGCCGAGGGTTTCATAAGCGCAAGTTCGCGCTTGCCAATCAGCTTCTCGGTCTCGGGAATCAGCGGACAGTGCAGGCTGACGATATCGGAGGCGCCGAGCAGTTCATCGAGCGTTTGAGCCTTGACGCAACCGGCGGCGGCAAGCTCTTCTGCACTCTTGGTTGGCGCCCACACCAGTACCTTCATGCCGAGTGCCTGTGCGATGGGCACCACGGCACGCGCGATGCTGCCAAAAAAGACAAGCCCCAACGTGCGGCCTTGCGTGCGATGCATGGTGTAGCCGGCAAGTGGATTCCAAGCGCCATCACGCACGTCGCGGTTGAGAAACGTAACTTGGCGCGTCAGGTCAAGCATCAAAGCGATGGCGTGCTGAGCGACGTCGTCCGAGCAGTATCCGGGGCAGTTGGTGACGGTGATGCCATATGAGGCCAGCCGGTCGACGGCAACGTGGTTCAGGCCGATAGACATGTTCGAGACAATGCGCATCCCCGCGGCGGCCATGACGTCGGCACACGTATCATCGACGGGACCGAACTCGCCGACAAAGCCCTCGCAGCCTGTCAGCTGCTCGGCGGTGGGGCAGACATTGGGCTCGTGCGCGCAGCCCACCAGCTCAATCTGATCGCCGCCTTCGATTGTGTCGAGCACCGCCTGACCCGCCTCGGTCGAACCGTCGACCATGTAATAGAGCGCCCTATGCTTCACAACAGCCCTCCTGCCATGTGGGGATGGGGTAGAAGTGGTAGATATTCTATCCCCCCGAGTCAATCGAAGTCGCGGTGGAATAGTTCCTGTTTGAGGGCCAGAAGGCCGGTTTCAGGAACTATTTCACCGCAACTTATTTGGGGGTGCTTGGGTGGTGGCGGTGCGCGGAGTCGTGGTGTGATTTGCGTCGGTGTCCGCGCGGCTCGGTATACTGGTACGGCTCAAACTATGGCGCTGCCCGCAGGCGCGCC
>CAKUGA010000061.1 GCA_934654515.1 uncultured Collinsella sp. | reverse complement strand
CGATCTCCAACTGCTCCAACAACTACGGCCCCTACCAGCACGTGGAGAAGTTCATCCCCAGGCAGATCACCAACATCGTCGACGGCGTGCGCCCCAAACTCTACGGGAAGGGCGAGAACGTCCGCGACTGGATCCACACCGAGGACCACTCCAGCGCCGTGTGGGACATCCTCACCAAGGGCCGCATGGGGGAGACCTACCTCATCGGCGCCGATGGCGAGAGGAACAACATCACGGTCCTGCGCATGATCCTGGAGGCGATGGGGCGCGACCCCGAGGACTTCGACTGGGTCGCCGACCGCCCCGGCCACGACCGCCGCTACGCCATCGACAGCACGAAGCTGCAGCGCGAGCTCGGCTGGAGGCCGGCCCACACCGACTTCGCCGAGGGGCTCAAGCAGACGATCGACTGGTACGTGGCCAACGAGGCCTGGTGGCGTCCGGCCAAGGAGGCCACCGAGGCCAGGTATAGGGCCCAGGGACAGTAGAAACAGTTAGGATGGAAATAATGGCACAGGGTGACACAATCACTTCGGGAAATTTCACCTTCACGGACACCTCCATCGAGGGCGTGAAGATCGTTGAAGTCAAGACCTACGGCGATTCTCGAGGCTACTTTATGGAGACCTATAAACAGTCCGACTTCGTAGCTGGAGGGATAGGCTGTGTTTTCGTTCAGGATAATCAATCTTCAAGCGTAAGGGGGGTGTTGCGCGGCTTGCATTTTCAGACAGATCATCCGCAATCGAAACTGGTCCGTGTCGTTTCTGGCAAGGTATTCGATGTTGCTGTTGACCTGCGCAAAGATAGCGCGACATACGGTAAATGGGAAGGCGTGGTCCTCTCTGCAGAGAATAAGAGACAGTTCTTCATTCCGCGTGGCTTTGCACACGGCTTTCTCGTTTTAAGTGATTCGGCTGAGTTTTGTTACAAATGCGATGATGTCTATCATCCCGGCGACGAGGGCGGGCTCATGTGGAACGATCCCGAAATCGGAATAGAGTGGCCTGCGCTTGATGGAGACGGCCACTTCGATGAATCTCAGCTGGTTTTATCTGATAAAGATAGACGCCACCCCCCTCTTTCTGCGCTGCAGAACTCCAAATAGCATTCGCCGGTTGTTATTTGTTGAAAGACTTAGTTTTCTATGGGAATGAGTAGTGAAGTTTCCTGTTCGGAGGATTCGATGAAGATAGCGGTTACGGGAGCTAATGGCTTTCTCGGTATTGGGGTTGTGGAAGAGCTGGCGAGACGCGGCAACGATGTCGTGGCGGTTGATCGGGCGGTTGACCGAATTCCGGATTGTGTTACGCGCATTCAGGCGAGCCTGTTCGATATGGTTGATCCATATGTTGAAATTGGGAATCCCGACTGCATAGTTCATCTTGCATGGCGCGACGGCTTTAAACACAATTCGGCAGCGCATATGGAAGATCTTCCTCTGCATGTTGAGTTTGTTCGTAAGTTATCTATCTCTCCCCTTAGGAGATTGGCGATTATGGGGAGCATGCACGAAATTGGATACCATGAGGGCGGCATCCGGGCCGGCACCCCATGCAATCCGCAGAGTATGTACGGTATAGCGAAGAATGCATTGAGGCAGGCCGCTATGTTGACTTGTGCTGACGCGGATATCGAGCTTCAGTGGCTTCGTGGCTATTACATCGTCGACAACAATCCCTATGGAGCCTCTATTTTCTCTAAAATTTGTAAGGCATCTGCAGAAGGCAAAAAAACATTCCCCTTCACCACGGGGCAATGCCAATATGACTTTTTGGATTACGGTGACTTCTGCTCCCTTGTCGCTGATGTGGTTACCGGGGCTAAGGGTGGCGGTATATATAACATCTCGTCTGGACATCCAGAAAAGCTTGCCGATCGCGTTGAGCGTTTCATTCTAGAAAACGGTTTGGATATTAAATTAGACTATGGCGCCTTTCCTGATAGGTCGTATGATTCCCCGGCTGTTTGGGGCGCAAGATGCTAATTTCATAACATCGAATCGGAGTCTGCCTAAGCCCATCGGGGGCTGTTGGGGTATCCGGACTAATCAGTACCGTGGCGAAAAGGCATTATGTGGGTGCAAATTGCAATAGCTAAACGACTTTAGTGCGCTTAGAGCTGTCTCGTTGTCATCTGAAGAACTATTTCTTTTCGCATAATTGGACATTTTCCTTTTTGAAGATCTGTAAATCGTTGGGGAGGGGTTAATATTGGCGGCTGAAAAATGCTCGGGGGGGGGCTGTCGCGATTTGTGCAGATACCCATCTGGTTCCACCTTTTGGTCAGAGCACGCTATGAGATTTATTTGGCTATTGCGCAGAGCGCAGAGGTCCAATAATCCGATTTGGAGACTAATGATTCGGCGAATGCGTGAAAGGTATGGTTTGGAAATTCCCAGCACCACTCAGATTGGACCAGGGCTTTACCTTGGGCACGCCTTTAACATCACGGTGAACGAGGCCGCCGTCATCGGTGCGAACTGTAACCTGCACAAGGGTGTGACCATTGGTCAGGAGAATCGTGGCAAGAGGAAAGGCGCGCCCGTTTTGGGGGATTGTGTCTGGGTCGGCGTAAACGCCACCATTGTCGGGGCCATTATGGTCGGCGACGATGTCCTCATCGCTCCAGGGGCGTATGTGAACTGTGATGTCCCCAGCCATTCCATCGTCTTGGGCAATCCATGCCGCGTTATTCCTCGTGAGAATGCGACCGAAGGATATATCAACCGGAAAGTTGATCTTTAGGCGCTTTCAGAATTTAGGAGATTGATATATGGCAAATAGAAAAGTGCTCGTCACCGGAGCCGCCGGCTTCATCGGCGCGTTCCTCGTCAAGAAGCTGCTCGAGGAGACCGATGACGCCATCGTCGGCCTCGACAACCTCAACAGCTACTACGACCCCGGCATCAAGGAGGCGCGCCTGCGTATGCTGGCCGAGGCCGATATCAAGGGGCGCTTCACTTTCGTGCGCGGCGACCTGTGCGACGCCGCCCTCATCGAGCGCCTGTTCGCGGAGAACCGCTTCGACGTCGTGGTGAACCTCGCCGCCCAGGCGGGCGTGCGCTACTCCATCGAGAACCCGCGCGCCTACCTCGAGAGCAACCTCGTCGGCTTCTTCAACATCCTTGAGGCCTGCCGCCACCACCCGGTCAAGCACCTCGTCTACGCCAGCTCCAGCTCGGTCTACGGTGGCAACAAGAAGGTGCCGTTCTCCGAGGAGGACCGCGTGGACTCGCCGGTGTCGCTCTACGCCGCCACCAAGAAGTCGAACGAGCTCATGGCCGCGGCCTACTCCAAGCTCTACTCCATCCCGGCGACCGGCCTGCGCTTCTTCACGGTGTACGGCCCCATGGGCAGGCCCGACATGGCCTACTTCGGCTTCACCGAGAAGCTGCGCCGCGGCGACACCATCAAGATCTTCAACATGGGCGACTGCCGCCGCGACTTCACCTACGTCGACGACATCGTCGAGGGCGTGAGGCGCGTCATGGACGCCGCCCCCGAGGTGAAGATGGGCGAGGACGGGCTGCCCCTCGCCGCCCACCGCGTCTACAACATCGGCAACTCGCACCCCGAGAACCTGCTCGACTTCGTCGGCACGCTGCAGCGCGTGCTGGTGGAGGAGGGCGTGCTCCCGGCCGGCTACGACTTCGAGGCGCACAAGCAGCTCGTGCCGATGCAGCCCGGCGACGTGCCCGTCACCTATGCCGACACCACTGCGCTCCAGCGCGACCTGGGCTACAAGCCCGCGACCCCGCTCGAGGACGGCCTGAGGGCCTTCGCCAAGTGGTATCGCGAGTATTACGGTTGCTAGACGGAAGGATTTAGGAAGTTGAGCGAGAGGGTAAATGTCTGCGTCATTGTTGGGAATGGTTTTGATCTAGCAGCGGGTCTCGGCACATTTACCCAAGCTTTTGTTCGGGGGTTTGCTGCTGTGCATCATGGCAAAGATACTCCCACTGGTAGGATTGCTGAGCGAATCCTCATTGATGGTCCTGAAAACTGGGCTGATTTTGAAAAGAAACTTGGGGAGTATGCGTCTGTTGTCGACATGATGGAGGTCGTTGAAGACCCCGTTTCTGAATATGTGGATGCTAAAGCCGCTATCGAATCGGATCTTAATGCGTTTATTGCCGAGAAAGAAAGTTTTGTTGACGACGATTTAGTTGAACAGGCGGCTGGGGAGTGCCTTTCGTCACTTTGTAGTTGGCTTGATGAGTTGGCTCCGCGCGAACGCATTTCTGTCCTTGGGGACTTTAGCGCCCCATTAACTTTCGATTTTCATTTTGTGACGCTTAACTATACGCAGGTGCTGGATACCATGATCGAGCTGCAAAGGTCTAGTTCAGCAAACGCCTATACGTCTGAAAGCGTTTCGGGCTATTACTTGCACGAGTGTGTTCATGCTCATGGCGATCTTGCTGGGAATTCTATATGCGGAGTTGATTCTCCTTCTCAGATTTGCTCCGAGGCCCTATCTCATTCTGATGAAGTTCTTGAGACTGTGGTTAAGGGGCAATCTCAGGTATTGCTGGGGTCCCTTGATGACGAACGAGCATTTTCATTTATTAAATCTGCCGAGGTTATTTTAATTTATGGGTGCTCGCTGGGAGAAACGGATGCTCGATGGTGGAAAGCGGTTGTCAACTGGTTGAATGCCAGTTCTTCTAAGCGCTTTATAGTACTTTATTCATATGGATTCAGACGCAATGGACGCCCCGTGGCCGCCGTGAGAAAAGACATTACGGCGCTTAAAGAAAGACTCTTCTCGTCGGCAGGGCTATCTGACCATGAGTTTAAGAAGGCTCTGTTCGATCGTATTTTTATTTTGCCATCTGAGTCTGTCTTCAAGATGCCAGGAGTTTTGATTTCCGAAGAATCGAATTACGAAAGGAATTAACCATGAAGATCGCTGTCGCCGGTACCGGCTACGTCGGCCTGTCCCTCGCCGTCCTGCTCTCGCAGCACAACGAGGTGCACGCGCTGGACATCGTGCCCGAGAAGGTCGAGAAGATCAACGACTACCAGTCGCCCATCCAGGACGACGAGATCGAGCGCTTCCTTGCGGAGGCAAATGCGGGGGAGCGCGAGCTCGACCTGCACGCCACCGTCGACGTGGCCGAGGCCTACACGGGCGCCGACTACGCCGTCATCGCCACGCCCACCAACTACGACAGCGATAGGAACTTCTTCGACACGAGCTCCGTCGAGGCCGCCATCGCCGCCGTGCGCTCGGTGAACCCCGACGCCTGGATCGTCATCAAGTCTACCATCCCCGTCGGCTACACCGCGGGACTTCGCGAGAAGCTCGGCGATTCCAGGATCTTCTTCAGCCCCGAGTTCCTGCGCGAGAGCAAGGCGCTCTACGACAACCTGCACCCCTCCCGCATCGTGGTGGGCGCGCCGAAGGACGACGCCGAGGCCGTCGCCGCGGCCGAGCGCTTCGCGCGTCTGCTCGCGCAGGGCGCCGACCACGCCGAGCTCGAGCGCGTCAACGCGGACGGCTCGAAGGGTATCCCGGAGCTGGTGCTGGGCACCACCGAGGCCGAGGCCGTGAAGCTGTTCGCCAACACCTACCTTGCGCTGCGCGTGGCCTACTTCAACGAGCTCGACACCTACTGCGAGGTCCGCGGCCTCAACACGCGCGACGTCATCGACGGCGTGTGCCTGGAGCCGCGCATCGGCAGCCACTACAACAACCCCAGCTTCGGCTACGGCGGCTACTGCCTGCCCAAGGACACCAAGCAGCTGCTGGCCAACTACAGGGACGTGCCCCAGAACCTGATCGAGGCCATCGTGGATGCCAACCGCACCCGCAAGGACTTCGTGGCAGACGAGGTGCTGCAGATGGTGTGGGACCGCGTCTACGAGGGCAAGGAGAAGCCGGTCGTGGGCGTCTACCGCCTGACGATGAAGTCCAACTCCGACAACTTCCGCGCGAGCTCCATCCAGGGCGTCATGAAACGCGTGAAGGCCAAGGGCGTGCCCGTGGTGGTCTACGAGCCCACGCTGGACGCGCCGGAGTTCTTCGGCTCCGAGGTGACCCACGACCTGGAGGCCTTCAAGGCCGGCTGCGACGTGATCGT
>CAKUGA010000060.1 GCA_934654515.1 uncultured Collinsella sp. | reverse complement strand
GTCCCCGGCGTTATCTGTTGCTCTGCCATGTATTCTCCCCCAGTCGCGGGCGCCGATATCATCGTCGTGCGCGATGCACATTGGGCTATTGTACCTGCTTTGCTGCAGGTTGCAGCGCAGGGTGCGCGAAATGGCGGGATGGTGGGGGCAGGGCGCACGGAATGCAAGGCCACCGCCGCCAGCAACCGCTAGCACATCTGCTCTGCGCGCTCTGACAGTCGATACTTGCGGTTGCGGCTCGTCGCTGGCGCTGTGGGCTCAAGCTCGCCTTGGGCAATGAGCGCGTTGACGCGCGACCTAACCTGGGAGATGGTAAGCCCCGTGTGCTCTACCAGCTCGCGCGTCCCCAATTCGCCATAACGCTTGAGCGCCGTCACGATTAAGTCCCCGCCGTGATCGACCGGCTCGATCTTTGAACGGTAAAGTACGACCTTGAACCGATCGAATCCCGGGCAGAACAGGGGCTCGGCCAAACCATGCGCACGCATGGCATCGATCATCATCGGAATGCCCGAGCCATTGCCCTCAGCCGGCGAACCTGCGCCATCCGGCAGCGGGACAATCGACATGAGTTTCACGAGCGTCGCGTTACGGCATCGAGAGCTGCCGTCAAACAAGTTCTCGCGAGTCTTTCCTCCGTATAGACCGCCGGGGTTTGTCACTTCGACACGATCGTCAAAGACGTCGACGGCAATCGATTGCCCACAGAAGCGGTCCCCGTATTCCCTGTGAATCACCGCGTTGGCAATCGCCTCGCGCAAGACCTCCTCGGGGATCTCCAGCGAGTCAGCACGCGAGACGCCCTGGACGGTCGAGGTTCGCCGCAAATTCTTGGCGACAGCCGCGACAGCATCCGAGATCATCTCGCCCAACGTTCCCTCGCAGATTGTGCGGTCCATGAACCTCAGCGATCCCGCCGCGCCTTTCTGGGTCCCGACATGGACGGCCACATCAATAAAGAGCTTGGGATAGAACTGCTGCGGGTAGGTGCCCACAGCCAAGAGTCCGGCCTTAGTGACGTTACCTTGGGAATCAAAGATATTTAGGCGCTCCAGCTTCGTTTTCTCGTCCGACGCGCCGCGCATTGCCCGGGGCGTCAATGAGAAAGCGCGCTCTATCGTGCGGTCGACCAATGGTTCGTCGAGGTCATCTGCGCCCGCACCCGGCACCGCGTCGCGATCGCTCGGGCTCGTCCGTTCGTATGACGCCAACGCGAGCACCTCGGTCGATGAAAGCGGCACGTCTTTGTCGTCGATGCGCTTGTAGCTGCCGCCCTGGGCGCCGCGCTCTATTACATAGCAGGGCTTGCTCGACGGATCGAGCTCCTCAATCGTGATAACGAGAACAATGGTGCCCTGGAGCTCCACTCGCTCAATCGTGTATTTGGGCGGATTGGCCAGCTTTCCTCGGCCGCCCGCATCGCCCATGCCTGCGACAAATTGGTTGAGCACCTTCTCGGTCTCGAAGTTCTCAACCGGGACAAAACCTGCGCGCTCACTCACTCCGAGCACAATGATTCCGCCGGCAGTATTTGCGAACGCGCTCACTGTTTCCCACACATCGCGAGAAAGCGTCGTGGCGCTCTCCTTAACTTCGACGTTAAGGTCATCCGAACCCATGCGCCTTAAAGACTCGAGCAGATTAGCCAGCTCGTTTTCGTTCATCTGAATGCCCTTTCGTCTCGACTCCGCGGCGAGTGTCCCAATGGGCTTCTCTCGTCTCTCAGTTATCTCTCGTAATTATCTCTCGTCTTTCTCTTTATCTCTCGTCTCGAAGATGAGTGAGAGATGAGAGATAAACTATCTACTATTTGCTTTATTAAAACATGTTTTGGCTGGTAGAACAATCAGTGTTTGAAGATTCGATTCGTTATTTGTCTCTTAGCAGCACCGTTATCTCTCGTGATTATCTCTCGTCTATCTCTTTATCTCTCGGCTTAGAGACGAGTGAGAGATGAGAGATGTATGGGTGACGGATGAGCGTGAATTTTCGGACGGCTGGAAAATGAGAGTGGATTATTGGACGGTTTTTGGGCTTTTGGCGGCCCATTCCGTCCGATTTTCCACTCTCATGCCGTGGGCGTCCGGAAATCCACGCTCGTCCGTCCGGATTTCCACGCTCGTGCGATCCGGGCGGACGGCCGGCGATGCATCGACTTCCCAGCGGCATTACCTCCAGTTCGTCGCAGGCCCGACACTCCATATGGGTATACTCTCGGGGATTCGACTCGATTCGCCCCCGCTGGGGCGTCAAAGGAGACTGCATATGTCCATTTCTTCAACCGATCCGCGCGCTGCGGCTGCCGCGCTGCTGGTTCCCGGTACTACTTGTCACGGCTTTACCGTCGAGCGCTGCGAGACCGTGCCCGAGCTCGACTCGGACGCCTACGTGCTGCGCCACACCGCCTCGGGCGCGCGCCTGCTGTACCTGGCGTGCGACGACGAGAACAAGGCCTTCGCCATTGGCTTTAAGACGCCGCCGGCCGATTCCACCGGCGTGTTCCATATTCTTGAGCACTCGGTGCTGTGCGGATCGGCCAAGTTCCCCGTCAAGGAGCCGTTTGTCGACCTGATCAAGAGCTCCATGCAAACGTTCCTCAACGCCATGACCTACCCCGACAAGACCATCTACCCCGTCGCCACCACCAACGAGCAGGATCTGTACAACCTGATGGACGTGTACCTGGACGCGGTGTTCAACCCGGCCATCTACACCAAGCCCACCATTTTTGAGCAGGAGGGCTGGCACTACGAGCTGGACCTGCCGGAGGGTGAGGGCTGCGAGGGCGACGCCGACGACGCCTGCCCCCAGGACCTGCGCGCGGGCACGCTGCGCTACAACGGCGTGGTGTTCAACGAGATGAAGGGTGCGCTGTCCGACCCCATGAGCGTGCTGGACGACGCCGTCAACGCCGCGCTCTATCCCGACACCGCCTATGCGCACGAAAGCGGCGGCGACCCGCGCGCGATTCCCGCGCTCACCTACGAGCAGTTCCTGGACACGCACGCGCGCCACTACAACCCCTCCAACTCCTACATCACGCTCTACGGCGACCTGGACGTGGACCGCGCACTGGCCTTTTTGGACGAGCGTTATCTGTCGCAGCCGAGTGCCGCAAGCCGCCGCATGGACGCAGCCGTTGCCGCCGGCGAGGCCCCGTCCACGCTGGCGCCCAATCCGCTGGGCGTGCAGACGCCCGTGACCTGCGAGTACAAGCGCGTCGAGATGGCCACTACACCCGAGAACGCCCTGGTGGGCCTGGGTCTGGTGCTGGGCAGCGCGCTCGATCGCAAGCGCACGATCGCGGCGGATATCCTGTTCGAGGCGCTGCTGGGGTCCAACGAGGCGCCGGTTAAAAAGGCTATTCTGGCAGCAGGCCTGGGCGGCAACGTGGTGAGCTACACCGCGGCCGAGTGCCTGCAGCCCTATGAGCTCATCATGCTGCAAAATGCCCAGCCCGACGTGGCGCGCGAGCTGCGCCGCGTGTTCCAGGACGCCTGCCGCGACCTGTGCGAGCACGGCGTTCCGCGCGAGCGCCTGGAGGCCATCATCAGCAGCAACGAGTACGACCTGCGCCAGCGCGACTATGGCATCGCCGACGGCGTGGCCATTGCGTGCGACGCGCTGAGTACGTGGCTCTACGATGACGACGCCGCGACGCTGGCGCTCAAGTACGGTCCGGTGTACGAGGAGCTACGCGGCGAGCTGGACGGCTCCTACTTTGAGGACCTGCTGCGCGAGCTGGTGCTGGAGAACGACCACATGGCGCTGGTCGAGCTGGTGCCGGTGGATGCCGCCGAGGGTGCGGAGAGCGCCGAGGCTGCGAAGCTTGCCGCCAACCGCGACGCCATGACCGACGCCGAGCTGGCCGATGTGGTCGAGCGCACGGCCGCGCTGCGTGCCGCACAGGAGGCCGAGGACACGCCCGAGGCCAAGGCCACGCTGCCGCGCCTGCGCGTGTCCGACATTGGCGAGGCGCGCCCCGAGCCGCCGCTCGTCGTGGACACGACAGCACCCATCCCCTGCCTGCGCCACGGCATCCCCACCAACCGCTTGGCCTACGCCATGCAGTATTTCGACCTGAGCTGCGTCGCGTTTGAGGACCTGCCCTATGTGACGCTGCTCTGCCGCCTGCTCAAGCAGCTGCCCACGCGCGAGCATTCGGCCGAGGAACTCGACAACTTGCTCGCCGGCAAGCTGGGCTTTTTGAGCTTTACGACCGAGGTCATGACGCAGCCCGACGTGGACGGCGTGCGCCCCTACCTGCTGGTGAGCGCCGGCGCCCTGTCCGAGAAGATCGATGCGCTGGCGAGCCTGCCGCGCGAGGTGTGGTCGAGCACGCTTTTGGCAGACGCCGACGCGGACCGCGTGCGCGATGTGCTCACGCAAATTCGCATTGGCCTTGAGCAGGGCTTTATCAACAACGGCCACTCGGCGGCGCTGGGCCGCGCGATGAGCTACAGCTCGCCTTCGGCCGTGGTGCGTGAGCAGCTCTCGGGCGTGGACTTCTACCTGTTCCTGCGCGATCTGCTCGAGCACTTTGACGAGCGCCTGGATGGCCTGCGTGCCAAGCTTGCCCAGCTGGCGGAGCGCATCTTTGTGGCTGATGGCTGCCTGGCGAGCTTTACCGGCGGCGATGCGGACTTTGATGCGTACTGGGATGCTGCGGGGGATCTGGGGCTGGGCGCGGGCGTTGGCGATGGCGCTGGTGCCGGCCGCGACGCGCTCGTGGTCCCGGCGCCGTGCGACCGCCACGAGGCCTTTGTGATCCCCAGCGATATCTGCTTTGCGGCGTGCGCCTGCGACCCGCGCCGTCTGGGCATTGACGTGACGGGCGCCTGGGCCGTGGCTGCCAACGCGCTTTCCTACGACTACCTGTGGAATGAGATTCGCGTAAAGGGCGGCGCGTACGGCTGCGGTTTCCGCGCGGCCGGCGAGCGCCAGACGGCGTTCTACACCTACCGCGACCCGGCGATCGACCCCTCGATTGAGCGCGTGGAGCGCGCGGGCGCATGGCTCGGCAGCTTTGAGCCCGACGAGGCCGCCTTTGAGGGCTTTATCGTGAGCTGCGTAAGCGGCATGGACGCGCCCGTGAAGCCGTACGCGCTCACCAAGCGCCGCAACACGACCTACCTGGCCGGACTCGATCCGCACGCACGTGAGGAGCGTCGCGCCCAGATGCTCGCAGCCACGCCCGCTGAGCTGCGCTCGCTCGGCGCCGACGTGACGCGCATCGCAGCCGAGTCGCCGACCTGCGTCTTCGGCGGCCGCGACGTTGTCGCCAAGAGCAACGCCGGCTTCAACGTCATCGACCTGCTGGCCTAGCCGCAGTAACCAAAACCACCACAAAGGGGACAGGCACCTTTGTGATGATTTGGGCCGAATCTTTCGCGTTTGCCCAGATAAAACCTGCCAAAATAAACCTGTCCCTTTTTGGTAGGTTTGGAAGAAGGCAGGTTGGATGGATAAGGCCGAAATGCGGCGGGCGGTGATTGCTCGGCGCGATGCTATTGAACCGGATGTGCGGGCGGCGAAGTCTGCCGATGTCTGCGCGCGGCTTGTTGAGATGTTGGAGCGCATGGGCTCCGAAGCCCCGCGCACCGTTGCCGTCTATGCCGCCATGGGCTCCGAGGTTGATCCTGCCGCTTTTGCCATCGCTGCCGCCGACCGCGGCTGGCGCGTAGCCTATCCGTGCATGCTCTCGGCAGCCGACGCTGCGGCTTGTAGCCAGCGCATGTGCATGCGAGTAGTCGCCGCCGGCGACGTCGGCACTGCTCCGCTCATCGCTCACCCCACGCGAGCCTTTGCTGCCATGGACATCGACAGCGACCGCTTCCCTATCGTGCCTGCCGAGGCACTCGACATGGTCGTTGTGCCGCTCGTAGCCTTCGATCGCACCAGCGCACGTCTGGGTTACGGCGGCGGCTGCTATGACCGCTACCTGCCCACGCTCTCGGCATCGTGCCAAATCATCGGTATCGCCTTTGACGAGCAGTGCGTCGACCGCGTCCCCACCGACGCCCACGACCTGCCGCTACCCAACATCATCAGCGCCTAAATTCCGTCGTATCGCACCCCACAAAATGAGAGTGGATAATCTCCCACTTTGAGCCCCTTATCGAGCCAAAAGTGGGATATTTTCCACCCTCATCTTGTGAACGTCCGATTTTCCACTCTCGTGTGTCCGATTTTCCACGCTCGTCGCGCGCTACAGCCACGGCAGCAGCCACGGCCACGGCATCGCAGCCGCCTAGTGCTCCTCGCCGGCGCGGGCTAGGTCGTAGGGCGTGGTCTGGTAGACGTAGTAGTTGAGCCAGTTGGTGTAGAACAGCTGGGCCTGGCTGCGCCAGACGTTGCGCGGCTCGGCCGTGGGGTCGTCGCCCGGGAAGTAATGCGCCGGCACCTCGGGGTTGAGCCCGCGCTTCACGTCGCGCTCGTACTCCAGACGCAGCGTGTCGGTGTCGTACTCGGGGTGGCCAAAGACAAAGAAGCGGCGGCTGTCGACCGACTTGACGATGTACAGTCCAACCTCGTCGGACACGGCTACGACCTCGAGCTGCGGCTCGGCCTCTACGTCCTCGCGGCGCACATCGGTATTGCGCGAATGCACGGCATAGAAGCGGTCATCGAAGCCGCGCACCAGCGGGCTTT
>CAKUGA010000059.1 GCA_934654515.1 uncultured Collinsella sp. | reverse complement strand
TAAGGCAATGCGGGCAGATCACGGCATCCTCTTTTCGGAGCAATTCAAACAATCGAGGTTAGAGCATAACATCGCTAAGCCCCCACAGGGCCAAGGCACCAATTCAACATCGCGGGACAGTCTTTTGGGGGATGATTTTTCTGGGACGGGGATTAAAAAATCATTAGGTACGCAATGATTTTTTAATCCCCGTCCCAGAAAAATCATCCCCTGAAGGCCGCGGGCTACTTCTTCTTTTTGCTCGGCATCGAGACTTTGATGCCCTGGGCGGATTTGGTCACGCGGGAACGCTTGGCTCCCGTGCTCTTCTTTTTCTTGGGTTGCGGTTGGCCCTGGGCCACGCCCTCAAGCGCGCGGGCCTCGGCCTCGCGAGCGGTGCGCTCCTCACGGCGCTGCGCCATATCGGCGGCGACGCGCTTGGCAAAGCGCTCGGCGGTCGACCCCGTCGAGCTTACCTTGCCGCCACCGCGACCCAGACGCACGCGTACACCGCGGCCAAAGCCGGTAGCCGCATGACGGCGGCGCGGCTTAAGCGAATCCATCATCGTGGCGAGCTTAAAGAACACCGAGCAGGTAAAGACAACGATGACCGTCAAGATAACCATCTGGCTGATGGACAGGTTGGCAATGGACAGCAGCTCAGGGAAGCCGATAACACCCGTCAAAATGCCGGCAACAACGAACACGAAGAGCACCACACGCAAGGGCGTGAGCGGCTGCGAGATGCGCCAGATCAGGCTGACGCTCGCCGCACACGATGTGAGCAGACACATCGTGGACAGCGTGAGTTGGCTAAACCCAAACACGCGCGCCACGAAGATATCGAGCGCCGCGGCCAGAATAACCGCAATCGACGCCGGCAGGGCCCGCTTAAGCACGTTCGTCAGGAATGACCCCTTCACGCGGGCGTTGTTGGGCTCCAGGCCCAAGACAAAGCCCGGCGCGCCAATGCAGAAGAAGTTGATGAGCGTCATCTGAATCGGCTCGAAAGGGTACGGCGGCAGCGCGATGCACAGCGCCGCCAGGCCCATCGAGAACAGCGTCTTGGTCAAGAACAGCGAAGCCGAACGCTGCAGGTTGTTGATGGAGCGACGGCCCTCGGCCACCACGGCGGGCATCGAGGCAAAGTCGTTGTCGACGAGTACGATCTCGGCCACGTTACGCGCGGCATCGGAGCCGGCCGCCATGGCAACGGAGCAGTCGGCCTCCTTAAGCGCCAGCACGTCGTTGACGCCGTCGCCCGTCATGGCCACGGTGTGCTCGCGGCGCTTGAGTGCCTGCACGAGCTCGCGCTTCTGCTGCGGGGTCACACGACCAAAGACATGGTAGCGGTCCACTGCGGCATCGAGCTTGGCCGGCGTATCGAGCGTCGTGGCGTCCACATAAGCGTCCGCCCCCGGCACGCCCACCACGCGTGCGATCGACGACACCGTACGCGGGTCGTCGCCACTGATCACGTTGAGAGTCACGCCCTGCTCGTTAAAGTAGCCGATGGTCTCGGCCGCCGAGGTACGAATCTCGTCGCGAATGGTCACAAAGCCCACGGGCTCGGCCTCGCCCACCATATCGCCATCGGGCGTAAAGCCGTCCACGCGCGCCACCACGAGCACGCGGCAGGTATCGGCAAGCTCGGCGACACGGTTCTCGACCTGCGAAAACACACGCTCCGAAAGCACGAACTGCGCCGCGCCCATCACATAGGAGCCCTGGGCAAACGAAGCACCGCTCCACTTTTTGAACGACGAGAACGGAATGACCGACAACGGCTCAGACACCTCGACCGGACGATCGGCATAGTAGTTGAGCAGCGCCTGACAGGTCTCGTTGGCATCGGCCGAAGTCGCACGCGCTACGTTGGCGAGCGCAAAATCGAGCACCGTGGTATCGACGGGAACGGCCGCCTCGTCCGAGTCCACACCAAAGCTCACGCCCTCAACCGGCAGCGGATAGGTGCCCTCGACCTCCATACGGCCCGAGGTAATGGTGCCCGTCTTGTCCAGGCACAGCACATCGACGCGCGCGAGCGTCTCGATGCAGTAGAGCTGCTGGGCCAACACCTTGCGACGTGCCAGACGCACCGTGGCGATGGCGAGCACCGACGAGGTCAGCAGCACTAAACCCTGCGGAATCATGCCCAGCAGGGCGCCCACCGTGGACAGCAGCGCCGAAGAAGGCACGCGACCGGCCAGCAGCCCGGAGAAACACCACGAAAGCGCGCTATCGCCCGGGGTTCCCGCGGCATCCCACAGCTCGCCCACACTCGAGGCGAACAGCGCCAGGCCAAGCGGAATCATGATGATGCTCGCGAACCGCACGATGGCGTTCAGCGCGTTCATGATCTCGGAATTGACCTTTTTGACGTACTTGGCCTCGTTATTGATCTTGGCCACGTAGTTGTCGGCGCCGACGTGGATCACGCGGGCGCGCAGCAGGCCCGAATCGATAAAGCTGCCGCTCATGAGCTCGGAGCCGGGCTGCTTCTTAATGAGGTCGCTCTCGCCCGTCAGCAGGCTCTCGTTAACGAGCGCCTCGCCCGACACCACCACGGCGTCGGCGGGAATCTGGTCGCCGCGTCCCAGGCGAATGATGTCGTCGAGCACAATCTGGTCCAGGTCGAGCTCCACCTCGGCGCCATCGCGCACCGCAATGGCCTTCTTGGAGGTGAGCAGCGTAAGCTTGTCGACCATCCGCTTGGAACGCATGGACTGGATGACGCCAATCGCCGTGTTCAAGAACACCACGAACAAGAACGTCAAGTTCTTAAACGACCCGGTCAGCAAAACCAGAATCGCCAAGACCACATTGATCAAGTTGAACAGCGTGCAGAGGTTCTCGATGATCAGCTCTCGGACCGATTTGGTCTTGAGCTCCATGTTGCGGTTGATCTTGCCAGCGGCAATGCGTTCCTCGACCTCGGCAGTCGAGAGTCCGCGCTCGATATCCGTTGCTGCCATACCACGTCCCATCACGTCGTATCGGTATAAGAAAACCGCCCGGACCATACGAGGTTCGGACGGTCTTACGTTCGATGGTGCCCCATGTTGGATTCGAACCAACGGCCTTCTGCTCCGGAGGCAGACGCTCTAATCCCCTGAGCTAATAGGGCGAACGGAATGCATTATACCCAAGTGCACCACGGGCTATCAAAATAAAAGAAAAAGCTTTGCAATTCCGAGGAAGACGCGCCACATCGGCACACTTTAGAAGGCAAAAGTGAGTCAGATAGTATAAACTCTCATGCACCATATATACACGGCTCGCGATGCGGGCCGTTTTTGCAAAGGATATCCATCGAGGTGAGAGGCACACCATGATTGCAATTTTAAAGCAGAGCGCCAGCGACGAGGCCGTCAGCCACATCGTCAGCTGGATTGAGAAGAAGGGTCTCAAGACCGACGTCTCGCGCGGCGAGAACGAGACCATCATCGGTCTCGTGGGCGACACGACCAAGATCGACCCGTTCCTGCTCGAGTCCATGGACGTCGTCGAGCGCGTACAGCGCGTCTCCGAGCCGTTCAAGCGCGCCAACCGCAAGTTCCACCCCGAGGACTCCGTCATCGACTGCGGCCACGGCGTCAAGATCGGCGGCGACCAGTTCCAGGTCATCGCCGGCCCCTGCTCCGTCGAGGGCGAGAACCTCATCCGCATCGCCCGCCGCGTGAAGGCCGCCGGCGCCACGATGCTGCGCGGCGGCGCCTACAAGCCGCGCACCTCCCCGTACGCCTACCAGGGCATGGGTCCCGCCGGCCTCGACCTGCTGTGCGAGGCATCGGCCGAGCTCGACATGCCGATCGTCACCGAGATCATGGACCCGCGCGACGTGCAGATCTTCCTGGACAAGAAGATTGACGTCATGCAGATCGGCGCCCGCAACGCCCAGAACTTCCCCCTGCTCAAGGAGGTCGGCAAGACGCAGACCCCAATTCTGCTCAAGCGCGGCATGTCCGGCACGATCGACGAGCTGCTCATGGCCGCCGAGTACATCATGAGCGAGGGCAACGACAACGTCATCCTGTGCGAGCGCGGCATCCGCACCTTCGAGACCCGCACCCGCAACACCTTCGACCTCAACGCCGTGCCGGTGCTGCACCACCTGTCGCACCTGCCCGTCGTCGCCGATCCCAGCCACGCCACCGGCTACACCCGCTACGTTGAGCCCATGGCGCTCGCCGCGACCGCCTGCGGTGCCAACGGCCTGGAGATCGAGGTCCACGACGACCCGAGCCACGCCTGGTCCGACGGCGCTCAGGCCCTCACCCCCGACCAGTTCGACGACACGATGCGCCGCATCCGCGCCATTCGCGAGGTTGTCTGCCAAGAGACCATGGAGTAGCCCATGGGTACAGTGAGAAATGCGCGCGTTAACCAGGGCGGCCCCAAGTGTGCCGGTATCGTGGGCCTGGGCCTCATCGGCGGCAGCTTTGCCCGCGGCTATGCGCAGGCGGGCGTCCGCGTGCTGGCCTGGGATCCCGATGACGACGTCATGACGGCAGCCAGCATGGGCACCGTCGCCGGCGAGCTCAACGACGAGACGCTCGGCGAGTGCGACATCATCGTGCTGGCATGCTACCCAGAGGCCTGCATCGAGTGGCTCGAGGCGCACGCCCAGGCACTCGCCGACGCCACCGATACCGAAGCCATCATGGGCCCCGTGGTCATCGACACCGTGGGCGTCAAGGGCATCGTGTGCGAGCGCGCCTTTGAGCTCGCCCGCGAGCACGGCTTCTACTTTGTGGGCGCGCACCCCATGGCGGGCACGCAGTTCTCGGGCTATGCGCACTCCCGCGCCGACCTGTTCCAGGGCGCACCGCTGGTGCTCGTGCCGCCCGCGGTGGACGATGCGCTTAAGCTGGAGCTCTTGGGCCAGGTACGCGAGATGGTGCGACCCCTGGGCTTTGGCAAGTTCAGCGTGACCAGCGCCGCCGAGCACGACCGCGTGATTGCCTTTACGAGCCAGCTTGCGCACGTGGTGTCCAACGCCTACGTCAAAAGCCCGACCGCTCAGGTCCACCATGGCTTTTCGGCCGGTAGCTACCGCGACCTCACCCGCGTGGCACACCTCAACCCACAGATGTGGTCCGAGCTCATGATCGACGACGCTGACGCTCTCGCCTTCGAGATCGACCATCTCATCGAATCGCTCGGCGCCTACAGCCGTGCACTCAAGGACCGCGACCAGCGCTATCTGGAGAACCTCCTTGCCGAGGGCGACCGCATTAAGCGCGCGCTCGACGACGAGGCCTCCCACTAGACCACCCATCACGCCAGGTCGAAAGGACCGAAGCTTATGGCGATTACCATCGATATCGACACCGCACGCCCCTACCAGGTGCATGTGGGCACGTTTTTGCTGGAGCAGGCGGGCGAGCTTGTGCGCGCCACCGCCGGCGGCTCGCACGCCGTCATCGTGACGGACACCAACGTAGGTCCGCTCTACCAGATGCCCGTTAAGCAGAGCCTTGAGGCAGCTGGCTACGAGGTGAGCATCTGCACCTTCGAGGCCGGCGAGGCCCATAAGCGCGCCGAGACCTACGTTGCCATTTTGGAGTTTGTGGCCGAGCACGAGCTTTCGCGCTCCGACGTGATCGTGGCGCTCGGCGGCGGCGTCGTGGGCGATGTGGCCGGCTTTGTGGCCGCCACCTACATGCGCGGCTGCAAGTTTGTGCAGATCCCCACGAGCCTGCTTGCCATGGTAGATTCTTCGGTGGGCGGCAAGACGGCTATCGACCTGGCTGCCGGCAAGAACCTCGCCGGCGCCTTTTGGCAGCCGAGCGTTGTTATCGCCGACGTGGGGTGCCTGGCCACCCTCACGCCCGAGCAGTTCGCCGACGGCTGCGGCGAGGTCGTCAAGCACGCCGTGATCGCCGACCCGGAGCTTTTCGCCGAGCTGGAGAAGACCCCGCTCACGCTGGAGCTGCTCAACCGCGATGTGGCCCGCGTAGCGCTCATCATCGCCCGCAATATCGACATCAAGCGCGCCGTGGTCGTCGCCGACGAGTGCGAAAACAACCAGCGCAAGCTCCTCAACTTTGGACACAGCGCCGGGCACGCCGTCGAGGCCTGCGAGCACTTTGAGCTGGGACACGGCAACTGCGTGTCGATCGGCATGGGTATCATCACGCGCGCCGCGGCCCTGCACGGCGTCTGCGATACCGCACTGCCCGGTCGTATTGAGGAACTCTGTGCCCGCCATGGCCTCAAGACCCGCTGCGACCTAGATGCCGATGCCGTCTTTGCCGAGGCGCTCCACGACAAGAAGCGCGCGGGCGACACCATCGATCTAGTGATTCCGCACGGCATTGGCCGCTGCAGCATCGACCGCACACCGCTTTCCACTTTCCACGAACTCATTGCCGAGGGCCTCGGCCAGAAGGGAGACGCATCCGCATGCTAGCCCGCATCACCCCGTCCCCACTCAAGGGCACCGTTCCCGCCATCGCGTCCAAGTCGATGGCGCATCGCCTCATCATCTGCGCCGCGCTCGCCAACGGCGAGACACACGTCACCTGCAACACCACCTGCGCCGACATCGAGGCTACGGTGCGCTGCCTTACGGCACTGGGTGCTCGCATCGAGACCGTCGAGGACGGCTTCCAGGTCCACCCCACCATGAAGAGTGTTGAGTTTGGCCTGCTCAAGGCCCTTGCCGGCGGCACGCTTGACTGCGGTGAAAGCGGCTCCACGCTCCGCTTTATGCTGCCTGTCGCCTGCGCGCTGGGCGCAGAAGCAACTTTTGTGGGTCAGGGGCGCTTGGGCGCCCGCCCGCTCTCCCCGCTCTCGGACGAGATCATCGCCGCCGGCTGCGACCTACAGGGTCTGGGCGGTTTTCCGCTCAAGACGAGCGGCCGCATGCGCCCGGGCACCTTTGTGCTTCCGGGCAACGTGAGCTCGCAGTACATCTCGGGCCTGTTGCTGGCAGCCCCGCTGCTGGCCCAGCCCTCCTGCGTGCAGGTAACCGGCCTCATCGAGAGCCGCCCCTACATCAACCTGACGATACAGGCCATGAAGGCCTTCGGCGTCGAGGTCAACGTCGAGCGCATTCCGGCCAAGGACGGCCAGCCCGAGGTCACGAACTTCCGCGTGAGCAGTGGCTCGTACCGCACGCCCGGCAGCGTTGCTGTCGAGGGCGACTGGTCCAACGCCGCCTTTTGGCTGTGCGCCGGTGCCATCGGCACCGACCCAATCACCGTCGAGGGCGTGTCGCTCAGCTCCGCACAGGGCGACCGCAACGTACTTGCCGCGCTTTCGCGCTTTGGCGCCCGCATCGTGCGCTCCACCAACGCCGCCACCGTGCAGTCCGACAAGCTCGCCGGCTTTGAGATGAG
>CAKUGA010000058.1 GCA_934654515.1 uncultured Collinsella sp. | reverse complement strand
CGCCGAGAGTACTGCGGGGCCAGCCCGTGGGAGGCCAGGGCGCCGCTGACCGGTGGACGGCACCGAGCCGTCATCGAACTTAAGAAGGGGGAGGCCTCGCGGCCTCCCCCTTTTTTGCGTTTACGGGTTTTGTCTCACATAGTAGCTGTGTTTTATAACCCTCGTTTGTCGCATCTTCTGTGAACGGGCTACAATAACTTAGTCTGTGCGATATGGAGGTGAACATGGCTGAAGCTGGTATCGGCGTTGATATCGTCGAGATTTCCCGCATGAAATCAATTCTTGAAAAGACGCCGTCGTTTGCTCGGCGTGTGTTTACCGAAGAAGAGCGTGCGTATTGCGATGCATCATCGCGCCCCGCTGCTCACTATGCGAGCCGCTTTGCTTCGCGCGAGGCGGTGCTTAAAGCTCTCGGCACGGGTTTTAGTCAAGGCGTGGGTCGCAAGGATGTTTCGGTAACGCGTGATAAACTCGGCAAACCGAAGGCTCTGCTTTCTGGTCGTGCTCTCGAAATCGCCCAGGATTTGGGTGTTGTCGAGGTCGCTCTTTCTATTACCCTTACGGGTGACTTGGCTGTCGCTAATGCCATTGCAATCACCGAGGATGCTCGACCTAAGCCTAAGGAAGAAAAAGTGAGCAACAAGAAACGCGTTGCGCAGACATTTAAAGAGGCTCGCTCTGTTTTAGATGAGCTTGAGCAGCTGCAGAATTCAGCATTGACGGAGCACCTGGGCGATGCTTCGCAAGATACGCTAGGAGCATAGATGAAACCGGTTTTGAGTACCGAAGAAGTCGTTCGTCTCGAGGATATCATCGAACGCGAAGGGACTTCGAAGGCCGAGCTTATGGAGCTAGCGGGTGAGTTTGCCGCCAACGAGGTCTTGAAGCTCAATCCCGATCGGGTTCTCGTTCTGGTCGGTTTTGGTAATAATGGCGGCGACGGTTGGGTTGCCGCCGATATCCTGAGCCACAAGGGTGTGGACGTGGATATCGTTTCTCCGGTTGAGCCGGATGAGATTCCTGCTGCTTTGGCACGTCATGTTGCTCGTCGAACTGCCGGTCGCGATGTGCACGTTTGCGTCGGTCCCTCGCGTGACGAACTTGAGGTTTTGATCGATAAGGCGGATGTTGTTGTCGATGCCATTTTTGGTACCGGTTTCCACGGGAATCTTCGTGCGCCGTTCTCCATTTGGATTCCTACGGTCAATGAATGCGCCGATTGTGTCGTATCCATTGATGTCCCCTCGGGCCTGAATGCCGAGACGGGCGTTGTTGATGACGACTGCATTCGTGCCGAGCGCACGGTGACGATGATTGCGCCCAAGATTGGTCTGTATAGCGCTGATGGCCCTGAGTATGCTGGCGATTTGATCTGCGGCAATCTTTACGACCGTCTTGACGAGGTCATCGATGATGTCGACCACGCCGCCGAGATTGTTGAGCCCGGTGACTTAGTTGATTACTTTGCTCCGCTACCATCGAATATCGATAAGTATTCCCGTGGCTCTGTGCTTATTGTCGCTGGATCTGCGCAATATCCTGGTGCTGCCATTATGGCGGCCAAGTCTGCAGCTCGCGCGGGTGCTGGTTACGTGGCAGTCGCGGCTCCTGACGCCTGCGCCAATCTTATTCGCATGGCACTTCCTTCGATTCCCGTCTTTGCTATTCCGTCTGATTCCCGCGGCTCCTTTGGCGCCGCTGCGCGCATGACGGTGTGCGAGATTGCAAAGAAGTACAGCTGCGTACTGTGCGGTCCCGGTATGACGACGTCTGCCGGCGCTATGCAGGTGGTTTCGGGCTTGCTCGAGCTTGATGTGCCGCTTATTTTGGACGCCGATGCGCTCAACTGCCTTGCTAAGATTGCCATTGACGGTATTGATAGTAACCCCGAGATGTATCGTCGCGAGCAGCCGTTGGTTATGACACCGCACTATCGTGAGCTTTCGCGTCTGGTTGCCGGTGACGAGGTGAACGACCTTGGTACCGCGATTGCGGCCGCGCAGAAGGTTGTCTGGGCTGCAGGCTCCGACAATCTGGTGGTCATCGCCAAGGGGCCGACGACGGCTATCTGTGGCGTTGAGCGTGTGCTGCTGCCGCTCTCGGGTCCGGCTTCTCTGGCAACTGCCGGTTCGGGTGATGTTCTCGCGGGTATTTTGGCCGGCACGCTTGCTACCATGCGCGACGAGATGGATCGTTGGGAGTTGCTGTATTCGTACGCCGTCGCACTTCACAGCTACGCCGGTTTTGCCGCGGCGACGGAGTATGGTGAGAAGAGCGTCATCGCGACCGATCTTATCGACTTGATCGGTCCTGCCATGGAACTGGCGGCAAAGGATGCGCTCGAAGATCTGGGAATCATGGACGAAGGGTCGGATGACTAATCATGAATAAAGCCGATTTGACGCGCTGGTCCTGGGTCGAGATCGACCGCGGGGCGCTCCGTCGCAACACGAGGGCCTATAAGAACTTGCTGAATCCACGTCAACGCCTGTGCTGCGTGGTCAAGGCCGATGCTTATGGTCATGGAGCTGTTGAGTGCGCCAAGATCATGTATTCGGCCGGTGCCGACATGTTTGCCGTGGCGACGGTTAACGAGGGCGTTGAGCTCCGACAGGGCGGGATTACGAAACCCATCCTCATCCTAAGCGAGCCGCCTATCGAGGCCATTCCGACGTTGCTCGAGTTTGATATCATGCCCTCGGTCTATACGTCTGACTTTGCTCTTGCGTATGGCGAATGTGCCGTCGCGGCGGGCAAAGTGGGCAAGTATCATCTCGCCATCGAGACGGGCATGAATCGTATCGGCGTTCACTACACGCAGGTGCTCGACTTTGTCCGCGGTATAAATTTCCATCGCGGTATTCAGTGCGACGGCGTATTTACGCACTTCGCCACGGCCGATGAACCTTCGGGCTGGGACTACAAGCTGCAATGTCAGCGCTTTACCGAGGCCGTTCAGGCCATTAAGGATGCGGGTTTTGAGTGCGGTATCGTGCACTGCGCCAACACGCCGTCCTCGATGCTCGACCCCTCGATGCATTTTGATATGATCCGCGCCGGCGTTGGCTTGTATGGCATGCAGCCGTGCGAGCTGAGTGGCCGCGTGATGCAGCTTGATCCCGTTATGAGCGTCCATGCGCGTGTGACGCGCGTGGCACACCCTGCGATGGGTGAGGGCGTGGGCTACGGTTTTACCTACCGCGTACCGCGTACGCGCGTTCAGATCTGCACGCTGCCGATCGGTTATGCCGATGGCCTTTCGCGTACGCTTTCCAATCGTATGGACGTGCTGTATCGCGGCGAGCGTGTGCGTCAGGTGGGCAATATCTGCATGGACCAGTTTATGGTCGCCATTCAGTCCAACCCGGCGCATGAGATTCCCGAGGCCGAGTATGGTGACGAGATGATCATTGTCGGCCGCGATGGAGATGCCGAGATTACCATGGACGAGATGGCGCGCCTACGCGGCACGATTAACTACGAGGTCGCTTGCGGCTTTGGTATGCGTCTCGACAAGGTCTACGTGTAGGAGTCGCTATGGGCGTCATGCACATCCCCGGCCATAGCCATCAGGCGCCGCGTGAGGTCGCACTCGAGGAGATCGAGGCCGTTCTGGGCGATTGTCACCTTTGCCAGCTTTACCAGTCGCGCCATAACATCGTGTTTGGCGTGGGAAACCCCCACGCTCGCGTGATGTTTATTGGCGAGGCGCCGGGCCGCAATGAGGATTTGCAGGGCGAGCCCTTTGTGGGGGCGGCAGGCGAGGACCTCAACGGCATTTTGTCGCTGGCGGGGCTCAAACGCGAAGACGTCTACATTGCCAACGTGCTTAAGTGCCGCCCGCCGGGAAACCGCAATCCGCGTCCCGAGGAAGTGCTGGCTTGCTCGCCGTTTTTGCGTGAGCAGATTCGAAGCATCTGGCCCGATATTATTGTGACGCTCGGCAACCCCGCGACACACTTTGTGCTAAAGACCGAGATTGGCATTACTAAGCTGCGCGGCAGGTTCCACCAGATGGGGCATTTTGTGGTAATGCCCACGTTCCATCCGGCAGCAGCGCTGCGCAATCCGGCGTGGCAGGAGCTGCTGGAGGAAGACTTTAAGATGCTGGGCGACTATCTGGAGCGACATCCCGCGCCAGAGGACGCCTCGGAATAATAAGGAGCATATATGTCCCTGGAGCGCCTGGGGGTAGGTACTTACAAAACGACTTGCGCTGCCGATACGGAGTACTTTGGCGAGCTAATTGCACCGTGCCTTGAGGACGGCGATGTGCTCATCCTGACCGGTGGCCTGGGAGTGGGCAAAACTCACTTTACCAAGGGCGTCTCGCGCGGGTTGGGCGATGGGCATATGGTTACGAGCCCTACGTTTGCGCTCATGGCCGTTCACGATCAAGGTCGCATTCCGCTGTTTCACTTTGATCTATACCGCCTGGAGCATGCCTACGAGCTCGAGGATACGGGCATTTTCGATGTGCTGGGCTATGAGGGTGCTTGCCTGCTGGAATGGGGCGAACAATTCCAGGACGAGCTGACGGATGAGTATCTTTCGGTGACGTTCAAGCGTGATGAGGGCGACAGCGATGTGCGAACGATAACGCTCGAGGCGCACGGTGACCGCGCAATGGAGCTTTCCCATTTGATTGATAAGGCTGTACAAGATGAGCTTGCATAACGACAACGCGCTGGTGGTGGCGCTCGATACCTCGACCGACATGCTTGCCTGCGCGGCAAGCTGGATTGATGGGCAGACGGGCGAGACGAAGCTCGTGAGTGGCGACCACATGTGTCGCCGTCACGCCAACGTTGAGCTCGTGAATACCGTTGATGGCGTGCTGGGTCAAGCCGGTCTGGATCGCAGCGATGTTGGTTGCTACGTGGTCGGCCGCGGCCCGGGGTCGTTTACGGGTGTGCGCATCGGCATCTCCACTGCCAAGGGCCTCGCGCGTGGTGCCAATGTTCCGCTGCTGGGCGTGTCGACGCTCGACGCTTGCGCTTGGACGGCGTGGAAGGCTGGTGTGCGCGGCAAGCTTGGTATCTTGGCCGATGCTATGCGCGGTGAGGTATATCCGGCGCTGTATATGCTGGTCGATGAGGGTCCCGAGCGTCAATTTGAGCGCGAGCACGTGGTCAAGGCCGCCGTGGCGCTCGATGAGTGGCGCCAAGCAGCGGACTGGGACCAGGTTCAACTGACCGGTGACGGTCTCGTGCGCTATGGCAAGCTGCTGGGTGAGGACGAGGCCGCCCGCTGCGTGGAGCGCGACCTGTGGTGGCCTTCGGGCGAGGGCTTGCTGCTCGCGCACGCTGCGGGTGACGGCGATCCGGTCCGCGTCCTGCCGATTTACACGCGCCTTTCGGATGCTGAGGAAAACGAGCGCAAGCGTCTTGGTCTTGCCGAGAGCGCGCAGAGCGAAATTACGGGCGTTGCCGATGAGCTCGCCGGTCGTCATCTGCAGTTCCGTCCCATGGGCGCGGCGGATGCCGAGGGCGCGAGCGCGCTGGAGGCTGCCTGCTTTGAAGGTGCCGGACACGAGGCGTGGACGCCGGGCATGTTCCTGTCCGAACTGGGCGAGGACGTCGCTGCGCCGCGTAGTTGGTGGGTGGCACACGACGACGGCAAACTGCTGGGCCTTGCCGGCGGTATGGTCGTGGACGGCGATGTGCAGATTCTGGATGTCGCCGTCGACCCGGCGCATCGCCGTGAGGGCATTGCCCGCAAGCTGCTGTCGCACGTGAGCTATGATGCTCAGATGCTCGGCTGCACCACGGCTTCGCTCGAGGTCGAGGACGGCAATGAGGGCGCGATTGCGCTCTATGCCGCTCTGGGCTTTACCGAGGCTGGCCGTCGCCGCGGCTACTATGGTGCCGGCAAGGACGCCATCGTCATGACGGCTCCGCTGCCCCTGGTGCTTCCGGTCGACAATGCTTCGCCCGAGCCGACGGCGGCAGAGCAGCGCGTATGGCCGCTGCCTGCGCCTGGGCGCTCCGAGGGGGAGCGTGCCGAAATTGAGCGCCGCCGCCTAGTGCTCGCTATCGAGAGCTCCTGCGACGAGACGGCCGTGGCGATTATCGATGCGGATGGCAATATGCTGGCCAACCAGGTGTCGACACAGATTGATTTTCACGCCCGCTTTGGCGGCGTGGTGCCCGAGATTGCCTCGCGCAAACACGTTGAGGTGATTGTGAGTGTCGTGGATGCGGCGCTCGAGGATGCCGCAGCATCGCTTGGTCTTGAGGGTGGAGCCATCGCGCCGAGCGAACTCGCCGCTGTTGGCGTGACACAGGGTCCGGGCCTGGTGGGTGCTCTGGTAGTGGGCGTCGCCTTCGCCAAGGGCTTTGCCTATGCCGCCGGCAAGCCGCTCGTGTGCGTCAACCATCTGGAGGGCCATCTGTTCGCCAACCTGCTGGCGCAGCCCGATCTCAGGCCGCCGTTTATCTTCACGCTCGTCTCGGGCGGTCATACCATGCTCGTGCACGTGAAGGCATGGGGCGACTACGAGGTACTTGGTGAGACACTCGACGATGCTGTGGGCGAGGCCTTCGACAAGGTAGCCAAGGCGTTGGGTCTGGGCTATCCCGGTGGCCCCATCATCTCCAAGCTGGCCGAGACGGGCAATCCCAAGGCGATTGACTTCCCCCGTGCGCTTAACAGCAGGGGAGACTATCGTTTCTCGCTTTCGGGTCTTAAAACGGCCGTGACGCTCTACATCGAGCAGGAGACCAAGGCCGGGCGCACGATTCACCTGCCCGATCTGGCGGCTTCGTTTGAGGCAGCTGTCTTTGACGTGCAGTACAAGAAGGCCAAAAACGCACTGCACGCTACCGGATGCAAGGAATACTGCATCGGTGGCGGCGTCTCGGCCAACCCGCATCTGCGCGAGATGATGATCAAGAAGCTTGGGCGTCAGGGGATCCGCGTAACGGTGCCGCCCTTATCTGCCTGTACCGATAACGCAGCCATGATCGCGGAGGTCGCCCGCCGTAAATTCGACCGAGGTGAAATCTCGCCGTTCGATGTCGACGCCGATCCTAACATGACGCTGTAGTCGCAAAGGTGCGGTCCCCGACCGGAGGGGCCGGATATAAGGTTTCCTGCTCTACAGTCCTGCGCAAGACGAAGGCCACATTAAGTGGCCTTCTTTGCGTGCGGAACTCGCGATAAACCTTATATCCGGCCCCTCCGGTCGTGGACCTTTCTGCATCGATATGGCTTCTGGGCTGGATCGGCGTCGACAACATCCAGCAAGGTTAACAAGCCAGCGTCGAATTTCCGGCGTTCTTTAGCTGAAAGAAAAAGTTGGTGTGCGGAGCTTTGCTCCGCACATTTGGGATGGGAGCTCCTCGGGGGCGGGGCGGGCGCCTGCCGCCATATATGAACTTTATCGCGAGTTCCGCACGAACAGGAGGCCACTTAATGTGGCCTCCGTCGTGAGCAGGACTGTCCGAGCAGGAAAGTTCATATGCGGCCGCTGGGGCCCGGGCGGGGCCGGGGACCGCTCCGTACCAGTTACAGCGTCATGTTCGGATCGGCGTCGACGTCGAACGGCGAGATTTCTCCTCGATCGAATTTACGGCGGGCGACCTCCGCGATCATGGCGGCGTTGTCGGTGCATGCCGAGAGAGGCGGCACCGTCACACGGATGCCCTGGCGCCCGAGCTTTTTGATCATCATCTCGCGCAGATGCGGGTTGGCCGAAACGCCGCCGCCGATGCAATACTCCTTGCACCCGGTGGCATGCAGGGCGTTCTTGGCCTTCTTGTACTGCACGTCAAAGACCGCCGCCTCAAA
>CAKUGA010000057.1 GCA_934654515.1 uncultured Collinsella sp. | reverse complement strand
ACGGGCAATTACTATTACGCAACGTATGAGGACCCGTCGATTCGCTACGTGAGCCTGATGGATGCCGAGGGCGCGAGCCCCGATAAGCTCGTGACTCCCGAGCCGCGCCGCTCGTAGTCTGCCAGTTTATTACGACGCAAAACGGCCCCGCATCTCGTGAGGTGCGGGGCCGTTTTCGTCGATGGCTGACGGCGTTTTAGAAGTTGGCGTCGTTGAGTTGGGTGCTCTCGAGTCCGTCGAGCTGCTGCTGTTCGGGCGTGTCAGCGACGCTTTCGAGCTGCTCGGTGGGATCGACGTTCATGCTCTTGCCGGCCTCGTTGCCGTTGACCAAGTCGTCCGAGAAGATGTCGACTTCCATTTCCTCGGCCTCCTCGACCTGAACCTCGAGCGGCACCTGGGTGCGCACCAGCTTGACGGCCGGACGCATGCGGGCAAACAGCGGCACGTACTCGATGATGATGGCCGAGTTCTCAAGACCGTACCAACGTGCCGGGCTTCCGCAGGCGCGACGGACGGCATACTTGATGGCCATGACGCGGTGGTCGTTGCGGTTGATGTCCGTCTCGGGGGCGAGCATCTTGCGCAGCATGCAAAAACGGAAGTCGCCCACGTTGCCGCGCGTCTCGTAGATAGAGTAGGTGTGGTGCTGCGGCGGCAGCTCACCCGAAGCCATCAGATCGCCGACGATCTGGCGCAGATAGGCGTTGACGCGCTGGTTGACCTTAAAGCCCAGGTCCAAGCGTACGCGGAACAAGAAGTCCGTGCCAAAGGTTTCGACGGAATACTCGTGCGTATAGGGCTCGTCGGTAACGTGCACGTTGATGAACCAATATGCCTTGGCGCGCTTGGGGTGCTTGTCCAAGATGGAATAGAGCACATCGCGGTCGAGCGTGAGCGGGTCGGGGCTGTTGGTGAGGAACACCAGGTTGTCGGCGAGCACGGGATAGGTCTCGTCGTTGCGCAGACGGTTGAGCTGGTCGATGTATTTGGAGACGGGCAGCAGGATCGTCTGCGTGCGCTCGATAGCGGTACCGCGACGCCACACATACATAAGGCCAAACAGCAGCGAGGCCAGGAAGATCATGACGTAGCCGCCGTCAAAGAACATGGTGAGGCACGAAGCGAAGAAGCAGAGCTCAATGGCGCCAAAGAGCAGAGCGAAGACGCAGGCGCCCAGCTTGTGCTTCATGATGCCGGCGATGTAGCTCGTCAAAAGCGTCGTGGTCATGAGCATGGTCACGGTAATGGCGAGGCCGTAGGCGCTCTCCATGCGCTCGGAGTTTTGGAACAGCAGCACGATAAAGATGCAGCCGATCCACATGATGTTGTTGACGAGCGGAATATAGAGCTGGCCCTTGGTATCGCTGGGGTAGTGGATGCGCAGGTGCGGCATAAGGTTGAGGCGGGTGGCCTCGGATACCAGCGAGAACGAGCCGGTGATGAGCGCCTGTGAGGCGATGATGGCCGCCACGGCCGAAAGCACGATGGCGAAGGGGCGCAGGGGCTCGGGGAGCATCATATAGAACGGGTTGACGATGTCCATCGCGAGCATTTGGGGATTGGAGTTGTTGGCAAGCAGCCAAGCGCCCTGGCCCAGGTAGTTGAGAATGAGCGCCGCCTTTACGAACGGCCAGGATGCGTAAATGTTGGCCTTGCCCACATGGCCCATGTCCGAATAGAGTGCCTCGGCGCCGGTCGTCGAAAGGAAGACGAAGCCGAGCACCATGATGCCCGAGTGGTTGATGGGCGAGAACAGGAACATGATGCCGCGGATGGGGTTGAGCGCGCGCAGGATGGACAGGTTACCGAGCATGTTGAACAGACCGGCGCCTGCCAGGAACAGGAACCATAATGTCATAAGCGGGCCAAACAGCTTGCCGATCGACGAGGTGCCGGCACGCTGCATGGCAAACAGGCCGCAGATAATGATGATGGTGATGATGATGACGTTGGTCTGGCCGTCGCCCAGCAGTGCATGGCCCCACTCGATGGTGCGCAGTCCCTCGATTGCTGTGGTTACGGTGACGGCGGGGGTAAGGATGCCGTCGGCGAGCAGCGCCGCGCCGCCAATCATGGCGGGCAGAATCAGCCACGGCGCCACCTTGCGCACAAGGCTGAACAGGGCGAAGATACCGCCTTCGTTGTGGTTGTCGGCCTTCATGGCGATCAGCACGTACTTGACCGTGGTCACGAGCGTCATGGTCCAGATGACGAGCGAAAGCGCGCCCAGGATCATGTCCTCGCTGACGGTGCCGATGCCGCCGTTATTGGCGACGATTGATTTCATGGTGTACATGGGGCTCGTGCCGATGTCGCCGTAGACGACGCCGAGCGTAACGAGCAGCATACCGGCGGAGAGGGGGATGGCTCCGTGCCCGCCCTGACTCTGCTGGTCTTGGAGACTTGTCTCCAGTTTGTTGTGTGCCACGTGGACTCCCTTAGACATCTAATTTCTGTCGGGACAGAAATCTTTTATGCCGTCTTTATATAAGAGCAGTTTGGCACATCGGGGTGCTTTAGACAATAATCCCCAGCTGGGGAGTATTCGTTTGCGCAGATGACATTTCAAAACAGGGGCGAATCCGCTGTGTGGCTTGCTGCAAGGTGGTACCGCGGACGCACCCCTGTTTTGAAACCGAAGAGGGGCTGTTAGGCACGCGCTGCCTGAGCGATGCTGCCCTTGGCGCTTGCGCGTTTGCCGGCGAGTTCGCAGAAGATCGCTCCGCCGATAATCAGCGCGGCTCCCATCAGGCGGATGGGCGTCATGGCCTCGCCCAAAAGGGCGACGGAGAAGACGACGGCCGAAAGCGGCTCGAGGTAACCGACGACGGCGACGGTCTGTACGGGCAGTTTGGCGACGGCGCTAAAGTAGAGCAGGCAACCGAGTCCGGTGTTGACGATGCCGAGCATGGCGACGGCGCGCCAATCGATGCCGGTGGCAATGCTGGGGGAGAAAAACGAGGGGACGCCCTGCGTGATGAGCGTGAGAACCAGCGCGGTCGCAAAGGCAGCACTCACCTGGAGCGTGGAGTTCTCGAGTCCTTCGATGTGCGGCGCCCCCTTGCTGGCGATGACCATCAGCGCGTAGCAGAAGGCCGAGGCGATGCCGCAGACGATGCCCAAGATGGGCATGTTGCCGCCGAGGCCCTGTGCCGCGATGAGGAAGGCGCCGCAGGCGACGGCTATGAAGCCGGTGATTTTACCGCCGGTCAGCTTCTCACCAAAAATGAGCGGGGAGAGCGCCATAACGATGATGGGGCCGCAGTAATACAGCAGCGAGGAGATGCCAACGCCAATGGTCTGGTAGGCGCGAAACAGGAATATCCAGCTGGCACCCAGCGCAGCGCCCGAGAGAATAAGGGCAGCGGCTTCGCGGGGACGAGACGGTGCCTGCAACTTATGGCGTTGCGTAGTGACGAGGATGATGATGAGCGAGAGCGCACCCAAAAACGTGCGCAGGAGCACGATATCGGAGCTCGGCAGTGCGATCGCAGCGGCGATGATGCCGTTCGAGCCAAACAGCAGCAATGCTGCTAAGTATGTAAGCAATCCGTTGTTCATGCACTGCCGTCCCCTCTATATCGGTGCATGTTCACTATGGAGTAGCGGGCAATAGAAGAAAAGCGAATATAATGCATGGGAGACATGACAAATACTCATGCTAAGGTGGGGCGTGTCGTGGAGACCAATATCCAAAAGATGCAAGTACTGCTCGAAACGGTGCGCGCCGGCAGCTTTACGCGTGCCGCTGAGCGCCTGAGCTATTCGCAGTCGGGCGTGAGTCGCATGGTGGGCGATCTTGAGGCCGACTGGGGTTTTAAGGTGCTCGATCGCAGCCGCGAGGGCGTGGTACTTTCTGCCGATGGTCGGCAGATCATGCCGGCGGTCGAGGCGTTATGCGAGGAGTTTGGCCGCCTGCAGCGACGCGTGGACGAGATGCGTGGGCTTATGCGCGGCAAAATCTGCATCGGTACGTTTTCGAGTGTGGCGACTCATGTGCTGCCACCGGTCATTGCGCGCTTTCGCGCCGATCACCCGGATGTCGATTACGAACTGCTGATGGGCGACTACTCCGAAATTGAGCAATGGGTGGCGGAAGGTCGCTGCGACCTGGGCTTTATTCCGCGCGAGCCACGCGGTGTCGGCATGACGTCACGGCCGTTGGTGCAAGATGAGCTGATGGCCGTAGTGCCAGCGAGCTCTTCGCTTGCCGATGCGGATGTTGTTTCTCTTGCCGATTTGACCAACGAGCAATTTATCCTGCTGGAGCGCGGTAGCGATGACGAGATTACGCCGCTGTTCCGCCGTGCGGGCCTAACGGTGCGCTCCAAGCTGTCGACTTGGGACGACTATGCGATCATGGCCATGGTCGAGGACGGATTGGGCGTGAGTGTTCTTCCGGCACTCATCTTGCGCCGCTGTCAGTTTGATGTCGCTATCCGGCCGCTGGAGGGGCATCCTCATCGGCAAATCAATGCCATATACCGCACGGCCGACGTTTCGCTTGCGGCGACTCGATTTCTCGAATATCTCTAATGGTGCACACTGTTATCTGCTCTGGAGCAAATCTTGGAACTTGGCGCATTTCTTTGTGAAATTGAACTTTCGTACTATGTGCCGCGCTATACTGCTGCCTAAATTGAACTCAGGTTCAATTCGTGTTCTATAAATTGAACTTTGCCAGCAAGGAGGTTCTAGTGGCCCAAGAGACGTTTAGCGATCGCCTGCGACAGACTATGTCCGATCGCGACGTTCGCCAGTCGGACGTGATTCGTGCATCGGAGATGCTCGGCAAAAAACTCGGCAAGAGTCAGATGAGCCAATATGTGAGCGGCAAGACGATCCCGCGGCGCGATGTGGCAGAGCTGCTCGCCCGTATTTTGGAGGTCGATGTTACCTGGCTGCTCGCCAGTGACGCCGACCAAGGCGAGATGCCATCGCCCCGTAACGTTGCCAAATCCGAACCTAGTCCCACGGCTCAAATTGCAAGGAGCACTACCATGCGCACTTTCTCTAAATCCACCAAGCTCGATAACGTCCTGTATGACGTGCGCGGCCCCGTCGTCGACGAGGCTGCCCGCATGGAGGACGAGGGCGAGCGCATCCTCAAGCTCAATATCGGCAACCCGGCGCCCTTCGGTTTCCGCACGCCCGATGAGGTCATCAAGGACATGCGTCAGCAGCTGCCCGACTGCGAGGGCTATTCCAACTCGCGCGGCCTGTTCTCCGCTCGCAAGGCGATCATGCAGTACTCGCAGATCAAGGGCCTGCCCAACGTTCAGATGGAGCATATCTATACGGGCAACGGCGTGTCCGAGCTCATTCAGCTTTCGATGAACGCGCTGCTCGACAATGGCGACGAGATTCTGATCCCCAGCCCCGACTATCCGCTCTGGACGGCGTGCGCAACCCTTGCCGGCGGTCATCCCGTGCACTATCTGTGCGATGAGCAAGCGGATTGGTATCCCGACCTGGAGGATATGGAGTCCAAGATCACGAGCGCGACCAAGGCCCTCGTCATCATCAACCCCAACAACCCCACGGGCTCGGTCTATCCGCGCGAGGTGCTCGAGGGCATCGTTGAAATCGCGCGCAGGCACCAGCTCATGATCTTTGCCGACGAGATCTACGACCGCCTGTGCATGGACGGCTACGAGCACGTCTCCATTGCATCACTCGCCCCCGACCTGCCCTGCGTCACCTTTAGCGGCCTTTCCAAGTCGCACATGATCGCGGGCTATCGTATTGGCTGGATGGTGCTTTCGGGTAACCAGCGCTGTATGAGTGACTTTATTATGGGCATCAACATGCTTTCGAACATGCGCCTGTGCTCTAACGTTCCGGCTCAGTCGATCGTCCAGACGGCGCTCGGCGGTCATCAGTCGGTTAACGACTACATTCGCCCCGGCGGCCGTGTCTACGAGCAGCGTAACTTTGTGTACGAGGCGCTTAGCAAGATCGATGGCATCTCGGTGGTCAAGCCGCGCGCGGCGTTCTACATTTTCCCCAAGATGGATGTGAAGAAGTTCAACATCACCGACGACGAGCAGTTCGCCCTCGACCTGCTGCACGAGAAGAAGATCCTGATCACGCGCGGCGGCGGCTTTAACTGGGCCGAGCCCGACCACTTCCGCATCGTGTACCTGCCGCGCATGGAAGTGCTCAAAGAGTCCCTCGAAGACCTCGCCGACTTCTTTGATCATTACCGTCAGTCGTAGGGGATAGAAGCTCCGTACAACTGAAAGCGCCCTGTAGCCATTCGGCCGCAGGGCGCTTTTTCGAATCGGCGTTAAATTACTATCCCATAACAGTGGTCGATTTCGTGTTGGATGATCTCGGCGGTGTAGCCCGAGAAGTTTTTGATGCGGTGGACGAAGTTCTCGTCCAAATATTCCACCTTAATGCGACGATAGCGGGTACAGGGACGCTTGCCGATCAGCGAGAGGCATCCTTCGCTCGTCTGATAGGCATTGACCTGCTCAAGAATTTGAGGGTTGTACATCAGGAGTGTCCTGTTGCCGTCCTTTACGCAGATGATGCGTTTGCGCACGCCGATCATGTTGGCGGCAAGGCCTACGCACTCATGCTCATGCTCATGGAGCGTATCCAGGAGGTCCTGCCCGGTCGCGGCGTCTTCGGGGCCGGCGTCCTCGGAGGGCAGGCGTAAAAAGAACTCGGACTTCATGATGGGTTTGATCATGGCGGGCTCCTTAAGGTGGGCGCATTTGATTCAAGTCATGATACCGCGACATGTCGCATTAATGTGTGCACATAGATTCTGCAGCTAGATTGACGGACGACACCATAAACTAATGGACGTTTTGCCGAGAGGCATGATTTATAAGCGCAAAGAGTGCGCGACGGGCCCCGCGAATGGGGCGATGATGCCCGAGAGGGCCAAGAAGGAGTCTCATGTCTGAGAACGAAGAGATCATGAACGAGACCGAGAACGAGACCATGGCTGCCGAGGTTGAGGCAGTCGAGACCGTGGAGACCGAAGCTGCCGAGGTTGAGGCTGCTGACGAGGTTTCCGCCGAGGAGGAGGCCGAGGTTGTCGAGGCCGCCGTTGATTACGATGACGAAGAGCTGATGGACAAGATGCAGAAGGCCGCCCGCCTGCTGCGTAGCCGTCGCTTTGCTATTTCCAAGGAGGAGGAGGCCAAGGCCGAGCGCATGGCGAACATCGAGCGCGCCATTAAGCTCCTTGACCTCAAGCCCAAGATGGAGCAGAAGGAGATGTCCGATCTGCTGGGCATGCGCCTTCGTGAGCTCGATGGCCTGATGGCCGAGGCCGAGGCTGCCGACCTGGTCGGCCGTATCGACGATGCCGAGGGCGACATGCGCAAGATCGTCGTCTTCGCTGCTGAGGATGCTGCCGAGGGCCTGACCGAGCTTGCCAACAAGAAGGAGAAGCTCCTGCCCGAGCTTTCTTACGAGGAGGCCACCGAGCTGATGGCCGCTCTCGATAAGGTTATCGCCCCGCTCGTCGCCATGGGCCTGGACGAGGACCGCGGTCCTCGCGGCGGTCGTGACGATCGCGGTGGCCGCGGCGGCGACCGTGGCGGTCGTGGCGGCTTTGGCGATCGCGGTGGCCGTGGCGGCGACCGTGGTGGTCGCGGTGGCGATCGTGGCGGCCGTGGCGGCGACCGTGGCGGCCGTGGCGGCTTCGGCGGCAACCGTGGTGGCTATGGCGACCGCGGTGGCAACCGCGGTGGCTTCGGCGGCAACCGCGGTAACGACCGCGGCGGTCGCGGTGGCGATCGTGGCGGCCGCAACGGCGGCGGCTTCCGCGGCAACCG
>CAKUGA010000056.1 GCA_934654515.1 uncultured Collinsella sp. | reverse complement strand
ACAAGCCGTGCCCACCTCCGATGTTCCTAACGAGATCAGGGCAGTCTTTTTGGGACGGGGCTTTTTTGACTACTTTTTCGCAAACGCAAGCGCTCGGTGAGCCGTCGCCAAAGGGTAGTCAAAAAAGCCCCGTCCCAAAAAGACTACCCCAAAGTGGGCTGTGGAATGATTAGAACGAGAGGTTGTCGTCGGTGTTGGCGGCTTCGCCGTCGGCGAGTACGTCGTTGCCGTCGACGTCCTTAAGGAGCACCGAGACCTTCTGCTCGGCATCGGACAGGCGGGTACGCAGGCTCTTGAGAAGCTCAACGCCGCGGGTGTAGCTCTCGAGCGATTCCTCGAGCTCCATGTCGCCCGACTCCAGGCTGCGAATAATGAGCTCCAGCTCCTGCGAGGCCTGCTTGTACGTAAGCTGCTCGACCGGGGTCTTCTCTGCCATATCTATTTCCTTTCCTAAAGGTCTATCACTATGAAACGCGGCCTACTCGACCGTATTGACGGTTGCCGCCACGTTGCCGTCTGCCATACGCACACGAATGGCGTCGCCGGGCTTAAAGGTCTTAGCGCTCGTAGCCACGCCGTCATCGCTGTACGCGATGGAGTAGCCGCGGGCAAGCACCTTGAGCGGCGACAAGGCGTCGAGCGAAGCCGCAGCGCGGCCCAAGTCGGACGCGGGCTTGCTTAACATCGTGCGCCCCTGATGCTCCAGACGGGAGCTTGCGAGCGTGAGCGCATGCCGCTTGCCATCGAGCCCTGAGGTGCTTGCGACCAGGCGCTCAGGCAGACGCTCGAAGTTGGAGCGGAAGGCCCCAACCGAGCGCGTTATGGCGCCGGACAGGCGATCGGCTGTCAAGGCAAGCTCCGACTCGCGACGCTCGACCATAAACGTTGGGTCGTTGAGGCACGGGCGGCATGCAGCTGCATCGAGCGCATCGCCCAGACGGGCCGTATAGGTATCCCACGCACGGCGACCGCGCTGATTGAGCATCTCCAGATCGACCTGATCCGACCCGATCATCGAAGCCATCGCGGCGCCCAGACGCTGATGACGTGCCTCGAGCACATCGGCCAGCTCCGTAATAGCCGGTGCCACCGATTCGGCCGCGGCCGTAGGCGTGGAGGCGCGACGGTCGCTCACCATATCGCAGATCGAAGTATCGGGCTCATGACCAATACCTGTCACTACAGGCACGGGACAGGCCGCCACCGCGCGGGCAAGCTCCTCGTCATTAAAGGTCATGAGGTCCTCGAAGGAACCGCCGCCGCGCACGAGCAAGATGCAATCGGGCGTCGGCATGATGGCAGCGGCACGGCGCAGGCCATCGATAAGCTCCGCCGGTGCGCCCTCACCCTGGACCTTGGCACCCACGCAGACAAGCTCTACGAGCGGGTTGCGACGGCGCAGCGTACGCTTGACGTCGTCGATCACGGCGCCCGAAAGCGAGGTGGCGACCGCCACACGTGAGCAAAACACCGGGATGCGACGTTTACGGGATTCGTCCATCAAGCCCTCGCGGCGCAGTTTTTCGGCCAACTGCGCCACCTGTTGACGCAGCAGGCCCTCCCCCGCCAGCGAGAACGAGCGGGCGACAAAGCTCATACGGCCCGTGGGCTTATAGAGATTGAAGCTGCCCTTAAAGCTCACCTGCATACCGTCGCGCAAGTCGAAGGTGCGCTTAAGATAGGCACCCTTCCAGATGATGCAGTCGACGGCGGCCGAGTCGTCCTTGATTTGGAAGTAGCAGTGGCCGCTTCGGGCATTGGGGCCACGAAAGCCCGTGACCTCACCCAGGACGCTCAGCTGCGGAATAGCATCGAGCGCACCGGCGGCGATCTCCACCGCCTGGCTCACGCTGAGCTCCTTACGCTCCTGCTCGTCCGATCCGTCGAACTCGGCGGAAACGGCATTGCCGGTTAGATTCCAGCCTGCCACGCAGCCTCCTTTCGTCATCGTGCACAAGGGCTCCGGCCCCGTGCAAATTCAAGTCCCACACATAGTACAGCGCCGCGGGGACACGAATCCCCGCGGCGCCTGTCAGTCCAAGCTCTTATCGGTTGGAGTTTCTGTTGTAACGAGCCATAAGGTAGAGCAGCTGAATAATCGAGGTCAGTGCCGCTGCCACATAGGTGAGCGCAGCCGCCGTCAGCACCTTCTTGGCACCGTTGACCTGCTTGGAGCTCATGCCCGACTGCTCAATGTAGGCCACAGCGCGGCGGCTGGCATCTATCTCGACCGGCAGCGTAACCAGCTGGAACAGCACGCTAAACGAGAAGAAGACCAACGCGAGAGTCGTGAGTCCCGCGATGTTCATGAACAGGCCCATGAGCAGCACGATGGTCCAGGTGTTCTGAGTAAAGTTGACGACCGGCACGAGGGCGCTGCGCACCTTCATCATGGCGTAGCCACTTTGGCGCTGAGCGGCATGGCCCGCCTCGTGGCAGGCGACGGCAACGCTTGCGACCGACCCGCCCGAACGGTTGGCGTCCGACAGATACAGGTTGTTGTCCTGCGGGTTGTAATGGTCGGTGAGTTCGCCGGCAACGCCCTTGATGCCCACGGCGTTGCAACCGTTGGCATCGAGCATGCGGCGAGCGACCGTAGCACCCGTGTCGCCGTCCGAGCGCACCTTGGACCACGTCTTGTACGTCGAGTTGATATAGCTCTGCGCGGCAAGGCCAAGCACCGTACAGACAAGAACAACCAGCAGGTACAGCGGGTCGATGCCAAAGCCGTATCCATAGTAATAAGGCATGCAAATTCCTCCGAATCGAGTTACACGTTGGAGGCATTCTACCCACTCGCCCAGCAGGCAAGTCAGCATCGATGTTTAGGCATTGTCAGCGAAAACGGCCGAGGGCGAGCAAGGTGACGTGAAAGAGAAGCGACGCGTACTTTGGTACGCAAGCGACGATTGAACGTCAGATTGCCGCTCTCGGCCGTTTGCAGCGTCGAGCTGTTACGCGGTTTGGTAAAACCGCGTAACTATAAAAGCTCGATTTTGCCGTCCTTCACCGTCAACCCCATATTGCCCGAAAGTAAATCGTCCAGGCGCGAGCCAACGAGTTCAAAGCGCCAACCTTCGCGCAGGGGGCTCTGCTCGGGATGCTCAATATAGTCGGCAAGATCATCGCGCGAGGCAATGACCGAGGTCGCCACGCCCGAGCGCTCGGCAACCAAGCGGATGAGCGCATACATCAGGTCCGTCACGCTTTCCAGCTCCGGCGAAATCTGACGATGCCCGCGCACCATGAGCGGCAGACGGTCGTGCGGGCAGCTTGCGCCACGCTTGATGGCCATGAGCGCGCCGTCCACGTCGCGCTCCCCCAGCTGGTCGGTACCGCGGATGCTGCGGAACTCCTCGACGCGCACGGGATTGCGCTTGACGAGCGCCAGCAGCGTATCGTCGGACATGACCCACTTGCGCGGGATGTTGCGTCGCTCGGCACGGTCCTCGCGCCAAGCGGCAAGCTCGCGCGCGATGCCCAGCTGATGGCGGCTGCACGAGTTGATGCGCTTGACCTTACGGAATGCCTCGTGACGGTCGGCGCGATAGTGCGACTCGTCGGCCAGCGGGCGGAGCTCGTCGAGCACCCAGTCCACGCGGCCCAGCTCGCGCAGGCGGCTCATCATCTCGGTATAGGCGACGATCAGGTACTTGACGTCATCGATCGCGTACTCAATCTGTTTATCGGTCAGCGGGCGGCGCGACCAGTCGGTCAGCGACTCAGTCTTGGGCAGCGAGACGCCGCAAAACGTCTGCACGAGCGCGCCGTAGGAAATCTGCTGGCGTTCACCCAAAAAGGCGGCGGCCACCTGCGTATCAAAAATAGGACGCGGCAGCACGCCCACGGTGTGGAGCATGACCTCCATATCCTGCGAGCAGGCGTGGAACACCTTGGTCACGCTCTCGTCGGCCATAAGCTCGGCGAGCGGCGACAGGTCGTCGATCACCAGGGGATCGACCGCGACGCTCTCGGCAGGGGTGGCAATCTGGACCAGGCACAGACGCGGATGGAACGTGCGCTCGCGCAAAAACTCGGTATCGACGGCAATCGCGTCGAACTCGCGGGCGCGCTGGCAAAAGTCGAGTAGAGCCTGATGTGTGGAAATGTACATATCAACCCATCGAATAAGGTTAGGCCCGAAAAACACGGGTAGGATATCGGCATTGCCTTACAACTATACTCGGTTAGTCACAGAACGGGAACGTAAGTATGCGCTGCCTTATCATCCACAACCCGGCATCGGGCCCCAGCTCAGATGAAATCTTCGCATTCACGCACGCCCTCGCGCAGGGCGGCGACGAGGTCGTGATGCGCTTTATCGGCGACGGCATGGAGCCCGAGGACGCCGTGGCAGACGTGCGCGAGTTCGATCGCGTGGTGGTCTCGGGTGGCGACGGCACCGTCTCCAACGTGCTCGACCAGATGCGCGGATGCGGCGTCCCCACACTCGTCTTCCCTTCTGGCACGGCATGCCTGTTCTTCAACAACATCGGCAATGCCCCCGAGGCGGCGGCACTCGCCAAGGCCTGCCGCGCCGGCCGCACGGTCAAGGTCGACATGGGCGAGCTCTTTTGGCTCGACGAGGACGGCAACGAAAAGCGCCATGGTTTTATCATCATCGCCGGCTCGGGCTTCGACGCCGAGATCATGATGAAGGCCGCCCCCACCAAAAACGACATCGGCGAGATCGCCTACTTCCTGTCGGCGCTTGCCACGCCCAATCCCACAGTGGCGCACTTTACGATTGAGCATGACGGCATTGTCGAGGAGCTCGACGGCATCTGTTGCATGGCAGGCAACACCTCGGTCATCCAAAACGACATCAACCTGTTCCCCGACTGCCGCATGAACGACGGCATGGTCGACATCGCGGTCATCGAGCCCGTGCGCACCGTGCAGCTGCTGCCCACCGTGATCACTGCTGCGCTCGACCCCGCCGGCAAGGTGCTCGGTCGCCCGCAGTTCAAGATCATCCAGACCAAGGAAGCTAAGATTACCTGTACACCGTCGCTGGGCATGCAGTTCGATGGCGAGATTATCTCCAGCAACTCCGGCGTCTTTGGCGCCCGCGCGCTTCCGCAATGTCTCGACCTGATCGTCGACGAATTCTCACCGCTTGGTAAATAGGAGGACCCCATGAACGACAATCCCCTGCTCGGCTTTATCGTCATTGTTCTGGCCATGCTCGTCGGCTATGCGATCAACGTGATCCACCGCCGGAAGAAATAATTCCACATTGGTATGATATTCATCCAATTATCGTCTCCCCCGCTGTTTATGCATTTGCCAAACAGCGGGGGATTTTTCATTTCGGTATTTCCAGACGCTTTATCCAGATGCAGTAATTGCAGGGCGTCTTTATTTGGCTAAAGCTACAAACTGAGTATATTTAACCGCTCATCGCATATTTCATTACGCTTATCGAGTAAGCATTTTTCATAGATGAATATTGTTTCCGATTCGTTACGCTAAGGGAGTGTCTTTATTGGCTGAAGCCCTCTGGCGACAGAGGGCTTTCGCACGCTGGGAGGGAATATGAGGAAAACTCACCCCGTCAACGCGCTCAAAAAGCTTGGCATAGGCCTCGCATTTGGAGCTGCAACCATCATGTCCATGCCGATATCTGCGCTCGCCTGCACGCAGATGTACATGGGCAAAGATCTAACGGCCGACGGCAACACGTACTACGGCCGTGCCGAGGACTTTGATACGCGTTACCTCAAACACTTCGGCATCGAGCCCTCACATGGTCCCGGCTATATCTACGGCTCAGACGAGTCCAACTTCACATACACCTCGACCAAGACCACGTATCGTTATAGCTACGTGCGCGATCATCCTTCGCAGTGGCACGGACGCTGGGATGCCTACTCCGAGGCCGGCATCAACGAAATGGGCGTATCCTGCTCTGCCACGCTAAGCACCAGTATGAATGCAGATGTCGAAGCCGTGGACCCTCTGACGAAGGGCTTGGGTGAGTATAGCTACGCGGGCGTCATCTTGGGCGAAAGTGCCACGGCCCGCGAGGGCGTCAAGCTGATCGGCAGCCTGATCGATAAGCAGGGCGTCTGCTCCAACGACCAGATCATCATCGCCGACAACAACGAGACCTGGCTGTTCGCCGCGCTTTCCGGCCATCAGTGGATCGCCATGAAGCTCGCCGGCAACGTGGCCTCACTCAATCCCAATATTGGCAGTCTTAACTACGATGTCAACCTCAATGACACCGAGAATTGCCTCCATTCTGAGAAGATCCAGTCCATGCCCGAAGAAAATGGTTTCGCCGAGTACACCGACGGCAAGTTCGATGTCGCCAAAACCTATGGCGAAAGCCTCGCCGATTCCGGCGTTCACCAGTGGTCCCGCTATGTCCAGGGCCGCAACTATTTTGGTAGCCCGCTGACCAAAGGCACAGATTACGACATTATCACAGTTAAGAGCGATGATTATCCTGACCAAAAGGGAGCCATGGTCAGCGAAATCCAGCCCCTGTTCTTCAAACCTGGCAAGTCTGGTTGGAGCACTTTCGAGTTGATTCGCGCCTTCGGCAACCGCGGCGAGAACGTCCCCGGCCTCAACGCGAACACTGATGGTGTTTATTGCATTGGCAGTGAGCGTAACACCGAGATCAATCTCTTCCAGATTCGCAACGGCCTCGATCCCCAGGTGGCAACCATCCAGTGGGAGATGCTCTCGCGCGCCGAGTTCTCCGTTGCCATACCGCTGTACTCCGCTCTGATGACTGAGGTTAGCCCGTACTTCAGCGATCAGACTGTCTCCTTCGATCACTGCGACGAAGCGGACATCGTAAACAACGAGGAACCCGAGAATTCCATCAACTACGTCCTCATGGACATTAGCTCCCTCTGCTTCGAGAACCGCGCCACCCTTGCCACCGGCGTCCGTGCCTACCTCGACGCGCTCCAGAATGAGCTCATCGAGCAGAACAAGGAAGTTGACGCCGCTATGCTAGCCGAGACGACCACCGAGGGCCGAACCGCCCTGGCCAACAAGGCCGGCAAGGCTGCTACCGAGAACACCTACAAGAAGTGCAAGGCCCTGCTCCAGGAGATGCGCGCCTATCAGAAGGCCGGAAACTTTGACGAACCCTTCACCCCGAGTGATCTGAACACCGAGACCAACGGCCTCAAGGAGTCCATCACCTACGCCCAGGACGCTCTCGCCACCGATCCGGTCACCCCGGATCAGCCTGGTACCCCCGAGCAGCCTGGCACTCCTGAGCAGCCCGGTACCCCGGATCAGCCCAGCAAGCCTGAGCAGCCCGCTAAGCCCGAGCAGCCCGCCACCAAGCCCGAGAAGCCTGGTAAGTCGGATACCACGACCACGGTAACCACCAACAAGACGAACACCAAGGGCGGCCTGCCCACCACCGGTGATCGTTTTGATGGCCGCATGGTGGCAGCATTCGCCGTCGCTGGCGTTGCCGTCATCTCCGCAGGCGGTTATATCCTCTATCGCCGCAACAAGGAGTAATCCCACACTGGTGCGGGCGGGATGGCACGGTTCGTCCCGCCCGCTTTTTGACCGGCGGGCGGGAAACATCGCTGAAATCTTTTCAAAAAAGATTTCCCCGCACACACTTTGCTGTGCTATAGTGCAGCGCAACAGCAACTAGGTGCGACCGCGCCACGGCATCACGAAAGGAGCCACCAACATGAAGAACACGATGAAGTCTCTCAACAACTGGTGGTGGCGTGATGCGAATACGATCGGTCGACAGTGAGTCCCTCACGCCTGTTTTTGCGCTCTAGGTGATGGAAGGCCTCCGGTTTCGACCGGGGGCCTTTTTCTATCTCGAGCCCGATCGCATTCGCATCACGCGCCTCCGCTTT
>CAKUGA010000055.1 GCA_934654515.1 uncultured Collinsella sp. | reverse complement strand
CAACTTTACACCTAGGTTTACAGCTGTCTTGTCAGCTGTAAACCTAGGTGTCATACTAAAGCCCCAAGATTCGCCAAAAGAGAGGGGCCTTGATGGCACAGAGCGCGAACATGGATGCATCGGAGCTTGCACGCGACATTGCGGCCGGCCTGGCATCGGCAACGACGGCAACGGAGCGCGCGGCATTGGTGCCCGCAGAGCTCGTCGAGGCCATTCAGAAACTTAAAACCCAACGCGACGCGGTGATCCTGGCGCACTATTACGTGGCGCCCGAGGTCCAGGCTGTGGCCGATTACGTCGGCGACAGCTTTTACCTGGCAAAGCTCGCCAAAAGCCTGCCGCAGCAGACCATCGTGCTGTGCGGCGTGGAGTTTATGGGCGAGAGCGCCAAGCTGCTCAATCCCACCAAGACTGTGCTGCTGCCCGAGCCGGGTGCGGACTGCCCCATGGCGCACATGGTCAAGCGCGAGACGGTCGATGCGGCGCGCGCCGAGTACGGCGACGATCTGGCCGTGGTGTGCTACGTCAACTCGACGGTCGAGATCAAAAGCTGGAGCGACGTGTGCGTCACCAGCTCCAACGCTGTCAAGATCGTGTCCGAGCTGCCGCAGCAGCATATCCTGTTCATTCCCGACCAAAACCTTGGCCGCTTCGTAGCCGAGCAGGTGCCGCAAAAGCACGTCATTCTCAACAACGGCTACTGCCCGCGCCATCACATCATCACCGTCGAGCAGATCGTCGACGCGACGGAGGCCCACCCCGACGCGCTCGTGCTGGCGCATCCTGAGTGCAAGGCCGACGTCTTGGCCGAGGCCGACTACATCGGCTCCACCGCCGGCATCATCAAGTACGCCGAGGAGTCCGACGCGAGCGAGTTCATTATCGTGACGGTCCGCGGCGTGCTCTACGAGCTCGAGCGCCGCTGCCAGGGCACCGGCAAGAAGTTCTACTTCCCCGCGGTGCAGCCCACCTGCGTCAACATGGATCTCATCACGCTCGAAAAGCTCGTGCGCTGCCTGGAGACGGGCGAGGGCGAGGTGCAGATTGGCGTGTCGGACGAGGCCGCCGATCAGGCCAAGCTCACGCTCGACCGCATGCTCGAGTACGCAGCGCGCTAGAACAATGCGGCATGAGGGACGGTCCCTTATGTCACATTCAAGGGAGAGGATTCCTGTGGAAACCAAGCAATACCCCGATATGGAGTGCGACGTCGTTATTGCCGGCTGCGGCGTAGCGGGCCTGTATGCGGCTCTCAACCTGCCGACGAGCATGCGCGTGATCATGCTCTCCAAGGGCGCTGTCGACGAGTGCGATTCGATGCTCGCGCAGGGCGGCATTTGCGTGCTGCCCGAGGGCTCGGACTACGATGCCTTCTTTGAGGACACCATGCATGCCGGCCACTACGAGAACCGCCGCGAGAGCGTCGACATCATGATCCGCTCGAGCCGCTCGGTCATCAACGACCTGCTGGCGATGGGCGTGGACTTTGAGCGCAAGGCCGACGGCAGCCTCGACTTTACCCGCGAGGGTGCGCACAGCCGCCCACGCATCGCCTTCCATGCCGATATCACCGGCAAGGAGATTACGACCAAGCTGCTCCAGGCCGTTCGCAAGCTGGATAACGTGCAGATTTTGGAGCACGTGGCCATGACCGACATCCTGACGGGCGAACGTGACGGCGTCACGGTGTGTGCCGGTGTCGTCGCCGTTTCTGTGGACGAGGACAACTCGGTTCGTCCCGCCGACGAGCTGGCAAATGCCGCCGAGGGCGCGCATGCCGGCGAGCCGTTTAAGATCCATGCCCGCCACACGCTGTGGGCAACGGGCGGCATCGGCGGCGTATACGACCACTCGACCAACTATCCGCAGCTCACGGGCGATGCCTGCTACATCGCTCAGGAGCATGGCATTAAGATGGAGCACCTGGACTACGTGCAGATCCACCCCACGGGACTGTTCTCGCCGCAGCCAGGCCGCACCTTCCTGATCAGCGAGAGCTGCCGCGGCGAGGGCGCGATTTTGCTCAACGCCGCCGGTGAGCGCTTTACCGACGAGTTGCAGCCGCGCGATGTGGTCGCCGCCGCTATTCGCGAGCAGATGAAGCAGGACGGTACCGAGCACGAGTGGCTGAGCTTTGCCCCCGTCGAGCGCGATGTAGTGACCGGGCACTTTGCCAACATTCGCGCACGCTGCTTGGAGGACGGCCGCGACATCTTGGACGAGCCCATCCCCGTTACGCCTACGCAGCACTACTTTATGGGCGGCGTGTGGGTCGACAAGGACGGCCGCACCTCGATGCCCGAGCTCTACGCAGCCGGTGAGACGGCCTGCAACGGCGTGCACGGCAAGAATCGCCTGGCTTCCAACAGCCTGCTCGAGTCCCTGGTTTGGGGCCGCCGTGCCGCCTGGTGCATGCGCACCGGCGAGTCGCTCGCCGTGGAGCAGGCGGGCGAGCCCGCGCTCGACGGGCGCCATCGCGCCCTGAGCGCCGACTCCCTGGCAATCGATGATTTGGCCCGTGCCGCCGGCACGCAGGCCGTGGAGGAGTAGACCATGAATCCCATTACCATGAAACTCGTCGTCGATGATCTGATTCTGCAGGCCCTGCGCGAGGACATCACGTTTGAGGATGTGAGCACGGCGAGTGTGTGCCCCACGGCGCGCCCCGCCACGGTGGAGCTCATCGCCAAGGCCGATGGCATCATCGCGGGCCTGGATGTGTTCGCTCGCACCTTTGAGCTGCTGGATTCGCAGAGCTCGGTGCTGTTTGATGTTGCCGACGGTGACGAGGTGCACGCCGGCGACCACGTGGGCCAGGTGCGCGGCGATGCGCGCGTGCTGCTTTCGGGCGAGCGCGTGGCGCTCAACTACCTGCAGCGCATGAGCGGTATCGCTACCTATACGCACAGAATGGCAGCGGCGCTCGAGGGTACCAAGACCGTGCTCGTCGACACACGCAAGACCACGCCGGGCATGCGCGTGTTTGAGAAGGCGGCGGTTGAGATCGGCGGCGGCAGCAACCATCGCTACAACCTGTCGACAGCCGTCATGCTCAAGGACAACCACATCGATGCCGCCGGTGGCGTGACGCGCGCGATCGAGATGGCGCGCGCCCACGCGTCGTTTACCACGACGGTCGAGATCGAGTGCGAGAACCTGGACATGGTACGCGAGGCCGTGGAGGCCGGTGCCGACATCATCATGTTCGACAACATGACCCACGACGACATGGCTGCCGCGATTGAGCTTATCGCCGGTCGCGCCAAGACCGAGTGCTCGGGCAACGTGGATGCCAGCAATATCCGCGCGCTTGCCGACCTGGGTGTCGACTATATTAGCTCGGGCGCTCTGACGCACTCCGCGCCGATTCTCGACCTTTCGCTTAAGCACCTGCGTCTGCTGGACGGTAAATAATGAACGCCCGCGAGCGTCGCCGTGCCATCATGGGCGTGCTCGAGCGAGCCAAAGACCCCGTCTCCGGCAGCGCACTTGCTCGCGAGGTGGGTGTGAGCCGCCAGGTTGTCGTGCAAGACATCGCCCTGCTGCGTGCCGATGGGCACGATATCGTGGCGACCAACCGCGGCTACGTGCTGCAGGAAGCCGCGAGTAGCCCCGCCGTGCCCACGCGTCTTGTTAAGGTGCGCCACAGTGTGGAGCAGGCGGGCGACGAGCTTACGAGTATCGTCGACGCAGGTGGCGCCGTGCTCAATGTGATCGTCAACCATCGTGTGTACGGCAAGATCACGGCCGACCTGGACATCCGCAACCGCCGCGATGTCGAGCGCTACCTAGAGGGTATCGCCAGCGGCAAGAGCTTCCCGCTGCTGACGGTGACCAGCGGCTACCACTTCCATCGCATTGCGGCGGAAGACGAGCAGACCCTCGACGAGATCGAGGCCATACTCAAGGAGAAGGGCTACTTGGCGGACCTAATGCCCTACGAGGATGATCTCTCTTAGCCGACGCTGCAAACGCCCCCAAGCGGCAATTTGACGTTCAATCGTCGGTCGCGTACCCAAAGTACGCTTCCCTCCTCTTTCACGTCACCTTGCTCGCTTAGGGGCGTTTTCGCTGACGTGAGTTCAACCTGCGACGGTGCCAAATTAGTTATCCGCACAAAAAAAGGAGGCCTCCGCGGCGATGCGGAGGCCTCCTTTTTTTGTGCACGGTGTACTTTTGAGTGTGCAAGTGGGGAGTTGTTACTCCTCGACGATCTCGGTGATCGCGCCGGCGGGGCAAGCGTCCTGGCAAGCGCCACAGGCGACGCAGGAGTCCTCGTCAGCGACGGTAGCGACGTCCTGGAGCTCCAGAACGCCAGCGGGGCAGGAGTCGACGCAAACGCCACAAGCGATGCACTCGTCGGCATCAATTACGGGATGAGCCATGGTAGTTTCCTCTCTGTTGACCGACGCTACAGGCGATGCGCGCCGGTTTGATTCGGGCAAAAACATACCACGGGAGCGACCGTTTGCAATACCCTCTGGCCGGCATCTTCATACCGTTCGCCGAGTATGCCAAGGTTTACTAAAAAACGTGCAGGTGGGGCCGTTGAGCTGCGCAAATGTTAGCTAAAGATGACTTGAATTATTGGGCGATTGAGCGTGCTTGCGGAAACTGCGACCCAGAATCGGCGCTCAAAACGGGGCACGCTTTCCCGGGGGCGGCCCCAAGGCCCCCTGCGCGGCCCAGCCCCAAGCCTCAGCCATCTCTACATAGATCTCATTAGATCTGCCGAGAACCGCAACAGTCCATCTACCTGCGCTTTTGAGAACCTAAACTCTCGGAGATAAGAAATCTTATATGAATTGACTTAGATTTTGTATATTCCGGCCCATAAGGGGATACACTACATCCTGAAAGACAAGCCGAAGCGTCGCGCGGCAGTCCGCCGACGCGGCGCGAACGCACAAGAGAGAGGGAATTTCTAATGGGTAAGATTCTTGGTATCGACCTTGGTACTACCAACTCCGCTATGGCCGTCCTCGAGGGCGGTTCTCCGACCATCATCGTGAACGCCGAGGGCGACCGCACCACCCCGTCCGTCGTTGGCTTCCGTGCCGACGGCGATCGCGTCGTGGGCAAGGCCGCTAAGAACCAGGCGGTCACCAACCCCAAGAACACCGTGTTCTCCATCAAGCGCTTCATGGGCCGCAAGTACTCCGAGTGCACCTCCGAGCTCAAGACCGTGCCGTATGAGGTCAAGGAGGGCCAGGGCGGCCGTGCCGTCGTCAACATCGAGGGCAAGGATTACACCGCCGAGCAGGTGAGCGCCATGGTGCTCGCCAAGATGAAGGCCGACGCCGAGAAGTATCTGGGCGAGACCGTCACCGACGCCGTCATCACCGTCCCGGCCTACTTCAACGACGCCCAGCGTCAGGCCACCAAGGACGCCGGTAAGATCGCCGGCCTCAACGTCAAGCGTATCGTCAACGAGCCGACCGCTGCTGCTCTTGCCTATGGCCTGGACAAGCAGGGTACCGACCAGCGCATTCTGGTCTTCGACCTGGGCGGCGGCACCTTCGACGTCTCCATCCTCGACCTCGCCGACGGCGTGTTTGAGGTTCTGTCCACCTCGGGCGATAACCACCTGGGCGGCGACGACTGGGATCAGCGCGTCATCGACTGGATGGCCGACAAGTTCCAGCAGGAGAACGGCGTCGACCTGCGTCAGGACCCCATGGCCCTGCAGCGTCTGAAGGAGGCTGCCGAGAACGCCAAGAAGGAGCTCTCCGCCGCCCAGCAGACCACCATCAACCTGCCGTTCATTACCATGAACCAGTCCGGCCCGCTGCACCTCAACTACACGCTGACCCGCGCCGAGTTCGAGAAGATCACCCGCGACCTGCTCGAGCGCTGCAAGCAGCCTGTCACCAACGCCCTGCGTGACGCCAAGCTTAAGCTCTCCGATCTGACCGAGGTCATCCTCGTCGGCGGCTCCACCCGTATGCCCGCCGTCCAGGAGCTCGTCAAGACCATGACCGGCAAGCAGCCCAACATGTCCGTGAACCCCGACGAGGTCGTTGCTGACGGCGCTGCCGTCCAGGGCGGCGTGCTCACCGGCGACGTCGAGGGCATCCTGCTGCTCGACGTTACCCCGCTGTCGCTGGGCGTCGAGACCATGGGCGGCATCATGACCAAGATGATCGACCGCAACACCACGATCCCGACCTCCAAGACCGAGGTCTACTCCACCGCTGCCGACAACCAGACCAGCGTCGAGATCAACGTGCTCCAGGGCGAGCGCGAGCTTGCCCGCGACAACAAGTCGCTCGGTAAGTTCCAGCTGACCGGTATCCCGGCTGCCCGCCGCGGCGTGCCGCAGATCGAGGTCACCTTCGACATCGACGCCAACGGCATCGTCAAGGTCTCCGCTAAGGACAAGGGCACCGGCAAGGAGCAGCAGATCACCATTTCCGGCTCCACCGCTCTGTCCGACGACGAAGTCGATCGTATGGTCAAGGACGCCGAGGCTCATGCCGAGGAGGACAAGAAGCAGAAGGAAGAGGTCGAGGTCCGCAACCAGACCGACAGCCTGTGCTACTCCACCGAGCAGACCCTCAACGAGCTGGGCGACAAGGTTTCCGCCGATGTGAAGTCCAAGGCCGAGGCCGCTATCGCCGACGCCAAGAAGGCGCTCGAGGGCTCTGACGTCGAGGCTATCAAGGCCGCCGGCGAGTCCCTGCAGTCCGTGGCCTACGAGCTGGCCCAGGTTGTCTACGCCGACGCTCAGCAGCAGACCGACGGTGCCGCCGGCGCCCAGCCTGCCGACGATGACGTTGTCGACGCCGACTACGAGGTTGTGGACGACGAGGACAAGTAATCATGTCCGCCCGTAAAGCTCGCACGGAGGCGGCCGCCGCTGGCGCCGCCCCCGTTGACTCTGAGGAGAAGGACGTGAAGATTCCCGTAGAGGCCGTCGACGATACCGAGGCCAACGAGGCCCCGGCCGCCGAGGCTGTCGAGAACCAGGTAGAGGATTCCAACAAGGAGGCGACGATGACCGAGGACGAGATGGTGGAAGCCGCTATCCGCGCCGGTGAGGAAGCCGCCGACAACGACTTTAAGCTCAAGTTCGAGCAGGCCCAAAAGGAGCTTGCCGACGTGCGCAATGAGCTCGATGCTGCGGCAGAGGCTCAGAAGGCCGCCGAGGACAAGGCAAAGGACGCTACCGAGCGCACCGCCCGTCTGCAGGCCGACTGGGAGAACTTCCGTCGCCGCACCGCCAACGAGCGCATCGCCGAGCGCGAGCGCGCGACCGAGAAGCTTGTCACCGCGCTGTTGCCGGTGATCGACGATATCGAGCGCGCGATCGACCATGCCCGCAGCCAAGAGCTTTCCGACGACTTTAAGCAGTTCGTCGATGGCGTTGACGCGGTACATGCCAAGCTGCTCGATGTGTTTGCGCACGAGGGCGTTGAGCCTATCGACCCCAAGGGCGAGGCGTTCGATCCGCTCGAGCACCAGGCTGTGGGTCGCGTCGAGGACGCATCGCAGTACGACGAGACCGTCAACGATGTGTACCAGAAGGGCTACCGCATGGCGGATCGCATCCTGCGTTCCGCGATGGTGACGGTGACCTACGGTGGCGAGAAGCGCCCCGCACCGGAGCCCGAAGCGGCGCCCGAGGATGCTACGGCCGATACGGCCGAGAGCACCGAGGAGTAATTGAGAAGGGCCCCGGGGCAACACCCGGGGCCCTTTCTGGCCTAGTGCCATATGAAAGCATGGGCCGTCGTCTGCATGGACGGCGGACGTAACAGGAGAGGAGCTACGATGGCTGCAGGCAAAACCTTCTATGACATCCTGGGCGTATCCAAGAGCGCCTCCGACAAAGAGATCAAGAGCGCGTTTCGCAAGCTCGCGCAAAAATATCACCCCGATGCCGGCGG
>CAKUGA010000054.1 GCA_934654515.1 uncultured Collinsella sp. | reverse complement strand
GCTTTGACACCAAGGCGCGCATCGCCTCCGTGGACAGTGAGGCTCTATCTCTTACACGCAAGGAAACGGGAATCCTGGAATACCTGATGCTTAATCAGGGGCGGCCGGTAAGCCAAGAGGAGCTTATCGAACACGTCTGGGATAGCACCGTGAACAGCTTTAGCAACGCAACCCGCGTTCACATCTCGTCGCTCCGAAAAAAGTTGCGCAGCGCTTTGGGATACGACCCGATTCGCAATCGGATTGGAGAGGGCTACGTTATGGAGGATGGCGAATGAAAAGGCTTCCGCTGCAATGGCGCATAACGATCATGACGGCACTGCTGACGTGTGCGGCGTGCGTGCTAACGAACTGCTTGGTCGGCTATACGGGCATGCGCTACATGGATGCCATCGGCAGCGACATCTCGGCCTTTAACGCTGCCGGTGTGGATTCGCCCCAGGCGTTTGACCCAACAAAAACAGCCCTCGATGACGAGGTCACGATCGTTGTTAACGACGCACAGGAATCTTTTGGCGCGACAGCCTGGTACATCACGGCTGGAGTCACACTCCTTGGCGGCGCGCTGGCATACTTTGTGAGCGGCCGTGCACTCAAACCGCTACGGGCTTTTGCAGCTCAGGTTGAGCGTGTGCAACCTGACAACCTAAGCGAGATCAGACTCAATGAAGATGTGCCCACCGAGCTACAACGATGCAGCGCCTCTTTCAACGACATGATCGCTCGTCATGGCGAAGGGTTCTCTGCACAGCGTCAGTTTACCGGCAACGCCGCACACGAGCTGCGCACCCCGCTCGCCCTTATGCAAGCACAGATTGAACTATTCATCTCCGAACACTCCGGTTTGCAACCCGAAACAGCCGAGCTGCTCGGCCTGCTACAAGAACAAACTGAGCGGATGTCGCGGATGACCAAGGTGTTGCTCGAGATGAGTGAGCTCCGCAGCGTTCCTTGCGAGGATGATGTTGAACTTGGTCCCTTGTCCGAAGAGGTCCTCACCGACCTTGCGCCACTTGCCGAAAATAAGGGCATAGCCCTCAATTGTGCTGGAGACGCTTTAGTAATCGGGAGCGACACGCTCCTCTATCGGCTGGTGTTTAACCTGGTCGAAAATGCCATCCGTTACAGCCGCCCCGGCTCGACTGTCAACGTCTCCATCTGCGACAACAACAGCCGCGTGTTCCTGCGAGTCGAGGACCAGGGCCCGGGAATACCCAAGCAGTACCGTGAGAGCATCTTCCAGCCGTTCTTTCGTCTAGACAAATCCCGCAGCAGGGCATACGGCGGCGCAGGACTCGGACTAGCACTCGTTTGGGAGATTGCAGCGCTGCACGGCGGCACGGTTGAGGTCGAAGCAAGTTCCAAGAACGGGACCACCATGCTCGCGACCCTTCCAAAACGGACCGCAGCGTCAACCGAACAGTAAAACGAAAGGGGTCCCGCACGCGTTTGCGCGGGACCCCTCTCTGTCAATGCAATTCACCCAAAAGAGCAGAAGCTTACTCCCACTCCACCGTGCCGACGGGCTTGGGGGTCAGGTCGTAGCAGACGCGGCAGATGCCGGGGACCTCGGCGGTGACGCGAGCGGTGATGCGCTTGAGCAGTGCCCAGTCGAGTTCGGGCACCTCGGCGGTCATGACGTCAACGGTGTTGATGCAACGGATGATGCAGGGCCAATCGTAGGCGCGCTTGCCCTCGCGCACGCCGGTAGCTCGGAAATCGGGCACGACGGCAAAGTACTGCCAAATGGTCAGGCCGGCCTTGTCGATCTCCTCGCGCACGATGGCATCGGCCTCGCGCAGCGCCTCAAGACGATCGCGGGTGATGGCGCCCAGGCAGCGAACGCCCAGACCGGGGCCGGGGAACGGCTGGCGCTCGACCATGTTCTCGGGAAGGCCAAGTTCGCGGCCGACCACGCGGACCTCGTCCTTGAACAGCAGCTTGACGGGCTCGCAGAGCTCAAACTGCAGGTCCTCGGGCAGGCCGCCCACGTTGTGGTGAGCCTTTACACCGTCCTGGGACTCCAGAATGTCGGGGTAGATGGTGCCCTGGGCGAGGAAGCTGACCTCGTCGCCAACCTTGCGGGCCTCCTCCTCAAACACGCGGATGAACTCAGCACCGATAATCTTGCGCTTGGCCTCGGGCTCGTCCACGTCGACGAGCTTGTCCAGGAAGCGATCGGTAGCGTCCACGTAGACCAGGTTGGCATCCATCTGGTTCTTAAAGACGTCGACAACCTGCTCGCTCTCGCCCTTACGCATCAGGCCGTGGTTCACATGCACGCAAATGAGCTGCTTGCCGATTGCCTTGATGAGCAACGCCGCGACAACTGAGCTGTCAACGCCGCCGGAAAGGGCCAGCAGGACCTTCTTGTCACCGATCTGCTCACGGATTGCGGTGACCTGCTCGTCGATGAACGCCTGGGCAAGTTCGGGAGTGGTGATACGCACCATGTCGTCGGGACGCTTGTTGGGATCCATGCAGAGCTCCTTTTCGGTTCGATGGAAATGCGTTGCACATATGCAAACGCACCGTCATATGACCTCATTATATGCAGAACGAGGCACATTTCCCATCGCTCCCATGGAGCTTTTTGCAGGGGCGGTAGTTTTTCTATATCCCAAGGTCAGCTAGGCTTCGATAACCACCTCAGGGGCAGGGCCGCTAAACTTGTCGTTTATACGCTCGGCGCACTCGTACGCAATACGCGCTAACATCCAGCTTTCAAATGACGGGGTACAATGGCTGCTATCGTTGTCAGCTGATGGGAGATGAAAGATGGACTGCGATGGTTGCGCGCGTGTTCCTATGCCGTTGATGTGCACCGCCTTTGTGCCGGGGCAAATGGATGCCGCGGTCGCAAGCATCACTGACGCCGATTCGCGTGTCATCGCCACGGCAGAAGCGCTGTACTTTCGCGGACAGGCCACTCTCGCTGCCGAGACGGCACGTCCCTATCTTGACGTCACCGATCCCGCACTTCGCTATTCTGCATGCTTCATCTGCGGATATGCCAGCCTGTCGCTCAACCGCATCGCCGACGCCCGCCGTTGCCTTGCGGGCATCCTCGATACGCCAGCTGACGAGGAATCGCCCACCGTTCACGCCATGCACATTCTGTTCGCCTCGGCCGCAAGCGTCCTGCTGCACCTGCCTTCCCCGTATTCCGCCGAAGAGTTTTATCCGCTTGCGTCGCATCTGCCCGAAGGCCTGCGCCTGTTCGCCAGTTACGTGATGGCGCATGCCCTGTATCTGCGCGGTGAATACGGCCGCAGCCTGGGCATGGCGGAAAACGCCCTGATCATGAAACAAGGGAGCTATCCCATATCGGAGCTGTTCTTGCACTTGGCGGCTTCTATGGCATGCATGAGCCTCAAAGACGTCGACGCCGCAAAGGCACACTTCGGAGCCGCTTGGGACATTGCGCGCCCCGACGGCCTTATCGAGCTCATCGGCGAGCACCATGGCCTTTTGCAGGGACTTATCGAGGCATGCCTAAAACAGCAATACCCTGACGATTTCGCACGCGTCATCGAGATCACGTACCGCTTTAGCTACGGATGGCGACGCATCCATAACCCCGATTCGGGCGAGGACGTGGCCGACGATCTGACGACTACCGAGTTCACCATGGCCATGCTCGCCTGCCGTGGATGGACCAACGCCGAAATCGCGCGCCATATGGGCGTGTCGCCGGGCACCGTAAAGAACCGCCTGTCCAGTGTGTATGCAAAGCTTGGCATCGGAACTCGCGCCGAGTTGGTCGCACATATGCTGCGCTAGCAGCCAAGCTACCAAGTGCATCGAACGCATTCCAGCGCCGCCCGTTTTAACATGCTCAAATTGGACATTTTGGCCCTCGAACGGCACTACCGCGACAGGACACCTTCTCGCATAATTTGATTATTTCCACCGATATTTGCGGGATGGGAGCCCAAGATGCTTGATCGCCGTTCGTTACTTGTTGCCGGAGCGTCCTCGCTGGCGAGCATTATGTTGCCGCGCGTGCCGGGCACCTCAAACGCCTTCATACTGTCGTTTGCGCCCACCGAAGTCTATGCCGACGAAGAAGACCCCTTCAAGGTCCTGGTGCTCTCGCGTACCATGTTCGGCGTGGTGGTGGTCGACGTCGCCAACAAGATGAACCCTATCGCGGGTGCTCAGGTCACGCTGACGTCGCGCTACGCCGCAGGCAAACAGCTCACCGCCACAACCGATGATGAGGGTACAGCCATCTTTGAGGTTGCCCCGCTTTCGGAAGGCTACGTGGACGAGGCGACGCTCCTTGACGCGTACGACTTCAACGGCGGCATCTCCATCAGCATGCCAGGCTACCGCGATGTCGAGATTCCCCTTGCGCGTATCCAGGGCGGTACTGCAATTACCGCGCCCACGCGTCCGCTCTCCGACGGGGAGCCGTACTTTCGCCAGCTCACGTTCGACGAGTGGGACATCCAGTACGCCGACGCCACGTTCATGGCGATGCCCAAGGACGATGAAGCAAACGAGCAGCCCGACATGCACGCCTTTACCGTACAGGCTCATCTACCGCAGGGTGGGCAGGCAACGCTGCGCATCAACAAAGTAATGCCCGCCGTGGGCAGCTCGCCCGAAACCGTCACGCAGATTGGCCAGGTCAAGGCCAGCGCGTCGGGCGCGGATAATCTGGCGACGTTCACGCTCGAAGACAAGTTCCTCGATGCGGCGTCGGGCCTTCTGGAAGAAGGGTGCAAGCTGCGCTTTGTGCTCGACTATCAGGGCGAAACCTACACGCTCTCCTCCCCCATGGCCGTTGCCACCGCGCCGGCCGCAAAGGCGGAAACGGGCTCGACGACCATCATTCCCACCACCATGGATCAAGAGATCACTCCGTTTGATTTCCCCGCGGCGTTCCCCGGCATCGGCGGCAACAAGTTCACCTGCTGGATGCCCACGTTTCCGATCCTCTTCGATTTCTCGTTTGCCGGGTACGTGTTGTTTGGCGGCGGATACAAACCGGCCAGCTATATGAACGATTCGGGCAACCCTGATCCGGAGTACTGGAAGAAGTCGCCGCGCGAGTCGGGCGCCAAGCAGGCAAACCGCTACCTCGACGAAATGGAGGGGAAGTGGAACCAATACAAGAGCATGAGCGCCGGCTCGGGCACCGACCCAAGAAACACTAAGCTCCTTCGCCACCATTGCACGCTGCTGTTCACGATGGATATCGCAACACAGGTGTACGGATCGCTTGCCTACGACTGGGTAGGCAAAACTTGGGGCGATAACAACGATCCGGCGTTCGGCAATATTAAGGCCCTCTTCCAAGTAAAAACCGACCTCAACTGGACCGAGCAGTTCACCTTGGGCCCGGTGCCGTTTTTCCTAAACGTCAATCCTTGGGTGTTGGCAAAGCTGGCGCTCGCGGTAGGCGCCCACACACACGGCAGCGGCGCGGCGTTCTTCAAAAACATTTCGCTCGACTATTCCAATACGTCGGGATCATTCACCATCCAGATCGGGCTTGCCGTCACCTTTGGAGCCGGCGTTGCAGGCGTCGCTTCGTCCGCCGTGCGCGGTGCCGCGTCTCTCACGTTGTTCATCGGCTACGAGAAGGCAGACGGCCACCAGCTTCCGCGCCTGCGCGTGGGCGCGGACGTCGATGTCGACGTGATACTCCAGTTCATCATGTTCAAGTGGACCACCAAGGCCTGGTCGGGGTCGTGGCCCACACTTCTCGATTCGTGGAACATGTCGGTCAACAACGGCGACCAGTATGTGCTCCAGCGCTCAGAGCTGGCACTGGACGGAGACACGCCATATACGCTGGATGCCTGCTCTGGCGCGACCGGCAATGCCGAGTCGGGCGGCGTGCAGAAGTTTATCGCGTCGGCCACCATCGTCACCAATGCCGAGCTGCTCGCATGCGCCGAAGTTGCAGCCACCGCCGCAAACGTCGCGCCGGCCGTGCGCGATTGGGAGCAAGCGGTCACGCGCATTGAGCTTGATGCGGATACAGAGAGCGATGACACGGGACAGGTCGAGCATTTCGTCCATACCCTGATGGAGGATGACGAAAATGCCGCACCGATGTATAAGTACACCTACATCAGGCAGGCGGCGAACGCCGTTGCGGACCCAAACGCCAATTCTGCCGGCGTGTCGGAGGACGAGCGGGGCGGTATAAAGCCCTCGAGCGACAACGTACTCTTCACCGGCGTGCTCAGCGAAGCCCACATGAAGCTAGCGATGATTGCCGGCGTGGAGTGCCTGTTCCGTATCGCCTCGGTGCGCTACGGCGAGAATGGTCGTTCGCGCCTGGTGGTACACACGAAGGCAAACGGCGCGTGGTCCGCTCCCATGCCCGTGGACTTCCCCCTTGGGTTTGGCGAAGGCGACGTGGAGCGTGGCGGCACTTTCGATTACGACTTCGACGTAGTGGAATATACGGACGGGAGAGAAAACCAAGACGCCTACGTATTGCTGGTCTCGGGAGAGCGCCCCGAAGGCGACGCAACCCGGTTCGATGCGGCAAGTACAGCCGGCATACTGTCCGTTGTGCGCCTACGCATCAGTAATAGCGAAGTTCGCGTGATATCGCACACGTCATGGCGCAGCATCTCGCGCGGCCGCCTGCAGGAGGATGGCTACCATTGCCTGCAATGTCCGCGTATCACAGTAGGCAAGACGCTTGTCGACGGGCGTCTGTCGGGCGCCTATCTCCACCGCCGCGGAGCCTCCGCCGAGAAGGCGCTCGGCACCGAGGCAGAGGTTGCGCTGGAATGCTTTACCCTGTGGTCGGACGATTTGGGCGACAGCCTTACGTTCCGTCAGGTTCTTCGCTTTCCGCAGGCACCGTCGAGCATCGAGCTGGGCGCGCCCGAGAATATCAACGGCAAAATGGTGGTGCCCGTTGCATACGAGACTGCAAGCGGTTGTGGCTGCGCATCGTACGCCGTGATCGGCCAGTCCATCGCGGGCTGGGGCGTCATGTCGCCGGACGCCTCGGTGCCGCACGTGGTGCCGTGGCCGCAGCACACGGGCTTTTTGGCAACCGTCGACGAGCAGTTGCAGCATGTTACCTGGGCGCGAGGCGCATCGGCGTTTGCAACGACGCCCGTGGGCGCAGCCGGCTGCGGTCCGGCGTCGTTTAGTATGAGCAACAACGGCAGGTGCGTCCTATACGTCGAGAACACCGACGGCAAAGTGGGGCAAACCTACGATGAAGAGGGCGAGCCGGTGGCGGTAATGGGCAAGCATTTCCGCATCTTCGCCAGCACCCTGATCGACGATCTGTTCACGGAGCCGTTCGTGCTCTGCGAGTTGGAACACCCCATCGATCAGATAACGACGTTTTTGACCTCGGGCGGCATGCTCTCAGCGCTTGCCACGCACATCGTGAGCGCCGAGCAAAGCAAGGCAGAACTGCACGGCATCGAAGTGCCCTTGGTGGCATGCGCCACGCCACTGGGCGCGATAGCCAACCTGGGCGCCGTGGTACCCGGAGCGGCAAGCGAGTCGTTTACGGTAACGGTGCGAAACGACGGCAACACGCTGCTGACCGCAGGAACAGTCGATCTGTACCGAGAGGGCTCCGACCAACCGTTCTCCAGCGCATCTATCGGATTCGGCGCGAACGCACGCATGGCATCAATCTACGATCCGGAGCTTGCCGAGGACGCTTCGGCCAACGACATGGCACATGTGAAGTACACACTCGAGGCACTGGGCGAGCGCTTTGCCGCACACCCGCTGGTAGCCGACAACGGCAACGCCGTGCTGGCACCGGGCTGCACGGCACAGTTCCGCATGAACTTTGCCATCCCGGAGAGCTGGAGCGACGAGGTGGGCAAACGCGTCACGCTCTACGCAAAGGCGCGTGACCTGGTGGCGCTCGACCCCGTAACGCTCGAAGAGATTCGCCCGGGCGCAAACTCCGCGCTGGGCG
>CAKUGA010000053.1 GCA_934654515.1 uncultured Collinsella sp. | reverse complement strand
GTTCACGGCACCTCCTGCCACGGCTCCGCTCCCGACCGCGGCGACAACGCCATCTACAAGATGGCCGACATCATCGCCGACGTCCGCGCCCTCAACAACAACGGCTGCGACGAGTCGACCGACATCAAGGGCCTCGTTAAGATGCTCGACCCCAAGTACAACCCCGAGCACTTCGAGGACGCCCGCTTCCTGGGCCGCGGCACCTGCACCGTCAGCCAGATCTTCTACACCAGCCCCAGCCGTTGCGCCGTGGCTGATTCCTGCGCCATCTCCATCGACCGTCGCATGACCGCCGGTGAGACCTGGGAGTCCTGCCTGGACGAGATCCGCAACCTGCCGGCTGCCAAGAAGTACGGCGATGACGTGAAGGTCTCCATGTACATGTATGACCGTCCGTCCTGGACCGGCGAGGTCTACGAGACCGAGGCTTACTTCCCCACGTGGATCAACAAGGAGACTGCTCCGCACGTCAAGGCCCTCGTCGACGCCCACAAGGCCATGTTCGGTGACGAGCGCATCGGCTGCGAGCCCAGCATGGACAAGCGCACCGGTCGTCCGCTGTGCGACAAGTGGACCTTCTCCACGAACTGCGTTTCCATCCAGGGCCGCTATGGCATCCCCTGCGTCGGCTTTGGCCCGGGTGCCGAGTCTCAGGCTCACGCTCCCAACGAGGTCACCTACAAGGACGACCTGGTCACCGCTGCCGCCATGTATGTGGCTGCCCTGAACCTCTACGATCCGAGCCAGGCCGATGGCGATGCCACCGTGTTCCGCGCCGGTCTGACCAACAACAAGATCGACTAGTCCCATTCCTCGATTTTGTTGAGCCGGGGGCCGCTCGTGCCCCCGGCATCCCCTGTTGACTTGGGGCCCGCGGTCGTTATCTCCCATGCTTCCTCAACGGTAGCGGGTCCTCGTCATAGCGCTCTGCATGTTCTAGCCACACGCGCATGCTGGAGCACATCTACTCATTGCGATCGTTTCACCTTTAGAAAGGACATTTACATGGACGCCAAGTTTACCGAGCTCGTCGAGCAGCTGAACGGCCTCGATTTTAAGGGCATGTACGGCAGCGACTTCCTGCACACCTGGGATAAGACCACCGATGAGCTCAAGGCTCTCTACATCGTCGCCGACGCTCTGCGCCAGCTGCGCGAGAACAACGTTTCGTCCAAGATCTTCGACTCGGGTCTTGCCGTCTCCCTGTTCCGTGACAACTCCACCCGTACGCGCTTCTCCTTCTCTAAGGCCGCCAACCTGCTCGGCCTTGAGCTGCAGGACCTGGACGAGAAGAAGTCCCAGATCGCCCACGGCGAGACCGTCCGCGAGACCGCTACCATGATCTCCTTCATGGCCGACGTCATCGGCATCCGCGACGACATGTACATCGGCAAGGGCGACGCCTACATGGCCGAGGTCTCCGAGTCTGTCCAGCAGGCATACGAGGATGGCGTTCTGGATCACCGTCCCACGCTCATCTCCCTGCAGTCCGACTCCGATCACCCCACGCAGTCCTCTGCCGACATGCTCTACCTCATCAACGAGTTTGGCGGTCTTGAGAACCTCAAGGGCAAGAAGGTTGCCGTCACCTGGGCCTATTCGCCCTCTTACGGCAAGCCGCTGTCCTGCCCGCAGTCGCTGATCAGCCTGCTGCCCCGTTTTGGCATGGACGTCACCCTGGCTCACCCCGAGGGCTACGACCTCATGCCCGAGGTCGTCGAGCGCGCCAAGGGCTATGCCGCCGAGTCCGGCACCACGTTTAAGCAGGTCAACACCATGGCCGAGGCCTTCGAGGGCGCCGACATCGTGATCCCCAAGAGCTGGGCTCCGTTTGCCGCCATGGAGAAGCGCACCAACCTGTACGCCGAGGGCGACGACGCCGGCATCGCTGCGCTCGAGAAGGAGCTGCTCGCCCAGAACGCCACCCATCAGGACTGGTGCTCTACGACCGAGCTCATGGAGAAGACCGCCAACGGCCAGGACACCATCTTTATGCATCCGCTGCCCGCCGACATCTCCGGTGTCTCCTGCGAGCACGGCGAGGTCAACGCCGACGTCTTCGACATGCACCGCGTGGGCATGTACAAGGAGGCCAGCTACAAGCCGTACGCCATCGCAGCCATGATGTTCCTGCAGAAGGTTGCCGATCCCGCCGCTACCCTCAAGGCCCTCGACGAGCGCAACACCGCCCGTTGGTTCCAGGCCTAAAGCTGGGTTGAGAAATGGCTAAGCGTATTGTTGTCGCCCTGGGCGGAAACGCTCTCGGCGCCAACCTTCCCGAGCAGATGGAGGCCGTCAAGACGACTTCCAAGGCTATCGTCGACCTGATCGAGGAGGGCAACGAGGTCGTCATCGTGCATGGCAACGGCCCCCAGGTGGGCATGATCGCCAACGCGATGGCAGAGCTCACGCGCTCTAACCCTCAGAAGTACATCCCCTGCCCGCTGTCCGTTTGCGGCGCCATGAGCCAGGGCTATATTGGCTATGACCTGCAAAATGCGCTGCGCGAGGAAATGCTCGACCGCAATATCGACAAGGGTGTCGCCACCGTGCTCACCCAGGTCGAGGTCGCGGCGGACGATCCGGCCTTTGCCGACCCGGTCAAGCCGATCGGTCCGTGGATGAGCGAGGCCGAGGCCAAGGAGCTGGAGGCCGACCGCGGCTACCAGTTTATCCACGACGAGAAGCAGGGCTTCCGTCGCGTGGTTGCCTCGCCCAAGCCCGTGAACATCGTCGAGCTCGACACCATCAAGTCGCTCGTCGAGTCCAACCATGTGGTGATCTCCTGCGGCGGTGGCGGCATTCCCGTCACCAAGGCCCAGGGCAACCACCTTAAGGGCGCTGCCGCCGTCATCGATAAGGACTTTGCGGCCGAGAAGCTCGCCGAGCAGCTCGACGCCGATGCCCTGATTATCCTGACGGCCGTGGAGAAGGTTGCCATTGGCTTTGGCACCGACCACGAGCAGTGGCTCGACACGCTGACCGCGGCTGACGTAAAGCGTCTGTCCGAGGCCAACGAGTTCGGTCGCGGCTCCATGCTGCCCAAGGTTCAGGCCGCCTCGACGTTTGCCGAGAGCAAGCCGGGTCGCACGGCGCTCATCACGCTGCTCGAGAAGGCGCGCGATGGCCTTGCCGGCAAGACCGGTACCACGTTTACCGGCGACGCTGAGTAGGCATATCTGCACCATTGAGGAGGGTGCCCTGCGTCGCGGGGTGCCCTCCTTTGTGCTATGGAGAGCCAAGGTTCGTTCGCTGGAAAACGAGCGCATGCCTGTTCCGACGGAGTGCGAGCTTGGTATGGTGGGTATAGCAACTATGGTGCCCAAGGCGGCCAAGGGAGGTTTGCGGAGATGAAACTCGGTTGCGTCATTATGGCTTCGGGCGAGGGCAAGCGGTTTGGCTCCAACAAGATGCTTGCCGATATCTATGGCGAGCCGCTGATTGCCCGGACCATCGATTCGGTTCCCCGGGACTTTGATGTTGTGGTTTCGACGCGTTGGCCCGAGGTCGCTCAGATTTGCGAGGACAAGCATTGCCCGTGCGTGCTGCACGATGGCACGTTGAGGAGCGAGAGCGTACGTGCCGGCCTTGCCTGGGGAGCCGAACGCAACTGGAAAGGTTGCCTCTATTTGCCGGGCGACCAGCCGCTCGTGAGCTCGGATTCTTTTGATGCCATGGTTCGTGCATTTGACGAGCGTGGCCGCAAGCATCCGGTGCGTCTTGCGTGCAACGGTGAGCCTTCGAGCCCGGTGCTCTTTCCGGCGGAACTGTTCGATGCACTTATGTGTCTCGAAGGCAAGGACGGCGGCGGTTCGGTCCTCAAGGATCGTACCGACGTGGTGCTGGTCGAGGCGCGTGCCTACGAGCTGTGGGATGTCGATACCGCCAAGGGACAGCGACGCATAACGGAGCATATCGTCGCCTGCTCGTATTTTGATCGCGTGGCCAACTGCATCAACCAATAAGGAGCAATTATGATCATCATCAAAAACGGCGCGCTCGTGACGCCCCAGGGGCTTCGCCGCGCCGATCTTGCCATGGATGGCGATAAGATCGTGCGGATTGCCGCGGCGATTGAGCCGGCCGAGGGCGATACCGTCGAGGATGCCGCGGGCTGCTGGGTGTTTCCCGGCTTTATCGACGGCCACACGCACATGCAGTGCTGGACCGGCATGGATTGGACAGCCGATAGCTTTGAGACCGGTACGCGTGCGGCTGCCTGCGGCGGTACGACGACCATTGTGGACTACGCCACGGCCGATCGCGGCGTGACCATGCCCGATGCCTTGGCCGAATGGCATCGCCGCGCCGACGGAACCTGCACGGCCAACTACGCCTTTCATATGGCACTCGCCGAGTGGAACGAGCGCAACCGCGCCGACCTTTCGACCATGCGCGAGGCGGGCGTATCGTCGTTCAAGACCTACTTTGCCTACGATCATCTGCGCCTGGACGATGCCGAGACGCTCGAGGTGCTCGAGGAGCTCAAACGTATTGGCGGCATACTGTGCGTGCATTGCGAGAACGGTACGCTGGTGAATGAGCTGCAGAAGCGCGTGTTTGAGCAGGGTATCCACGGGCCCGAGGGACATGCGCTCAGCCGTCCGGATGTGTGCGAGGCCGAGGCCGTGAGCCGCCTGCTGTATCTGGCGCACTTGGCCGGCGATGCGCCGGTCAACGTGGTTCACCTTTCGACCAAGCTGGGACTCGAGGCCATCCGTGCGGCCAAGGCGCGCGGACAAAAGAATATCTATGTCGAGACCTGCCCTCAGTATCTGATGCTCGACGATACGTGCTACTTGGAGCAGGGCGAGGACGGCTTTGCGGGTGCCAAGTATGTGATGAGCCCGCCGCTGCGCCATGCTGGCGACCGCGCCGCGCTGCGCGAGGCGCTTGTGGCCGGCGAGATCGATACCATCGCCACCGACCACTGCAGCTTTAACTTGCACGGGCAAAAGGACCGCGGGCGCGACGATTTTCGCGCGATTCCCAACGGCGGGCCCGGCGTGGAGCATCGCCCCGTCGCGATTGCCACGAGCTTTGAGGGACAGCTGGGCCCCGAGGACCTGTGCCGCTTGATGAGCGAGAATCCGGCGCGCGTTTTTGGCATGTATCCGCGCAAGGGCTGTCTTGCCGAGGGCGCCGATGCCGACGTGTGCGTGTGGGATCCGTGCGCGCGTTGGACGATCAGCGCCGCGACGCAGCATCAGGCCGTGGACTACACGCCGCTCGAGGGCTTTGAGGCGCATGGCCGCGCCAAGGCCGTGTTTGTGAACGGCGTGCTGGCGGCACGCGACGGCGAGCCCACCGGAGCCCAGCCCGGCTGCTACGTCCCGCGCTAGCAGAAAAGATGATCCGCTGGGGGCAGCCCTCGGCGGATCATTTGAGCTTGGTGGCGATGATGGGGCGGCCGAGGGCCGCTTCGAAGCGATCGGCTGTCGATGGGTCGCTGAGCGTGTCGACTTGGTTGAGCATGACGCGTGCGCTGATGAGGTTCAGCATCTGTAACTCGGCATTGAGCACCTGTGCGACGCGCTCGGGGGTGGCGATGTCGGTGAGCTCGCAGCCGCAGCGCTCGCAGAAGAGCTCGGGGCGGTGGACAGCCTCGCTGATGGGTCTGCCGAACCCCGAAGCACCGACAACCCAGACGACGTTGGGCGTGCCGGCGGGAACGACCGGCTCCCACGAGGCATGCGCCTTGAGCGGGAGTCGCTTGCTGCCGTCCGCCTCGGCCAGGACGAAGTCAAAGCGTTGCGCCAGCCCGTCGAGCGGCTCGGCGGGGGAGGAGAGCTTGCCCGTCTGGTGGTCTAAGCTTCCCGTCTGGCAGATGCTTCCGCGACTCATGCCCGTACAGGCCTCGCAGGTACAGCCGGGGACATGCGAGGCGCCCGGTTTCCAGGGCACGGCGCCCAGGCGACGGCTCGACCCGTCCCACGGCACGCCGGCGACGGGAAACATGTGCGTGGTGGTACAGATGAGCACCCTGCCGCCCGCGCGCATGAGCTCGAGTCCCAACGCGCGCAGCAGGGTCGACTTGCCGCCACTGCCGATAATCGCGGTAACCCCCGGCTCGATCTTGAGCGCCGAGGCAAGGTTTCCGCTGACCGTTTCCATCTGTTCACCGCCGTATAATACTGTGATAATAAATAATCATCAGAGTAGCGGTCGAACCGCTTTTGCTCTGCTCAAACCGTAGCACAGGGAGGTGCCCCGGGAATGCTCGTTTATGTTCGCGGCGCCGGCGATATCGCCACGGGCGTCGCCGCTCGCTTGGTGCGCGCCGGCGTGTCGGTTGTTATGGCCGATATCGCGGTCCCCACGTGCATCCGTCGCACAATCAGTTTTTGCGAGGCCATTCGCCTGGGCGAGGTCCAGGTCGAGGGCATTCGCGCTCGCTTGGCGCAGACGCCGGCAGAGGCGCTCGCAATTACCGAGGCCGGAGACGTCGCCGTCGTGGTAGACCACCAGGCCAAGATGCTCGACGAACTGAAACCCGCTGCCGTGGTCGACGCGATTCTGGCCAAGCGCAACTTGGGCACCACACGCGATATGGCGCCTGTCGTCATCGCCGTGGGGCCGGGCTTTACCGCGCCGGTCGATTGCGACGCCGTGGTTGAGACCATGCGCGGTCATTTTCTCGGCCGCGTCATCACCCAGGGCTCGCCCCAGCCCAATACGGGCGTGCCGGGTGTCATCGCCGGCTATGGCAAGGAGCGCGTTATCCACAGCCCCGCCGCCGGCGTGTTTAGGTCCGACCGCGCGATCGGCGACATCGTGAGTGCCGGCGAGTGTGTCGGGTATGCGGGTGATACTCCCATGGTCACGCAGATTGACGGCTGCTTGCGCGGCCTTTTGGCCGACGGCGTTCAGGTGACCGAGGGCTTTAAATGTGCAGACGTCGACCCCCGCGGCGATGCCAGCTATATCAACTATATTTCGGACAAGGCGACGTCGGTCGGCGGCGGCGTGCTCGAGGCACTCGCCATGCTCACCGATGTTTTTAGGGGATAGGAAGCGACGATGGAAAAGCTCGATGTTGTGAATGCGGCGCTTGGCGCTCTGAAGGCTAGCAAGACGTGCGAGCTCGTGGTCGTGGCCGGCACGGCAGGGTCGTCGCCGCGTGGCGTGGGTGCTTGGATGGCCGTCTTTGCCGATGGCAGCCAGGCGGGCACCATCGGTGGCGGCAAGATTGAGCTTTTTGCACTCGATGAAGCTCGCGAGCTGCTGGGCGCGGGGCAGTCGCGTCTGGTCCGCTACACCATGGGCGGCGAGAACTCCGATACCGGTATGATCTGCGGCGGAGCCATCTGCCTGTGCTATCTGCACTTGAATGCATCGCAGGCGTCCTTGTTCCAGGAGATTGCCGACGTCTTGGCGTATCGACGCATCGGTGACTTTGTCATCGACTTTGAGCCGTTTGTCACGAGCGCGCTCGAGGGTGATGTGGCCGAGTACCATGGCGAGGCATCTCGCCATACCATTGTCGGCTGCCCCGAGCTTTCGCTGGTGGAGGAGGGGAGTAAGGTCACCTACACCAACGCGGCCTCCGAGATCCCTGCGGCGCACATCGAGACGCTCTGCCCCGAGGGCCTGACCTATATCTTTGGCTGTGGGCACGTGGGTGCCGCGACGGCGCGCGTGCTGACGGCGGCGGGCTTTGCCGTCGTAGCCTGCGACGACCGCCCCGGCACGCTGACGCCCGAATGGGTGCCCGGCGTCTACGACCGTCGCATGGTCGATTACAAGAACCTGGACGAGCAGTGCCCCATCGGCCCACGCGACTTAGTGGTCGTTGCCACGGCGGGCCACAAATCCGATATCGACGTGGTGATCCAGGCCATGCGCGCCAAGCCCGCCTATCTGGGCTGCTTGGGCTCGCGTCGCAAGACTGCCTTTGTGCGGGCCCGCCTGGAGCAGGAGGGCTTTACGCAGGAGCAGATCGACGAGCTGCATCTGCCGATCGGCGTTGCCATCGAGGCCGAGGACCCCGAGGAGATCGCCATCTCCATCGCCGCCGAGATGATCCACCTGCGCCGCACCAAACTCGTCCCCCGTAAGCGCTAATCGCATCCCCATCAATATGTTGCGGTGAAATAGTTCCTAGATAAGCCTGACGGGAGAAAATCCACTCTCGTTCGTCATGCGTCCGATAATCCACTCTCATGCGTCCGAAAATCCACCCTCGTTTCTCTGTCACCTTGGACCACCTAAGTTGCGGTGAAATAGTTCCTAGATGAGCCCGACGGGCGGTCAGCCAGGAACTATTTCACCGCAACTGCTTTTGGGGACCCATTTGTGCGGGGGAGTTGTGGAGTTGTGCAGGCAGACGAGGTTTTTCTGGAAATACGCACCCAATGCGCGTATAGTACCGATTGTTTTGTCGGCTCCTGCTGCGTCGAGTCCAAACCGCAAAATGCCATGAGCGGCGCGGATGCAGCCAGGAGGCACGAGGACAACCCACTGTGGCCACGCCCCGTGCTTAAAACCCCAAGAAGGAGTGAACAATGGCAGAAGAGAAGTATGTGCCGCGTCTGAAGAC
>CAKUGA010000052.1 GCA_934654515.1 uncultured Collinsella sp. | reverse complement strand
CTCGGCGGCCTTGCGAAAAACAAATCCAAGTTAGACCATTTCAAATGGTTCGATGTCTGCCCGGATGCGACACTGAATGTGTCCATCCTCGCAGTATCCGGTTCTCAAGGTGCACGCTTTGCGGCTGGTCCGGTCCGACCGGGCCGCGCGGCAAGGAGATATATTGCCAGACCGGAGGGGCGCCGGGGGCGGGAATCTGAGCGTACACATTTCCTACACATTTTGGGATTCAGCTGACGTTTGCCAGCCGTTCCCTACCATTCACCGAGCGTGTCTTTATAGAAAGCGGTCTCACGGCTAGAGCGGATAGGCTCCCCTAGCTAAAGCGCAACCGGCATCGAGTAGCTCATCGCGCTCCTCCACCGAAAAGCCCTCGGCGTACACGCGCACAACCGGCTCGGTCCCACTCGGACGAACCAGCAACCAGGTGTCATCCTCAAACGCCAAACGCAAACCATCCATATGGCTCACGCTCTGTGGGACCTTGCCGCATATCGACTTGGGATTTATACCCGGAAGCAGCGTCCGTAGCGACTCGGCGTCCTCGGCTTCGAGGCGCAAATCGCGGCGCCCATAGCTCGTCTTGCCAAAACTGGCCTCGAGCTGATCGACCAGAACGCCCAAAGGCGCGCCCGTTTTTGCCATAAGCTCACACAGAATCAGGCAGGCAAGGATTCCATCGCGCTCGGGCATATGAGCGGCGATGCCAATACCACCGGCCTCCTCACCGCCCATGAGGACACCGCCCTTTTTCATTTCTGCCGCTATATATTTGAAACCCACCGGCTTGACGGTCACGCGGCAACCGAGCGCCTCGGCAATACGGCGAACGAGCGTCGAACACGAGAGATTGACGACGATACGGCCCTCAAGATTGCGGAACTGCACGAGATCGCCCAGTACGAGCGCCATGATCTGATGTGGATGTATATATCTACCGCGCTCATCGACCGCCCCAATGCGATCGGCATCGCCGTCGGTCACCAAACCGGCGCATGCTCCGTCCTCGACAACAGTTCGTTCGCAGGCATCCACCCACGGCTCGACCGGGTCAGGGCAAATATCCTCTTGACCGGATGTCTGTCCGGCATGTATCTCGTGGACCTCGACGCCAAGCTCGCGCAGCAGGTCGGCAAGATAGCCCTGGGCCGCACCGCCCATGGGGTCAACCACCACGCGCAGGTGCGCGGCGCGGATGGCTTCGGCATCGACAAACGATGCCACCGCCTGCATATAGTCAGGGATAATATCTGCGGTGCGGTAGCGTCCCTCGATCTCAATCGGCTCAGGAGCCATGGTATCTTCGAGCTCTTCGATGACATCCTGGTTGGCCGTCGAGCCGTCTCCCATGCGCAGCTTAAGGCACAGATAGCCCTGTGGATGATGGGACCCCGTCACCATGAGTGCGCCGCAGGCATCGCCGTCATATGCCGCCGCCCACGTAAGGGCAGGGGTCGGGACAGGCCGAGACGCAAGCACGGCATCCAATCCGTGAGCCGCAAGCACGCCCGCCGCAAGCTCAGCGAATTCGTGCGCCTGGGGTCGGGTGTCGAATCCTATATATACCGTTTTGCCGGGATTGGTTTTTTGCCACAACTCGCCGACGGCATCGGCAATGCGGGCAACGTTGTCGGCAGTAAAGTCCTCGTCGACGCGAGCGCGCCAACCGTCAGTTCCAAAATGAATTATCGCGCACACGCGCAGACACCTCACAGTGTTTAGATCATGGTACGCATGAGGTATACCCGCAACGCGTGTTCAGCAACCTGCCGGCACCGGCATTCACCATTTGGGCAAATGCTGCCGATGACGCACAGGCAATAAAAAAACCGCCCCGTATGGAGCGGTTTAACCTTTATATATCGAGCGCCTCGGCCATCGCCGCCGTAGTGATCGCCGTGGTTCCGCAGCAACTACCCACCATTGCGGCGCCGGCTTGCCTCCATTCGACGCATGCGTGCGCGAAGGCTTCGGGGCTCTCGTGCCATACGGGACCATCCGGAGTCTGGACCGGATCGCCCACGTTGGGACGCACCGTGACGGGCGTAGTCGCCGATGCAACCATCCTGGGCACCACGGTGCTCGCGGCCGCAAGCGAACAGCAGTTGACACCAACCGAGCTTGCGCCGTGTTTTTCGGCGTACAAAACGGCTGCCTCGATGTTGAGGCCATCGCCTAACAGGTCGCCTTTATCGTCAACGACAAAACTCACCAGAACAGGCATACCGTCGGCGGCATCTCGAGCGCCAGCAAGTATGGGCTGCAAATTACGGATAGACGTCACTGTCTCGATCAGCAGACCGTCAACACCGGCATTGAGCAAGGCATGCGCCTGCTCGCGTGCAATGCCTCGGATTTCACGATACTCGGCAGAGTCCTCGGCAAACCACTCAATACCGATCGGGCCCATCGAGCCCAGCAGCAGCTGAGGGTGCGCCTGGCGGGCATCATCGACGGCCCCGCGATTGACCTCCGCCACGGACGGCGTGATCTGGTCGTGCTTGAGGGCATAGCTTGATGCCTGAAAGGTATTGGTGATGAGCACCTGCGCGCCGGCGGCGACATACAGGCGATGGATACGAGAAACGGTCTGCGGCTCTGCCAGATTCCAAAACGCCGGTGGAATGTCGGCGGCATCGTACTCGCTCATCAGCACACTGCCCATAGGGCCCTGTGCCAGCAAGGTCTCACTCGACAAGCGGCGCGTAAGTTCCTCGGCACCAAAGCGGTTGTAATAACTCGTATCCATATTTATCCCGCTATTCCTCGACGCTAATTCCCTGCTTTTCGAGATAAGCGAGCCAGCGGTTCATCGTGTCCTCGGAAAGCGCGTGCTCCATCATGCACGCCTCGGAATCGGCGCGCTCAAAATCGACGCCGAGCTCTTGGACCAAAAACGTGCGGATGAGGCGATGGCGGTACCAGATAGCCGTACCGACCTCGCGACCGCGCTCGGTCAGGATGACCTTGCCGTAGTGCGATTGCTCGACAAGCTCGGACGTCTTCAGCGCCGAGACCGCCTTATTCACCGATGCCTTGGAGACACCGAGGCGCTGCGCGATATCGACCGATCGCACGCCGTTGGTCTCCCCCTCTTCGCTTTCGATGCGAACCATGCACTCCAAGTAGTCTTCGTTCGCCACCGTCAGGTGCAGCTCGCGCGAGCTATTTGTCGTTTCCATGACCTTCCGTCCCTTCTACATTCAATGGGTGATTCTACCCCATCCAAGCGTCGCGGTATGCCGTGGCATACCGTGCTAGAGTTCTTGTTGCACACGACAACCAAGATTGGAGCGGTCTTTATGGAAAACAACACCACGAGCCCCGACGTCCTTGAGCGCTTTTTGCGCTATGTCCAGATCAATACGCAGTCGGAGGATGCAAACTGCGACCAAGTGCCCTCGAGTACCGTTCAGTTTGACCTTGCCAACGTGTTGGCGGAGGAGCTGCGCGAGCTTGGTGCGGAAGATGCCCACGTGACCGAACATGCTTATGTCTGCGCGCATATTCCCGCGAGTGCCGGCGCCGAGGGCAAGCCCGCCCTGGGCCTGATCGCCCATCTCGACACCACTGAAGTTGCCCCGGGTGCCGGCGTGAAGCCGCACATTGTGCACTACGAGGGCGGCGACCTGGTCTGCGGCACGGTTGACGGCAAGCCCGTTGCCATGAGCACCGCCAAGCTTCCCGCCCTGAACGACCTCGTGGGTGAGGACCTGGTCTGCAGCGACGGCACCACGCTTCTGGGCGCCGACGACAAGGCGGGCGTCGCCGAAATCATGGCGCTCGTCGCGCGGATCGCTCAGGATCCCTCGCTGCCCCACCCCGCGCTCGGCATTTGCTTCTGTCCCGACGAGGAGATCGGCCACGGCGCCGAGCTGCTGGATATTGAGGCCTTTGGCTGCAAATACGCCTACACGGTCGACGGCGGCCCCGTCGGCGAGCTGGAGTGGGAGTGCTTCAACGCCGCCGAGGCGACCGTTCGCTTTGAGGGCCAGTCCATTCACCCCGGCGACGCCAAGGGCCGCATGGTCAACGCAGGCAATCTGTTCTGCGACTTTAACGCGCTGCTCCCCTATGCGCAGCGCCCGGAATACACCGAGGGCTACGAGGGCTTCTATCATCTTGAGGGCGTGTCTGCGACCGTCGATCACGCCACGGCGCGCTATATCGTTCGCGACCACGATGCCGCCAAGTTCCAGCAGAAGCTCGAGCTGATTGATTCCGCCGCTGCCCTGCTCAACCAGCGCCTGGGCGAGGAGCGCGTGACGGTTGAGATCAAGCAGCAGTACCGCAACATGGCCGAGATCGTGCGCGACTATCCCGAGCTGATTGATGTCGCTAAGGAAGCCTATCTTGCCTGCGGCGTTGAGCCCCAAGTGCTGCCGATTCGCGGCGGCACCGACGGCGCGCAGCTGTCGTTCCGCGGCCTGCCCTGCCCCAACCTTTCCACGGGCGGCTACTGCTACCACGGCGTCAACGAGTTCGTCCCGGTCAGTTCGCTCGTCAAGATGACCGACGTCCTCCAGGAGCTCGTTGCACGTTTCGCATAAGTTTAGCTGCATAAACCAAAAAGACGAATCGCCCCGTCCTCACCAGAGAACGGGGCGATTTTTGGCAGGTTTGAATCACGGCAACGCCGATGTTCCGGCAACGACAGCGAGCGGGTCGCATTTGAGACAAGGTGACGTGAAACGAAAGGGCGCTGACCTTCTGGTCGCGCCCTTAAAGTTGAACGTCAGATTGTCCAAATGCGGCCCGCGCAGCGTCAACCGGTCCGCCGTTCGGCAGAACGGCGGAACTATTTTGATCATGCCGCCGAAGTTGAAAGGCAGATTGCCGCTCTGGCGGGTTTGCAGCGTCAAGTGGTTACGCGGTTTGGTAAAACCGCGTAACTCTAATAGTTGGCCTCGTATCCGTTACCTTCTCCAGAAGGTTCTTCGTAGTAGTCCGAATCGCTTGAGTCGCTCGAATCGTCCGAGCTACCCGACGAGGTTGCGGTACCGTTGGCGTAGTCATCGGAGGTGTTGTTGTTCAGGTCGCCGATCGTGGAGCTGGAACCGTCGGACAGGCCCATGGTGTTGGGGCCCTTGGGGTCCTTGCCGGCGTCAACGCGCTCCATCATTTCCTTGAGCTCGTCCTCGTAGACAAAGACATAGCTCACGCCATCGATCATAGTGTCATCACCGGCGTACGAGGGCAGGTTGGCCGAGTAGATGCCGTCGACATCCATGCCGCGCATGGCGTTGACCGTAGACACGATATCCTGAACGCTCATATCGGTTACGAGCATATCGGACAGCGAATTGACCAGGCCAAAGATCTTCGTGGCATCGAAGTTATTGAGGATCTGGTTGGCAAGGGCGCCAAGCACCTGACGCTGGTGGCGCATGCGCGTGTAATCGCCGTCGGCATAGGTGTAGCGGCAACGGGCATAGGTAAGGGCGGTGGCGCCATCCATATGCTGCTGACCAGCGGTGATCTTAATATCAAGGTGCTCAGGGTCGTCGACATCGTCGGTTGCGTTAATGTCGATACCGCCAACCGAATCAATCAGCGCCTGCATTCCGTCGAAGCTGACCTCGGCATAATGGGAAATCTGAACGCCGCACAGTTCGTTGACCGCCTCGACCATGGCCTCGGCGCCGCCAACGGTATGGCAGGCATTGATCTTCATGGTCTCGCCCTTGTACACGACCTTGGTGTCGCGCGGAACGGAAATGAGCGTCGCCTGCTTCTGCGTGGGATCGATGCGTGCCAGGATAATCGAGTCGGCACGGTACGTATCCTCGCCCGGACGGCCGTCAGTGCCAAGAAGCAGCACGTAGAACGGATCCTTCGCCTCGTCGGTATCCACCAGAATCTGGCGCAGGTTGTCGGTAATGACATTAGAATCGCCGAGCTTGCCCATAATGGTGGCAAACCACAGGCCGGCAGCGGTCGTGGCGCTCAGCAGCACGCCGAGCACGGCGATAAGCGCCACGCGGCGAATGTTGTGGCTGCGACGACGCTGGCGAGCGCGCTCGGAATAGCGAGCCACGTTATCGCGACTGTAGATCTTGGCCTGCGCACCAGTTGAGGGTCTTCGGGTGGTGGTATCCGCGAGGGGCTTCTTGTTAAACATAGGCAACCTGTATTAGTAGATAACGGGATCGGGGACGGTGGCATGCTCGACATGCGCGCCGAGCGCCTGCAGTTTCTCGACAAACTGCTCGTAGCCACGCTTGATGTGATGGATGGCCGAGACCTCGGTCGTACCGTCGGCGATCAGGCCGGCTACGACGAGGGCCGCACCGCCACGCAGGTCGGGCGAGGTAACCTGTGCACCCGAGAAACCCTTGACACCATGAATCATGGCATGATGGCTCTCGATACGAATGTCGGCACCCATGCGCACCAGCTCAGAGGCGAACATAAAGCGATTCTCGAAGATGTTCTCGGTAATGACGGAGCTGCCGTCGGCGAGGGCGGAGAGCACCATAATCTGCGCCTGCATGTCGGTCGGGAAACCAGGGAACGGAAGCGTCTGGATATCGACCGGCTTGATGCGCTCGGCGCGATTCACGTGGACGCCATCATCGGTACGCTCGCAATCGATGCCCATGAGCTCCATCTTCTTGAGCACCATGCCCAAATGGATGGGGCAAAAACCCGTGACGTCGACACCGCGATCGTCGGCCATCAGCGCGCCGGCGACGATAAAGGTGCCAGCCTCGATGCGGTCGCCCACCACGCGATGGGTAACGGGATGCAGCTCTTCCACGCCTTCGATAGTCACGACGGGCGTGCCGGCACCGACGATCTTGGCGCCCATCTCGTTGAGCATGTTGGCAAGATCGACGATCTCGGGCTCGCGAGCGGCATTGTCGATAACCGTGGTACCCTTCGCGCGCACGGAGGCCATGATGAGGTTCTCGGTGGCGCCGACACTGGCGAACTCGAGCGTGACGGTCGTGCCGCGCAGACCCTGGGGCGCACTGGCGTTGATGTAGCCGTGGGCGGTATCGAACTCAACGCCCAAGGCCTCAAGACCCAAGATATGCATATCGATCTTGCGGGCGCCCAGGTTGCAGCCGCCGGGCATGGCGATCTTGGCGCGATGGAAGCGGCCCAGCAGGGGCCCCATCACGGCGGTGGAAGCACGCATCTTGGCAACGAGCTCGTAGGGAGCCTCCCAAGAATCGACCTGAGAGGTATCGATCTCGAGCGTGTGCTCGTCGAGAACATCGATCGTAGCGCCCATGCCCTTGAGCACCTTGCCCATCACGTGGACATCGGAAATATCGGGCACGTTCTGCAGCGTCGTCTTGCCCGGCGCCAGAAGCGTTGCCGCCATGAGTTTGAGCGCGGAGTTCTTGGCACCCGAAACAGGCACGGAACCTCCGATGGCGTGGCCACCCTCAACGCGGATAATATCCAAGGTCTACCCTTTCAAAAAGCATGCCCGGGGTGGCTGGGCCATCCCGGGCATGATGTGTTCGCAAATGGTCGAACGCTAAAACGTTTGACTATTGGGCAAGCTTGAGCTTACACCATGCGATTTCATTATAGAGGTAGGCGCGGCGTGCATCATCCTCCGACAAATTACCCAGCTTCTCTTCAAAACCTTGAATATCAGCTTTAACCTTGTCGGCGTCGACGGTCGCCAAATCGCAAGCGCGCTCGGCGAGGACGGTCACGACATCGTCCGCAACCTGGGCATAGCCGCCGGCCACGGCAAACGTGTGGTCGACAGTGCCCATGGCCTTATCGGAAACGCGAACGTAACCGTGGTCGATCGTGCAGATTTCGCTGGAGTGAGCAGGCAGGACGCCAAACTCGCCATCCGTGGACGGAATCGACACAAACGCAGCGTCACCCTCATAGGCGCAGCTCACGGGGCACACGATGCGGATACGCATAACCTACTTCTCCCCCATCTTGCGGGCGCGCTCGCGCACGTCCTCAATCGTGGAAGCATAGCGGAAAGCCTGCTCGGGCAGGTCATCGGCCTTGCCATCGACAATCTCGGCGAAGGAGCGGACGGTATCCTCGACGCGGACGTAGACACCGGGGTTGCCGGTGAACTTCTCGGCGACGTGGAAGGACTGCGAGAGGAACTGCTGAATCTTACGGGCGCGGTTGACCGTAAGGCGCTGCTCCTCGGACAGCTCGTCCATACCCAGAATGGCGATGATGTCCTGAAGGTCGGAGTACTCCTGCAGAAGCTCCTGGACCTTGACGGCGACACGGTAGTGCTCCTCGCCGACGATCGAGGGATCGAGAGCGTCGGAGGAAGACGCGAGCGGGTCGATAGCCGGGAACAGGCCGAGCGACGAAATGCTACGCGAAAGAACCGTGGTGGCGTCGAGGTGCGTAAACGTCGTGGCAGGCGCAGGGTCGGTCAGATCGTCTGCAGGGACGTAGACAGCCTGGACGGAGGTAATGGAGCCCGTCTTGGTCGAGGTAATGCGCTCCTGGAGGTCGCCCATCTCGGTAGCCAGCGTAGGCTGGTAACCGACGGCGGACGGCATACGGCCCAGCAGTGCGGAAACCTCGGAACCGGCCTGAGAGAAGCGGAAAATGTTGTCGATGAACAGCAGAACGTCCTGACCACGATCGCGGAAGTACTCAGCGGTGGTAAGGCCGGCCAGACCGATGCGCAGACGCGCTCCGGGCGGCTCGTTCATCTGACCATAGACCAAGCAGGTCTTGTCGATAACGCCCGACTCGCTCATCTCGAGGTACAGGTCGGTACCCTCACGGGTACGCTCGCCGACGCCGGTGAACACCGAGGTGCCGCCGTGCTCCTGGGCGAGGTTGTTGATGAGCTCCTGAATCAGAACGGTCTTGCCGACGCCGGCGCCGCCGAACAGACCCGTCTTGCCGCCACGGATGTAGGGCTCGAGCAGGTCGACGGCCTTGATGCCGGTCTCGAAGATCTCGGTCTT
>CAKUGA010000051.1 GCA_934654515.1 uncultured Collinsella sp. | reverse complement strand
GGTTTCGATGCTCTAGAAGCCGAGGAATTTAACTTCCGGTCTGAGCTCGATGCCATACGCCTCCCTCACCTTTCCGTGCACATGTCTGATAACCGCGGCAACGTCATCGGCCGAGGCAGTTCCGTTATTAACGATAAAATTAGCGTGAACGGGCGAAACTTCCGCGCCGCCAATCGAAAAACCCTTTAATCCACAATCCTCGATAAGCTTGCCCACACTCGCATCGGGCGGATTGCGAAAGACCGACCCGCAGGATGCGCGACCCATGGGCTGCGTACGCTTGCGCCTCGTAAGGTACCGCTCCATGCGCTCGCGAATGTCGGCCTTGGGCGCCGGTTTAAGCTTGAGCACGCACTCGAGGATGATCTCATTGCGGGGAAGACTACATTCGCGGTAGCCCCAAGTGATCTCGGACCCCGCATAATGCTTGATACCGGATGCCGGGTCAAACGTTACGACATCCTCAACCAGCGAGCCAATCCACTCGGTCCGTGTGCCGGCATTCATAGATATCGCACCGCCGACCGAACCAGGGATGCCAACGGCAAACTCAAGGCCCGAGAGGCTACGCGACAGGGCATCGTTGACCAGGCGCGCAAACATCACGCCCGCACCGACCGTCAGCGTACAACCGTCATCGGCAACAACCGTGCGCTGAAACTCACGTCCGAGCGAAATGACGGCACCGCGATAACCGCCATCGGCAACCAGCAGATTGGAGCCCTTGCCGATGATGACCCACGGCACCTGCTCGCGATCGAGCACCGCCACGGCGCGGCGGAGGGCATGATAGCTATGGCACGTCACAAAGAGGTCGGCCTTGCCGCCGATACGATAGCTCGTATGACGCGCAAGGCGCTCGTCCTCGATCACATCCGTGTCGATCATGCCCGAGAGCGCCATGACGGCGTTAAACAGACCCATTAGTCTTAAGCGTCTTTCTTGGCAGTCAGATACTCGATAAATTCGGGACCGACGGTCGTAACGTCACCGGCGCCCATGGTGAGCAGCAGGTCGCCCTCGCCCACCATCTGCTCGAGCTCCTGATTGAGCTCAAGACGGCTGGAGCAGTACACGACCTCCTTGCCAGGATGCTTGGCGCGCACGGTATCGGCGAGCATCTTAGAGGTGACACCCGGAATGGGCATCTCGCCAGCCGAGAACACATCAATCAGCAGCAGCTTATCGGCATTGGCAAATGCATCGGCAAAGTCGTCGCACAGGGCCTGCAGGCGCGAATAGCGGTGCGGCTGGAACACGACGTCGACGTGCTTGTAACCCAGCGACGAAGCGGCAGCAAGCGTCGCCTTGATCTCGGTGGGGTGATGGCCGTAATCATCGACCACGGTGATGCCGTCGATATCGCCCACGTGGGTAAAGCGACGGCGGACGCCCTCAAAGCTCGAGAGCGCCTTGGCGGCGGCGTCGATGTCAAGGCCCAGGACATGGGCAACGGTGAGCACGGCCGTGGCGTTGAGCATGTTGTGGCGACCGGGATTGCTCTTGATCTCCACAGCGTGCTCAGTGCCGTCCTCAAAGCGAACGATAAAGTCACTCTGGATGCCCTTGACATCCGGGTGCACGCAGACGATGTCGTTGCTCTCGGCAAAGCCGTAGGAAAGCACGTGACGGCCCGTCGACTTGGCGAGCTCGACCAGATGCGGGTCCTCGCCGCAGACGATGACGGTGCCGTCCTCGCCCACCAGGCCCATAAACTTGGCGAAGGTTGCCTCGATCTCCTCGATACCCGAGTAGTGGTCGAGATGGTCGGCCTCGACATTGGTCACGATGACCACGTTGGGGTTCAGGAACAGGAAGGAGCTGTCGGACTCGTCGGCCTCGGCGACAAAGTAGTCGCCCGAGCCGTTCTTGCCGTTCGTGTCATAGCCCTCGACGATGCCGCCGATCAAGAAGCTCGGATCCAGACCCATGCGGTCGAGCATGGTGGCGCACATCGAAGACGTGGTGGTCTTGCCATGCGTGCCGGCAACAGCGACGGTGGTGTAGCCGTGGCCCAATGCAGAGAGCATCTTGGCACGGGGCCACACGGGGATGCCCAGCTCGTGAGCGCGCACAAGTTCAGGGTTGGACTCCGGAATAGCGGTGGAGACAACAACCACATCGGGCTTGACCTCGTCGATCGTGGCGGCCTCATGGCCCACATGCACCTTCACACCAGCGCGGGTAAGCTGGCGGATATAACGTGACGTCTTAAGGTCGGAGCCGGTAACGGCATAACCGCGCTCGTGCAGAACGAGGGCGATGCCGCTCATGCCGGCGCCGCCGATACCGATAAAGTGGGCGCTCTTAAACTCGGGCGCGGAGGTTGCAGTCTGGGAATCAGCCATGTGCTCGTGTACTCCTTGCGTAAACACTGCCTGTAACCCGTTAACTGTACCGCACCTACCGCATCAGCGCGAGGGCGACCAACGATATCCCGTCTAACTAACGCAAACCCTCTACCGCATCGGCCAGAAGAGCGGCGGCCCTATCCTGAGCCAGACCACGCGCCGCCTGACGCATGGCGTCGCGCGCCGCCGCGTCATCGACCAGGTGCAGCAGCTCATCGGCAAAGGCAGAACCGTCGATATCGGCATCGGCGCAGAGCACGCCGGCCCCGGCGTCGACCAGATAACGGGCATTGGTGGTTTGATGGTCGGCCGTCGCATGCGGATACGGCACGAGCACCGAGGGCACGGCGAGCGCAGCGATCTCGGCCACGCTCGATGCGCCAGAACGCGAGAGCACCAAATCGGCAGCAGCCAGCATATCGCCCATGTTGTCGATGTAAGGCTGGACGCGGTAACGCTTCGCCTCCTCGGGCGTCAGTGCCAAAGCGCGCTCAGTCTCCTCAAAGCCGTCGGCACCCGTCGAATGCAACACATAGAGGTTCTTGCGCGAAAGCAGCTCGTTTTTGAGCGAAACCACGCGCTCGTTGAGGTGCTGGGCGCCAAGCGAACCGCCAAAGACGAGCAGCAGCGTAGCGTCCTCGGGAACGCCAAGTGCCTTGCGGCCGCGAGCGCGATCGCCCTCGATCACCGAGCGACGTACGGGGTTGCCGGTCATGAGCACGTGGTCAGGGTCACCTTCGCGCTCAAAGACCGAGCGCGCTGCAGGCACCGAGATGCACACGCGGGCGGCATGGGAGTTCATCATCTTGTTGGCCAGGCCCGGAACAGAGTTCTGCTCATGCAGCAGATACGGAACGCCCGCGCCCTTGCACCACCCCAGCAGCGGAACCTCGACATAGGCACCAAAACCGATGGCGGCATCGGGCTTGCCGACCTTTGAGAAATGACTGGCGAGCGCACGCTTGGCCTTGTTGACACGCCACAGGGAGGTCAGCGCCGTCCAAGGACGGGAGCGGTCGAAGCCCGTAACCGTAATGGGCACAAAATCAAACCCAGCCTCGGGGACCAGACGACCCTCGAGCTTGCGCGACTGACCCACAAACACAACGTGGTGGCCACGGTCACGCAGCTCTTCGGCCAAGGCAAGCGCGGGGTTGATGTGTCCCGCCGTGCCGCCGGCTGCAATAGCAACGGTCATCTTATCGGTCATGGTAGTCCCTTCGTACACGCGGTCCCTGGTCGTCGGTGCGTAGACGCGCCGACGGGTCCGAGTTCAAATCGATTCGATTATATCCGCCGCCCGCGCTGCGAGGGCTGGGGCGCTGAGGACGACCTTGCGGAGCCGTCCGCGGACGTGGACGAGCTGCCGGCTCGGATGCAGAACCATCCAGAACGGTAAAGCCGCTACGCGAAGGTCGTTCACCGCGCACATGGGCTACGCCGGCGGTACTCTCATCCATAACGGCAAAGCTCTCGCGGCGACGGTCGTACTCATCGCGGCGGGCGCTCTCGTACGAAACGCGCAGGATCAACCCGGCAAGCATGAGCGACACAATAATCGACGAACCGCCGTAGCTAATAAACGGCAACGGTTTACCCGTCATGGGAAACACGTTGAGGATGCCCAGCGCATTGATCAAAAACTGCACCGCAAGAATGACCGCGGAGCCAGACGCCATGAGCGCGCCCCGACGATCGGTCGCCTGCTCGGCAATGCGAAACGCCGAGTAGATCAGCATCGCAAACACCAAGAAGAACAGCACGGTTCCGACAAAACCGACTTCCTCGCCAATGATGGCCAGGATGTAGTCATTGTGCGCCTCGGGCAGATACGAGTACTTCATGGTTGAGTTGCCGATGCCACGGCCGAACAGACCGCCCGAGGCAAAGGCCATGATGGCAAGCGTGGCCTGATAGCCGTCACCATACTCGTCGGCCCAAGGGTTCAAGGCAACCTGAATGCGCACCATACGGTACGGCTCTGCAACAAGCGCAATCACGATCACGAGAATGCCGAAGATTATCACGCCGATGATAAATTTGGGGTCGAGACCCGCAAACAACGCCATGCACATGAGGGTCAACAGGATGATCAGGACGGTACCGAAATCGGGCTGGATAAAGATCAGAAAGAGCGAAATGCCCAGGTAGATGCCCATCTTGCGAAGGAATTCGTTGATGTTTCCACCGGGCGAAAAGAAGCGGTCGAGCATGATGGCCGAATACGCAATGGCAAATGGCTTTAAAAACTCGGAAGGCTGGAACTGAATGCCGGCGATGTTGAGCCAGCGCGTGGCGCCACGGCTGCCGCTGCCCACCAAGAACACCAGCAGAAGCAAGAACATCATGCCGATAAGGAAGATCCTAAGCACATCCTCCCCAAACCAGCTGTCCGGCAAAACGCGCACGATGGCAATCAGCGCCAGAACACCAACCACGGCAAACGCGGCCTGTCGACCCAGGAAAAACGTCGCCGAGCCATTCTCGTGCAGCGCCTCGACCGAAGACGCCGAGTACACCATCAGCAGACCAAAGCACACCAAAGTAAACAGGCAGGCCATAAATATCAAACGGGGGCGCATGATGCGGGCGGGAACGCCGGCAATATAGCGTTCGCTAAACGACTGCCCGCCGCGACCGGAACGCGGTGTGCTACGCCGCGAGGAAGCACGGTCCGAGTCGGGCCTCCTCATACCTTGTCGGGGGCTCTCCTCTCTCACCGGCAACCCCTATTCCATTTGCGATTTCGCTGCAGCGGCAAGCTGGGCCACATAGTCCTTAAACACGCGGCCGCGCTCCTCATAGCCCGAGAACTCATCGAACGAAGAGCACGCAGGAGAAAGTAAGATCACGTCGCCACGGCTCGACAGCGAACGGGCAACGTCCACGGCATCGCGTAGGTCATCCGCCTGGGCGATATCCACATCGCCATCGACATCGGCCTCGTCCATAGCGGCGGTGAAGCGCTCGCGCGCATCGCCAAAGCAGACGACCGAGCGCACGTTATCCATAACAACGCGCGCGAAGTCCGTGAGCGGCGTGCCCTTATCGTGGCCGCCGAGCAGCAAGATCACGTCGTCATCGGGAAATGCCGTCAGTGCCTTCTCGACCGCGTCGGTGTTGGTCGCCTTGGAATCGTTGACGTAGCGCACTCCGTCAATCTCGCCGCACGGCTCCACGCGGTGCTCGAGCGGCTGGAACGAGGCCAGACCGCGGCAGACACCATCGACATCGGCACCGACTGCCAAGGCAGCCGTGGCAGCACACAGGGCATTGATAACATTATGATGGCCCGAGATCTTGAGTTCGGATGTAGCGATGAGCGGGGTCTCGACGCCCTTCAGGCGCACGATCATCTTGCCATCGCGCACAAAGGCGACATCCTCACCCTTTGGCTCGTCAAAGGCAACCTTGCAGATGCGACGACCCGGCGTGTAGATGCACTCATCGAACTCGTGAATGCCGGCGTCTTCGACGTCGACAACCACCAGATCGTCATCGACCATATTGTCAAACAGTTTGATCTTGGCAAGCGCATAGTTCTTATGGCTCTTATGCCACCCCAAGTGGTCGGGAGTGATGTTGAGCAGCACCGCCACACGAGGGTGGAGCTCGGTGGTCGTAGCAATCTGATAGCTCGAGAGCTCAGCCACAAACCACTCGTTGTGGGCTCGGCCGTCAATCTCGTTGACCGGCGGCTCGCCGATGTTGCCGACAGCTACGCTGGCCTCGCCGGCAGCCTTGAGCAGATAATCAGTCAGCGACGTGGTGGTCGTCTTGCCGTTGGTGCCCGTGATGGCAATCCAGTTATCGGGCGACAGACGATAGGCAAACTCTGGCTCACCCATAATCTGAGCGGCATGTTCGCGCCCGGCCTTAAAGAAGCCCGAGAACTCCGAGATGCCCGGGCACGTCACGCATACGTCATAGGCGCCCTCGACCTGTTCGGTCCCATAGACAAACGACGCACCAGCAGCCTCGAGCGCACGCGTGGCGTCATTGGGCTCAGAGGTGCCGCCGCCATACACGGTAACGGCGCTTACGCGCTCGGGATGTGCCAGCGCCCAGCGGGCGACATCGAGACCGGATTTGCCCTGACCCAAAACGAGCAGGCTAAAGACATCAGCAAGAGGCATGAAAGACCACTATCCCAACTGGAAGAACAGAGCAAGGCCAACGGCACCAAATGCCGCAGCGATAATCCAAAAACGGATGACGACCTTGGTCTCGGCCCAACCCTTCTTTTCGAAATGATGATGGATGGGCGCCATAAGGAAGACGCGCTTGTGCGTAAAGTGGAAGTAGACAACCTGAATCATGACCGACAGAGTCTCAACGATAAACAGGCCGCCGATGATGAGGGAGACGACCTCGGTGTTGGTCATGATGGACGTGCAGGCAAACGCGGCACCCAGGGCAAGCGAACCGGTGTCGCCCATAAAGATGCTCGCCGGATAGCAGTTGAACCACAGAAAGCCCAAGCAGGCACCGGCACACGCGGTGCAGAAGATGGACAGGTTCACGTCTCCGTGCAAAAACGCCATGGCAGCCATGGCGAGCATGGCGATCATGGAGGTGCCGCCAGCAAGACCGTCAAGGCCATCGGTCAGGTTCACGGCATTAGAAAGACCGGCAATCATCAGCCAGCAAAAGACAATATAGAGCCACGGGAACGAATAGCCGCAGATGGTGGTCGAAAGCACGCCAAGGTCGATCGTCAACCCACCGGGAAAACGAATCTCGGGGGCGACGCCGCACCAGTTGACGGCAAGTACCGTAAAGGTGACACAGATAATGGTTAGGCCGATCATCTTGGCATGGGGCGTCAGACCGAGCGAGCGCCCATGCGTAACGGAGGTCAGGTCGTCGATCAGGCCCAGCACGCCGGTCGCCAGCGTGGCGAGCAGCACGAGTACGAGCTCGGTGGTGAGCTTGCCCATCAGCAGGCAGGTCAGCGAGATCGCGACGAGGATGACAACGCCACCCATGGTGGGCGTTCCCTGCTTAACCAAATGACGCTTGGGGCCGTCGGCACGAACCTGCTGGCCGATACCCTCGACCTTGAGCAGCTTGATCCACCACGGCATGAGCAGCAGCGCAATGGCTGCGGCGATGCCAAGCCCCAAAAAAGCCTGATACGTTGGATACGAGGGATTGCCGAACATGGGCTAGCACACACCTTCCACAAAGCGGTCGAGCTCAACAAAGCGGGAACCCTTGACCAGTACAACATCATGTTTTTCAAGCGCACCGCCCATGCGGTCGAGCACCTGCTGATAATCGGAGAACACCTGGATGCGGTCCTCGTCCATGCCCATCATGCGTGCGGCATCGGCCATAAGCTGGGCCAGCTCACCACCCACGCACGCCAGCATGTCGAGCTTCTTGGCGGCGGCATAGGCGCCCACGAGCTCATGCATGCGAGGAGCCTCATCGCCCATCTCGCCCATCTCGCCCAGGATCGCCATGCGAGACCCCGTACACGAAAGCGAGCACAGCAGATCGAGGCCAGCAGCCATAGATTCGGCACTGGCGTTATAGGAATCGTCGATGACACGGGCACCGCTCTTGGCGCGCTTGATCTCCTGGCGGTGACCGGTGATCGTGAGGCCCCTAAAGGCAGCATCGATCTGCTCGGGCGTCACGCCCAGACGATAGGCAACCGCGGCGGCCTTAACGGCATTAGGAACGGACTGCACGCCGGGGATGGCAAGCATGGTATCGATCGTCTCACCCTGGCCAAAATCGAGCGTAAAGACCGGACGGCCCTCGTCATCAACACGAATGTCGCGGGCACGGACCTCATCATCGTCCGAGACGCCGGCCAGCATTACGTCGATACCAGCAGGCTGGGCGAACGCATCGCGAATGAACGGCGTAAAATCGTCCTCGCCGCCCAAAACCAGCAGCGGCAAATAGTCGCCGGCGGCGCACATGCCCTGTACAATCTCGGCCTTAGCGCGGGCGATGTTCTCGCGGCTGCCCAAAATGCCGATATGAGAGGTGCCGATCTTGCTCACGATGGCAAGGTTGGGATTGGCGGACTGGGACAGGCGCTCGATCTCGTGGAAATGGTTCATGCCCATCTCGAGCACCAGGACCTCGGTATCGGCCGGAGCGGAAAGCACCGTGAGCGGCATGCCGATCAGGTTATTGAAATTGCCCTTGGTGGCCCAGACACGATAGCGCTTGGCGAGCACAGCGGCGAGCACGTCCTTGGTCGTCGTCTTGCCGATGGAACCGGTAATGCCAACGACCAGGCAGCCAAGCTCCAGGCGATACGCGTGCGCCAAACGCAGCAGAAACTCCTCGGGATCGTCGGTCAGCAAGATGGCGCATCCCTTGTCCTGCGCCAGCGAAACCAGTTCGGCATCGGGCTCGCGCGTCATCACGACGGCACCGGCACCCGACTCGATGGCACGGGAGGCAAAATCATTGCCGTCGACCTTTTCGCCGGGGAAGGCGACAAAGATCGCCCCCTCCTCGACCTGACGCGAGTCGATAACGCACCCGCGGCATACCCGATCGACTTCTTCCGTCACGGTTCGGGCCCCCGTTGAGGCCGCGAGGTTGTTGACGGCGATCTCTATCATTGCAGCTCCCCTGTAAACCTAATAATGCTATCGGCGTATTGTAT
>CAKUGA010000050.1 GCA_934654515.1 uncultured Collinsella sp. | reverse complement strand
CGGTAATCCGTCACGCCGCCCTTCTTCATAAGGGACGGGTTGGTCGTGAAACCCTGAACGTTGCCGTTCTCGTACATGTCGAGCATGCCCTCGAGGTTTGCACCGTCAGCGAACACCTTGATTGCCATCTGCCTGATTCCTTTCGTCTGCATACGGCCGGTAAACTGCTAAACACTTTACCTATGTTTTTCAAGCCGTGAGCTGCGGGTTTTTATCTTCTCGGCGAACGGTTTTACGGTTTTACCATTTTTATATCAACGCCCCAGCGGCAAAACGTTTTTGCCATTCATTGCGTTTGATTCCACTCACGGCGCAGAGACGATGCTTCGTCAACACGTTTTCACAACCACTCCAAAACAAAAAGCGGTGACGCCTCATTTGAGACGTCACCGCTTCCGTGTAGGAGCCGGTTATCGGAGCTCCGCCCGATTAGGGCTTAACGTATGCCTGGATTACTCTTCCTCAACGTGGTTGATCACAGCGCCCTTGGTGTGGATGAAGTTGGGGACAAAGGCAACGATCAGAAGGACAGCGAGAATCGCGTAGACACCGGTGGTACCGAAGGCCTCGGCAGCGCGGCCGAGCGTAATACCAATAACGGAGAAGTCGAAGTCGCCGAACGTAGTGTTCTCGAAGCCGAAGACGTCAAGAACAGGCAGGAGCAGAGCAGGGGCAAAGGTGATGAGCAGGCCGTTGACGAAAGCGCCAAGAGCTGCGCCCTTGCGGCCACCGGTAGCATTGCCGTAGATGCCGGCGGTAGCACCGCAGAAGAAGTGGGGAACCATACCCGGGATGATGAAGATGCCCAGGGTAGCGCCCACGATGAACATACCGACCACGCCACCGATAAAGGAAGCGACAAAGCCGAGGATGACGGCGGTGGGAGCATAGGGGAAGAAGACGGCGCAGTCGACGGCCGGGATGGCACCAGGGATCAGCTTGTTGGAGATGCCCTGGAAAGCCGGGACCAGGTCGGCAAGGATCATACGGACGCCGTTATAGACGATGGTGACACCGACGGCGAAGGACAGAGCGCAGGTCAGGGCGTAAACAATCACGTTGTCGCCGCCAGCGGTCTCAGCAACAACCGCAGGATCTGCAATGTAGGCAGCAAAAGCAGTCACCAGGTAGAAGAAGGCCATGGTAAGAGCCGTGGAGATGGTGGTGTCGCGCAGGAAGGCATACTTCTCGGGAACCTCGATCTTCTCGGTGCTGTTCTCCTCGGCGTCCTTAGCAAACAGCGTACCGACTGCAGCGGAGATATAGTAGGCGAGCGAGCCGAAGTGACCCATGGCGATCTCGTCGCCATCGGTAACCTTCTCGGTGAAACGCTGGCCGACGGCGGGAAGCATGGCGCTCACGAGGCCCAGGAACATACCGCCCACAATGACAAGCTGGACATCCTCGAAGCCAGATGCCTGCAGAACAGCAGACAGCAGGCAAGCCATGAACATGCTGTGATGGCCCGTCAGGAAGATGTACTTAAACTTGGTAAAGCGAGCAATGATAATGTTCACGACGTAGCCGAGAATCAGGATCATCATGGTCTGAACGCCGAGGACGCTCTGGGCCATCGAAACGACGACCTCGTTGTTGGGCACGACGCCGGTGATGTGGAAACCGGTCTCGATGAAGGTACCCAGCGGAGCAAGGTTCTCCTGAACAACAGCGGCGCCAGCGGACAGCATGATGTAGCCAAGGATCGGCTTCAGGGTGCCCGTCATCACCTTGTGGGCGGGACGCTTAAGCGCGACAAGGCCGACAAAAGCGAACAGGCCCATAATCCATGCTGGCTTGGTCAGAATCGATTGGATAAACTCAAGTATGGGAAGGATGACTTGCATCTGGGCTTCCTTTCTTTTTAACGTGGGCGCGTTTCCCTCTTCCACAGGGAACCGCCCTTTTTTGTGCCGCTTTAGGCGTTAGCGGCGGCCGCCTTGATTGCCTCGAGGGCGTCTTCGCGAATCTTCTTCTTGTTCACATAGCTGCGAACGATCACAACGTTGCCGTGAAGCTCGGGGGCGAGCTCCTTAACGGTGATGAACAGATCCGGATTTGCGGAAGAAGCACCGTTCAGGTCCATAGACTCAACGTCGGCCTTGATGCCCTCCTCCTCGCAAAGCTCCTCGACTTTGCCAGCGAGCATCAGGCTGGACCCGATGCCGTTTCCGCATACGGTGATGATATGCATGGCAACCTTCCTCTCCTACACGTGACGGTTTTCCCGTCTATCCAAAAGCGGCGACGCATCGCCGTGCCATTAAGGCCTAAAAGAATGAACGCATGGTCTCCAGAACCTGCTCGGGCGTATCGCACGCGCTGAGCTTGGCAACGCAGTTCTCGTCCTCGAACATCTGCGAAAGCTCCGCCAAGCAACCAAGATGAGCCTTGGGGTCGGGTGCGCAGATGCCCACGAGCACGTGAACCGGATCGAAATCCTCATGTCCAAATGCGACCGCAGGATCAAGCGTGACGATGCAGATTCCCGCTTCGCTCACATTGCCATCGGCCTGAGCGTGGGGCATGGCGATGCCCTCTTCCAAGACCATATAGGGACCAAATTTGTGAACCGATGAAATCATGGCGTCGACATAGCTCTGGTCGCATTTGCCTGCGTCTACGAGCAGCTTGCCGCATGCCTTAATCGCTTCCTCCCAATCGGAGGCCTCGACATGGCAGGCAACAAGCTCGGGCTTAAGAAGATCGGTCAGCATGTTCGTCCCCTACTCCTCGGGCAGGATGTGAAAACCGAGCGCCTGAATGTCGCGGGCAAAGCCCTTGACCGTATCAAGCGAGTACTCGAGCAAATCTTTTCCGAAATTCTTACGCTTGGCAAGAAGGGCATTGGGGACCGTGATGATCTGGCAGCCAACAGACTCTGCCTGGAAGATGTTGAGCACCTCACGCGTGGATGCCCAGAGAACCTCGGCGGCAGGCTTGACGGCAGCCTTCTTTACGGACTCTGCCATGAGGGGCAGCGGGTCGACACCGGTATCGGCGATACGGCCGGCAAAGATAGACAGGATAGAGGGGGTCTCGGCAGAGACGGCATCGACGAACTCGTCGACCTGCTCGGGCGTGAAGATGGTGGTGACATTCACCTTGATGCCATCGGCAGAAAGGCGCTTGACCAGCGCGGCGGTGGACTCGCCCTTGGTGTTGAGCGCCGGAATCTTAACGTAGACGTTGTCCGCCCAGGTTGCGATCTCGCGAGCCTCGGCCTCCATACCAGCCTCGTCGTCGGCGAACACCTCAAAAGAGACCGAAACATCGGTGATGTGCTCAAGAACCGTCTTGGCAAAAGCACGGTAGTCGGTCACGCCACCGGCCTTCATAAGGGAAGGATTGGTCGTGAAGCCCTGAACGTTGCCGTTGTCGTGCATGTCAAGCATGCCCTCGAGGTTAGCGCCGTCGGCAAACACCTTAATCGCCATGTTCGGTCCTTTCTCATCTAGCATTATTGCTATCGAAAGCCTTTTTCTTTGTTTCAAAAGCTCTTCGGCTTTCTTTTATAAACTACTTCAAAAGATATCGAAAGCCCAATTGGCAACTTTCCGTGAACGGTCGAATATCGGGCGTGAACGTATCGCTTTTCGGCAACACTTTCAGAACAAAACTCTTTACAGGCCATTTACGTGCATGCTATCCGCTACTTATTGATTTAAGAACATGCCCTATTGCTCATTTTGTTCATTTGATTTCGCCTTGTTCTTTTCATATCGTTACGTTATATTTCGATTACGAAAGGCATTTCTTTTGCCTTTCGTTCAAAAGGAGCGACTCATGGCAACTACTTCAGACCTTTCACCGGCCGAACGTCAGCGATTTATCATGAACTGGCTGGCCGAAAAGCCTAATATCTCGGTATCCGACATCGTGCGCCGTTTTTCGGTTTCGGAAGTCACCGCACGGCACGACCTCGTCTCGCTGGAATCGGAAGGAAAGTTACGTCGCGTACGCGGCGGAGCGGTATCGCTTTCTCGCTCCAATGCCATCTCGTATCCCGAAGAGCGCATCAATGTCCAAGTCGAAGCCAAGGAGGCCATCGCCGCGACCGCGGCAACCCTTGTTGACGATGGCGACGTTTTGGTGATCGACATCGGCACCACGGGCTTTTACTTCACTAAGGCCCTCATGGACAAGCGCGACATCACCATCATCACCGGCGACCTTGCCATCGCAAACTACGCCAGCTTCAATCTGCCCAATGCTTCGGTAGTGCTGCTGGGCGGCTCCGTACGTAAGGGTCACCTCTATCTGGCAGGCGCGCTGACGCTCGACTGTATGAGCAAGCTTCATGCCGACAAGGCATTTGTCAGCGCCGACGGATTCCATCCCGACCACGGCTTCACCGTCGAGCATGACTTCTCCGCCATGATCAAGCGCATGTATTTGACCAACTCGAACCAGGGCTACATGATGGTTGACCAGGGAAAGTTCAATAAGACCAGTTTTTACCAGTCCGCGCAGATCGACGACCTCGATGGCATCATCATAGATGGAGACGACGAGGGCATCATGACGGCGGCAATCGAGAACAGTCGCAGTCATCCCAAGCTCTATATTGCAAAATAGCCCAAATGGCCGGTTCGCCCACAGTGAGGGCGAACCGGCCATTTATTAAATCAAGCCAAAGTGGCGCATGGCCGTGACGGTGCCGTCGTGCGCGACGTCGTCGGTCACGTAGTCGGCGACCGCTTTGACCTCGGGCATGGCGTTGCCCATGGCAACGGCCGTCTCGACGGCGGCGAGCATGCCCAGGTCGTTGCCCGAATCGCCAAAGCCAAAGGTGCGCGCGTTATCGGCGCGACCCAGATACTCCAGCGCCCGCGCCACGCCCACGCCCTTATCGATGCCCTTGGGGCTCAGCTCGCGGTTTTCCCCGCCGGTGTTGCACAGCTCAAAGTTGCGTTCGATAAAGCCGTCGTCGTTGGCCACGCGCGCCAGGTTAGGTGCATTCAGGCACACCTTGCCTACGCGCAAACGACCGTCGACGCGCATTTCCTCGACGCTGTGCACCACGCCGGCGCCTAGCAGAAATGACTGTTCGACACCAACTGGCTCAAGTGAATAGGTGGCACCGTTCGTCTCGAACAACGCCTCGCCGCCCGCCACAGTAATACGATGCGCGAGCTCCTCAACAATGTCTTCGTCAAAGCAGTCCTCATGCACCACGCGGCCCTCGACCTCAAGCGTGGCGCCCGCCATGGCAACGACGCCCGCGGGGTCGAGCGCACGCAAGCTGTCCGCGATGAGCCACAGGGGACGACCCGTGCAGATAAACGCCTTGTGCCCTGCGTCGCGCAGACGATGAAACGCCTCGACGACCGTCTGCGAAGGGCGAACCGCCGTAAAGTCCTTATCGGTCATATCGTCGGGATCGAACGACGTCAGCGTGCCGTCCACGTCAAAAAAGAGCACGGCGGAATCGGGGCACGCATCAATCATATGGGTTCCTTTCGAGGGCGAGAGCAAACGAAGCATCCATCATATAATGGAGCGACGCAACCAGAGAGGTCACCCATGGAATTTTACGCAAGCTGCCCCGAGGGCTTTGAATCCGCACTCGCCGACGAGCTTAAACGGCTCGGGCTTTCGCATGTCCGCCGCCTGAAGGGCCGCGCTACGTTTGAGGGCGAGCTCGAAGAAGGCTATCGAGCATGCCTGTGGTCGCGCCTGGCCAGCCGCGTGTTCGTAGTGCTCGGGCGCTTTGAGGCGCAGGATGCCGACGAGCTGTACGACGGCGTGTACGACATCGCCTGGGAGAGCATCGTCCGCCCGGGCGCCACCATCGCCATCACCGCCCGCGGCGTGACCGAGCAGCTGCGCAACACACGTTTCTCCGCCCTGCGCGCCAAGGACGCACTGTGCGACCGCCTGGCCGAGACCACGGGCCGTCGCGCCGATGTCGACGCCACCGACCCCGACGTTCACCTGCTGCTTTCGCTGCGCCAGCGCCGCGCGAGCATCAGCCTGGACCTTTCGGGCGACCCGCTGTTCAAGCGCCTGCCGCCCGCCGCGACCCGCGCTGGCGAGGGCACGCACGTGCTGCGCCCCGACTACGCCGCGCTGGTGCTGGCGCAGGTTGGCTGGACCGCGCTGTGCGAGCGCGAGCTGACGGCCGACGATTACGAAAACGAGGCCCTGCCCACGCTGATCGACGCCTCGTGCGCCGGCGGCGGCCTGCTGCTGGAGGCTGTAAATATCCTGACCGATCGCGCTCCGGGCGCCGCTCGTGAGCACTGGGGCTTTGAGGGCTGGCAGTTACACGACACCGCCCTGTGGGAGCAGCTGCTCGCCGAGGCGCGCGAGCGCGAGACCGCAGCACGCGAGCGCCAGGCGCGCATCGTTGCCGTGGACATTGACTCCGCCGCCCGCAAGACCGCCGAGCGCATGGTCAAGTGCGCCGGCTACAAGCGCTTTGTCGACTTTTGCGCCGCCAAGTCTGCCACCGTGCTGGATCACGCGGGCGCCGTTGCCGGTGCCGCCCTGGTCGCGGATACAACCGAGACCCCGCTTTCGCTCATGCACGACGCCATGACGCTGATCGGCGAGCTGCGCCGCGCGCCCGAGCTCGCCTCGGCGCCGGTCGCCGCGCTCACCCGCGATGGGCTGCTGGCCCGCGCGCTCCATGCCGAGCCCGAACGTTCGATCGCCGTCATGCCCAATAACGAGGAGGCCACCGTTGAGGTTTGGCCCTCGCTCGACCATGTTGCCGCGGCGTTTGAGGCTGCGACCAGCGCGGATGCCGAGAGCGAGACTGCGGATGCAAACGACGTCATCAACGACGAAGCCGCCGCCCCCGCCATGCCCGAGCCTGCCGCCACGCTCGACCTGGGCGACGGCAAGCCGCTGCCCGTGCTCATCCCCGAGTCCGAGCAGTTCGCCAACCGCCTGCGCAAGAACGCCCGCCTGCGCCGCAAGTGGGCAAAGCGCGAGGGCGTTACCTGCTACCGCGTCTACGACGCCGACCTGCCCGACTACTCCGCCGCCATCGATCTGTACGAGGGCTGCCCGCAGACGCCGGGCCGTTGGCTCGTCATCGCCGAATACGCCGCGCCCAAGACCATCGACCCTGCGCTGGCCCAGGCCCGTATGCTCGACATCTTGGCCATCGCGCCGCGCATCCTGGATGTCCCCGCCGAGCACGTGCATGCCAAGGCCCGCATGCGTTCGCGCGGCGGCTCGCAGTACGGCAAACAGGGCGCCGGCAAGGGCGGCTCGGGCGAGCGCGCCAACATCGCACGTCGCCGTCTGCCGCTCATCGAAGAGGGCGGGCTCACCTTTGCCGTCAACTTTGACGACTACCTGGACGTCGGCATCTTCCTGGATCACCGCGTCACCCGCAACCTGGTGCGCGAGCACGCCAAACAGGCGCGCCGCTTCCTCAACCTGTTCGCCTACACCGGCACCGCCACCTGCTACGCGGCCGATGGCGGCGTCGAGGAGACCGTGACGGTCGACCTCTCGAACACCTACCTGGACTGGGCCGAGCGTAACATGCGCCAAAACGGCTTTGTGGGCCCGCAGCATCACTTTGTGCGCGACGACGTGCTCGCCTGGATTCGCGACCAGCGCCAGACGCGCAACCGCTGGGACCTGATCTTTGTCGATCCGCCCACGTTCTCGAACTCGTCCAAGATGGGCCGTCGTACCTGGGATGTCCAGCGCGACCACGTTGAGCTGCTGGCCGGCGTGTCGCGCCTGCTCACGCAGGGCGGCCATGCCATCTTTAGCTGCAACCTGCGCGGTTTCCGTCCCGAGACGCGCAAGCTCGCACGTGCGGGCGTGGTATTAGAGGACATCACGGCGCAGACCATTCCCGAGGACTTCGCGCGCAACCAGAAGGTGCACCACTGTTACATCGTGCGCCGTCTGCCCATCGAGGACGCCATGGCCGAGGTCGGCTTTAGCGCCGAGGAAATTGCCGAGCGCGTCGAGGAGCTGCGCAACCCCGAGGCCCGCAAGCCTCGTGCGGCAGCGCCTGGCCACGCGCACGCCGGCGACGGCAAGCCGCACGCCACCTGCAACCCCTCCCCCGCCGGCAAACCCAAAAAGAAGAAGTTCTACGCCAGCAAACCCAAGGGCAAATAAATAAGTTGCGGTGGGATAGTTCCTAAAAAGGCCTGATAAAGGCATAAACAGGAACTATTTCACCGCAACTCATATTGGGATAGTGGTTGGCGATCTAGCCTTGGGTGACTAGGCGGTAGCCGATGCCTACGTGGGTTTGGATGTAGCGCGGATGCGCGGGGTCGGACTCGATCTTTTTGCGCAGCGTTCCCATAAAGACGCGCAGGCTCGCCAGGTCGCTCTTGGTCGCGGTGCCCCAGATCTCGTGCAGGATAAACTGGTGCGTGAGCACCTTATCGGCGTTGTGGGCCAGCAGGCACAACAGCTTGTATTCGATCGGCGTCAGATGCAACTCCTCGCCGGCCATCGTGGCGATACCGGCATCGTAATCGATGTGCAGCTCACCCGTATCGAACGTGCCCTCGGACGCCACGCTGCCCGTCTGCTCATATGACAGGCGCCTGAGCGTGGTGCGGATGCGCGCCAGCAATTCCTCGACCGAAAACGGCTTGGTCAGGTAATCGTCGGCACCGGCGTCGAGCGCACGGATTTTATCCGCGTCCTCGCTGCGCGCCGAGACCACGATGATCGGCATGCCCGACCACGCGCGTATCGACTCGACCACCTTGACGCCGTCCATATCGGGCAGGCCCAGATCGAGCAGCACGATGCTCGGCGCTTGCGACGATGCGGCGGCAATAGCAGCATGGGCGGTCTCCACGGCCATATGACGCAGGCCATGCGCCTCGAGCGCGGCAACGATAAGGTTGCGAACGGCAGGATCGTCCTCAACAACCAAGATGAGCGGTTTTACGGCAGAGTTCGGCACAGCGCTACTCCTTATCAAACGAAACGTCGGCGGTGGGAAGCTCAATCGTAAAGATCGAGCCATGCGGATCCGCCGCGGCAACCTCTATGCTACCGCCATGCGCCAGCGCAATGGAGCGGCAGAGCGAAAGTCCCAGGCCCACGCTGCGATGGCTGTCGGCCAAGCCATGGTTGGCGGTGTAGAACGACTCAAAGATGCGGCCGCGGTCCTCGGGCGCAATGCCAGGGCCGTCATCGGCAACCGAGCACGTCACGCGCCCCCCATCGACACCAATCGAAATCACGATATGCGAGCCCGCCGGCGTATACGTGATGGCGTTGTTCACCAGGTTCACCACAAGCTGCACCATCAGGCG
>CAKUGA010000049.1 GCA_934654515.1 uncultured Collinsella sp. | reverse complement strand
GGCACACACCCGCGTGACGTTTATTGGCGTCGGCGCCGGTCGCGAGCAGATCATCAACCGATTCTGGAAGTAATCGGTCTTTACGGTTATTGCGATATACCCCTTTGCAGCCCAGGCGGGCGGCCGAGGGGTATATTTGCTTTGTAATGGGCCCGCAAGGTTGGCGGGCCGTTCATCCATAGAGGAGGCACCCTTGAAGGCGGACACTCAAACCATCGACATCCTGTTGTTGGGCAGCGGCGGCCGCGAGCATGCTTTGGCAGCAAAGCTCGCAGCATCACCGCGCGCCGGCAAGCTCTACATCGCGCCGGGTAACGGCGGCACCGCGAGTTGTGGCGAGAACGTTGTTCTCGACGACTGTGATCCTGCGGCCGTGGCAGCGTTTGCGCAGAGCCACGGATGCGGACTCGTGGTAATTGGCCCCGAGGCTCCGCTCGTGGCGGGCGTGGCCGACGCCGTGCGCGCGGCGGGCATTCCCTGCTTTGGCCCGGGTGCCGAGGGCGCCCAGATGGAGGGTTCCAAGCTGTTCTCCAAGCAGCTCATGGAGCGCGCCGGTATCCCGACGGCAGCCTACGGCTCGTTTACCGACGAGGCTTCGGCTCTCGCCTACGTGCGCGAGCAGGGCGCCCCGCTGGTCGTGAAGGCCGACGGCCTTGCCGCGGGCAAGGGCGTTATCGTGGCGACCGAACTTGAGCAGGCCGAGGAGGCCGTGCGCGAGTGCTTTGGCGGCACCTTTGGCGATGCCGGCAATACCGTGGTCATCGAGGAGATGCTGACCGGTCCCGAGTGCTCGCTGCTGGCCTTTACCGACGGCAAGACCGTGCGCCCCATGGCCACCTCGCAGGACCACAAGCGCGCGCTCGAGGGTGACAAGGGCCCCAACACCGGTGGCATGGGTGTCTACAGCCCGGTGCCCATCGTGACCGACGAGGAGCACGCCACCATGGTGGCGGTCATGGAGCAGACCGTGGCAGAGCTCGCTGCCGAGGGTATCGACTACCGCGGCTGCCTGTACGGCGGCTTTATGCTCACGCCTGCCGGCCCCAAGGTGCTGGAGTTCAATGCCCGCTTTGGCGATCCCGAGACGCAGGTCGTGCTGCCGCGCCTTAAGAACGACCTGGTCGAGGTCATGCTCGCCTGCGCCAACTGCGAGCTCGATCAGATTGAGCTCGACTGGCGTGACGAGTGGGCCGTGGCCGTTGTCCTGACGAGCGCGGGCTATCCCGGCAGCTACGAGAAGGGCAAGGTCATCACCGGTATCGCCGATGCCGAGGCCATGGAGAACGTGACCGTGTACCACGCGGGCACTGCCGTGGTGGACGGCCAGCTCGTGACCAATGGTGGCCGCGTGCTTGCCGTGACCGCTCTGGGCGACACGTTCGAGAACGCTCGCAACCTTGCCTACGAGGCCTGCGAGAAGATTGATTTTGAGGGCAAGACTCTGCGTCACGACATCGGCCTGCGCGCGCTGCGCGGCCGTGACGCCTGGGATGCCTAAAGTCCGAGAGGAATGAGACGGATGGACGAGAAGAACGAAGAGCTCGTGGATGCGCAGATCGTCGAGGAGGACAGCCGCATGTATGGGCACGCCGAGGGCGAACCTGGTGGCGCGGTCGCTGACGAGCCGGCGCTGGTGCTGGGCGATGACGACCCGCACGATGCCGAGCTGCACGAGAAGATTCTTTCGGAGGAGTGTGCCTGGAAGGGCAAGATCCTCGACGTCCACCGTCTTGAGGTGGAGCTGCCCAACGGCCACCGCAGCGCCCGCGACATCATTCGCCATCCGGGTGCGGCGGCCGTTGTGGCGCTGACCGAGAGCGGCAAGATTGTGCTGGTGCGTCAGTACCGCACCGCCATCGACCGCGTGACGGTCGAGATTCCCGCCGGCAAGCTCGACCCGGGCGAGGATCCGCTTGATTGCGCCAAGCGTGAGCTGCACGAGGAGACGGGCTTTAGGGCCGGTCGCATTCGCTTTTTGACGTCGATTGTCACGACCTGTGGCTTCTGCGACGAGATCATTCACATCTACCTAGCTACGAAGCTCGAGTTCGACGCGCCCAACCCCGATGATGACGAGTTTGTCAACGTGGACCTGGTGCCGCTGCACGAGTTGATCGACGCCGTACTCGACGGCAAGATCGAAGACGCCAAGACCGTCGTGGGCGCCTTGGCCTGCGACAGTATCGCTCACCGACTAGGCGGGGCAGAGCTGTAACGAGCGGGGATGATCCCGCAGGTTTGTGTAAGTCAGCGAAAGTGCTCCATTTGAGACAAGGTGGTCTAAAAGAGGAGGGAAGCGTATGGATATACGCGACCGACGATTGAAGGCCAGATTGTCTAAATGGGGCGCTTGCAGCGTCGAGACGAAACGCGGTTTGGTAAAACCGCGTAAGGTGATTATGCTGAAGAGGTTTCTTTCTTACTACAAGCCCCAGATGGGGCTTTTTGTTGCCGATACTGTTTGCGCTCTGGTGCTTGCCGCCATTGACCTTGCGTTTCCTATTATTCTGCGCAATTTGACCGGTGGGCTGTTTACTCAGGGTCAGGCTGCCATTATGCAGGCGCTCGGTATGATCGCGGTGGGTTTGGTGCTGATGTATGTCATCCGTTGCGCCTGCCGCTACTTTGTGAGCTACTGGGGCCACGTGATGGGCGCGCGCATGGAGTCCAAGATGCGCGAGGATCTGTTTGACCAGTACGAGCGCTTTAGCTTTGCGTACTTCGACCGCAACAGCTCGGGCGATATGATGAGCCGCGTAGTCAACGACCTGTTCGATATCTGCGAGGCAGCGCATCACGTGCCCGAGTGGATCATCATCTGCGGCATCGAGATTATCGGCTCGTTTGTGATTCTGTTTACCATCGCGCCGGTGCTGGCGCTTGCCATGGCTGTGGTGACGGCGGCGTTCGCGGTCATCATGTTTTGGCAGAACATGCGCATGCGCGAGGTCTTTAGCGACAACCGCAAAAAGATCAGTGGCATCAATGCACAACTGCAGGACTCGCTGGCGGGCATGCGCGTGGTCAAGAGCTTTGCGAATGAGGAGACCGAGCGCTCTAAGTTCCGCGCCTCCAACAATCGCTACCTTTCGTCCAAGGAAAACATGTATCACGCCATGGGCGTCTATACTGCGACGTATGGCCTGCTCTCGGGCGTGCTGTACGTGATCGTGGTGCTGCTGGGTGGTTGGCTCGTTGCCCAGGGTCAGCTGCAGGCGGTCGATATGGCAACCTTCGCGCTCTACATTTCGCTGTTCTGCACGCCGCTCGAGACACTCGTCAATTCGGCCGAAATGTATCAGAAGGCCATCGCCGGCTTTAAGCGTATGGACGAGGTGCTCTCGACCGCGCCGGATATCCAGGACAAGCCGGGCGCCACGGATCTGCAGGTGACCGCCGGCGCCGTGGATTATCACGACGTGTGCTTTAACTACGAGGACGTTGAGCTGGGCGAGGGTGATGCCGAAGAGCGTCCCGTTATCGACCATATGAATCTGTCCATCAAGCCCGGGCAGACCATCGCTTTGGTTGGCCCTTCGGGCGGTGGCAAGTCCACGACCTGTTCGCTGCTGCCGCGCTTTTATGACGTGGCTGCCGGATCCATTAGCATCGACGGTCAGGACGTGCGCGATGTGACGCAGCAGAGCCTGCGCCGCGCCATCGGCCTGGTGCAGCAGGATGTCTACCTGTTTGACGGAACAATCGGCGAGAACATCGCCTACGGCAAGCCGGGCGCCACGGCAGAAGAGATCGCCGGAGCCGCCCGTCGTGCCAACATCGATGCCTTTATCGAGTCGCTTCCACAGGGTTATGACACGGTCGTGGGCGAGCGCGGCAGCCGTCTTTCGGGCGGACAGAAGCAGCGCGTTGCCATCGCGCGCGTGTTTCTCAAGAACCCTAAGATCCTGATTTTGGACGAGGCGACGAGTGCTTTGGATAACGAGAGCGAGGAGGCGGTGCAGGAGTCACTCGAAGAGCTGGCACGCGGCCGCACCACGATTATCATTGCCCATCGTCTTTCGACCATTAAGCATGCCGATGAGATTGCGACCGTTGAGCATGGTCGCGTTGTGGAGCGTGGCACGCACGAGGAGCTTCTCGCCCGTGGCGGCACCTATGCCCGTTACTATCGAATGCAGTTCGAAGGTGCGCGTGCGCACGAGCTCGACTGATTGATATGACAGGAAGTTTATGGCTGACAAGAACCCTTTGACTCCGGAAGAAGTGACGGAGTTATTCTCCGAAATCGATGCATCCGGCGTCTTGGATCCCACGCTTGCCAAAAAGCGAACCGAGCGCATGCGTGAGAAGGAGGCTGCGGCCAAGCGCGGTGACAAAGCGGCGCTAGCGCAGCTGCGCAGCGAGGACCGCGCGAGCCAGGCAAAACATATCGACCCACTGTCCGAGGACGACCCTTCGGGCTCGCAGGTGAGCCATACCATTACGAAGACTGCCATGGCCGTGGTCATCGGTATTTTGGTGCTGATCGTGGGCATGCAGATTGGCTACGGCGTGATGCGACGCCTGAACACCGCCAACCTGTCCGAGAGCGTTTCGGTGGATACCGTCTCGACCGCGCTCAAGGGCGGACTCGAATGGGGCAACGGCTTTACGCAGTTCCCGCTCGATTTTTCTGTCGACGAGGCCGATGAGCGCACGGGCACGGTTGAGGTGACGGTGTTGGACACATCGTCTGCCAATGAGCTCGAGCTGCTGTCCAACGGGCAGATCCAGGCCGCGGCGCTTGCGACCAACGCCCTGCTCAACGACAAGATTGACCGCGTGGTGTATAACGTTCACGCCTATATCGACGAGGATAGCAACATTCAGCACGATTCCTTTTTTGGCATGTTTCCCGCGCGGGGTCATCAGAGCGCCATTTTGACGTTCGTGTGGACCAAGAGCTCATCCAACGCCACGAGTATCGACTGGAAGATGCGCATCGTAAGCATGGACGACACCATTGCCGAGCGCATTCAAAAACAGGTGAACTCGGTTTCGTCGCTGATCGAGGACCCGGTGGTGAGCCAGACCAAGATTGACGAGGAAAAGGCCGAACGTGACCTGGAGCATCGTCTGCATGGCCGCGAGATTTTCCGCGGCGGCAAGCCCGATCGCTCACCGTCCGATCTGCTGGAACAGGACAAGAAAAAGTAAGACGCCATCATCCCGCGTGAGCCACAAGCCCCGCGGGATGATTTTTAATCCCCGTCCCAGAAAAATCATTATGCATAGAAAGTCATAATTATCATTTCGTAAACATTTCGATGAAATTAACGCCATGAGGCATGCTTGCGGTTACAATACCGCGAGGCCTAACTACACACCTTTAAGCCGGTCCCGTGAGACCGGGAAGGAGAATTATGGCGAACAACCATACCGCGGGCGCCGTCGCCCGCACCTTCGCGCCCAGCGAGCTTTGCCAGCGTATGCTGGCCAAAACCAGCAAGGGCACCTGCGGTCCCTGCATCCTGTATCTTGAGGATGGGACCATTTTTTATGGACGTGCATGCGGCGCCGAGGGCACCGCGACCGGCGAAGTCTGCTTCAACACCTCGCTCGAGGGCTACTTTGAGGTCATGACCGACCCGAGTTACGCCGGCCAAATTGTAACCATGACCTATCCGCAGATCGGCAACTACGGTATCGACGAGACCGACGTCCAGTCGGCCTTCCCCGGCGACGCCGTGCGCCCTGCGAGCGCTCCGGCTATGCGCGGCATGATCGTTCGCGACATGTGCGCCACGCCTTCTAACTGGCGCTCGGCCGTCAGCGTGCCGGAGTACCTGCACGCTCACGGCGTCGTCGCTATCGAGGGTGTCGACACCCGCGCTCTGGTGCGCCATCTGCGCGACAATGGTTCCAAGATGGGCATTATCTCGACCGAGATCTTCGACGTCGACGAGCTTGCCGAGCGCTTGTCCGCCGCGCCTACGCTGGTCGGCGAGAACCTGGTCAAGACCGTAAGTTGCCCCGCGCCTCACGAGTTTGTGGCCGCCGACCTGCCTGCCACGCATGACTTTGCGCTTGCGGCTGCCGCTCCTTCCCGTCACAAAGTGGTCGCCTACGACTGCGGTGTGAAGCGCGGTATTCTGGAGGGCCTGGTCCGTGCCGGCTGCGACCTCACCGTCGTGCCGTGGGATACGCCCGCCCAGCAGGCGCTCGACATGAATCCCGACGGCGTCTTTTTATCCAACGGCCCCGGCGATCCCGATGCCGTGGTGGAGACCTATGAGCAGGTGCAGCAGCTGATCGGCAAGGTGCCGGTCTTTGGCATCTGCCTTGGCCACCAGATGATCAGCTTGGCGTGCGGCGCCCAAATGGAAAAGCTTAAGTTCGGTCACCGTGGTGGCAACCAGCCGGTTATGAATCTGGTGAGCCGTCGCGTGGAGATCACCGCGCAAAACCACGGCTTTGGTCTGCTGTTCCCCAGTCTGGGCAAACTGATTCCGGAGCTTTCCGGCGGCGAGACCGAGCATGCGGCCGATGGCGACCTGCGCGCCTGGGTGCGTCGCGGCATCGCGCCGGTCGTGATGAACGAGCGCTTCGGCCGCATTCGCCTGACACATGTGAACCTCAACGACGGCACCGCCGAGGGCATCCAGCTGCTCGACGCCCCGTGTTTCTCGGTCCAGTACCACCCCGAGGCTTCGCCTGGCCCCACCGATGCCCACTATCTCTTTACCGCCTTTACGCGACTCATGGACGGCGAGGAGAACTACCTGGACATCGACACCGCGAAGGACCGCCTGCAGGGCTGGAATTTCGCCGACGATGGTTCCGCCGTTCTACCGAACGGCGGACCGGTCGACGCTGCGGCTGCATCTGGCACATCATCTTGCCGTTCTGCTTCGGACGCGCGGGCATAAGCCCAGCGCGCCCTCGCATCACGGCAACCTGATGCACCAGCTGCACCCTCGCTGACTTTGCCAAAACACTGAGTCAGCCTCTCTAGGAGGTTTCAAATATGCCTAAACGTACTGATATTAAGCGCATCCTCGTTATTGGTTCGGGCCCCATCGTTATTGGCCAGGCCTGCGAGTTCGACTACTCCGGCGCCCAGGCCTGCAAGGTGCTCAAGGAGGATGGCTTTGAGGTCATCCTGGTCAACTCCAACCCGGCGACCATCATGACCGACCCGGGTCTTGCCGACCGCACCTATGTCGAGCCCATCACCGCCGAGTTTATCGAGCGCGTGATCAAGAAAGAGCATCCGGACGCGCTGCTGCCCACGCTGGGCGGCCAGACCGGTCTGAACGCCGCCGTCGAGCTGGCAAAGGACGGCACGCTCGACAAGTACGGCGTCGAGATGATCGGCTGCGACCTGGCCGCTATCGAGCGCGGCGAGGACCGCAAACTCTTTAACGAGGCCATGGCCGAGATCGGCCTGGAGGTCGCGCGCTCGGGCTATGCCTACAGCGTGGCCGACGCCGAGGCTATCGCCGAGCGCGTGGGATATCCCTGCGTACTGCGCCCGAGCTTTACCCTCGGTGGCGCCGGCGGCGGCATCGCGCATACCCACGAGGAGCTCGTCTCCATCGTGAGCCAGGGCCTTGAGCTCTCGCCTGCCCATGAGGTGCTGGTCGAGGAGTCCATCGAGGGTTGGAAAGAGTATGAGATGGAGGTCATGCGCGACCACGCCGGTAACGGCATCATCGTGTGCTCCATCGAGAACCTCGACCCCATGGGCGTGCACACCGGCGACTCCATCACCGTGGCGCCAGCGCAGACGCTCTCCGACCTTGAGTACCAGCGCATGCGTGTCGCCTCGCTCGCCATCTTGGAGAAGATCGGCGTCGAGACCGGCGGCTCCAACGTGCAGTTTGCCGTGAACCCCCAGACCGGCCGCCTGATCGTCATCGAGATGAACCCGCGCGTGAGCCGTTCGTCCGCACTGGCCTCCAAGGCCACGGGCTTCCCCATCGCCAAGGCCGCCGCGCGCCTGGCCGTGGGCTACACGCTCGACGAGATCGTCAACGACATCACCAAGGCCACGCCCGCCTGCTTTGAGCCCACGATCGATTACTGCGTGGTCAAGGTGCCGCGCTTTGCCTTCGAGAAGTTTAAGGGTACCGACCCCACGCTCACCACGCGCATGAAGGCCGTGGGCGAGATTATGGCGATCGGCCGCACCTTTGAGGAGGCCTTCGGCAAGGCCGTGCGCTCGCTGGAGGACGGCCACCAGGGCATTTGCGCCGGTGGTAAGGAGGGTGCCGACAAGCTGAGCGACGATGAGCTCGCCCAGGCTGTGGCCACCCCGACCGAGCACCGCATCTTCTTTGTGGTCGAGGCCCTGCGCCGTGGCTGGGACATCGCCCACATCCATGCCATCTGCGGTATCGATCCGTGGTACCTCAACCGTATCAACGACATGGTGCAGGTCCAGGAGAGCATCCGCGGCCTGCGTGTGGAGGATATCGACGCCGACGCGATGCGACTGCTCAAGCAGTACGGCACGAGCGACGCCGAGATTGCCGCGCTGACCGGCTCGGACGAGCGCTTTGTGCGCGCCTATCGCAAGGGTCTGGGCGTGGTTCCCAGCATGAAGACGGTCGATACCTGCGCGGCCGAGTTCTCGAGCGCCACGGAGTACCACTACAAGACGTACGAGAACATCTACCGCACGAGCCCGGATGCCAAGAAGTGCGTGGCTCCCGACGAGACCACGCCGGCGGACAAGCCCAAGGCGATGATCCTGGGCGCCGGCCCCAACCGCATTGGCCAGGGTATCGAGTTCGATTACTGCTGCGTGCACGCGAGCTACGCGCTGGCGGCCCGCGGCTTCGAGACCATCATGGTCAACTGCAACCCCGAGACCGTCTCGACCGACTATGACACCTCGGACCGCCTGTACTTTGAGCCGCTCACCTATGAGGACGTCATGGATGTCATCGATGTTGAGCGCCCCGACGGCGTCGTGGTGACGCTCGGTGGCCAGACCCCGCTTAAGCTGGCGCGTATGCTCGAGGAGAGCGGCGTAAACATCATGGGCACCAAGCCCGATGCCATCGACTTTGCCGAGGACCGCGAGCGTTTTGCCGCCCTGCTCGACAAGCTGGGCATCATGTACCCGCCGGCGGGCCAGGCCACCTCGTTTGAGGAGGCCGAGGCCGTGGCCGCACACATCGGCTACCCGCTGCTGGTGCGTCCGAGCTACGTGCTGGGCGGCCGCGGCATGATGATCGCCTACGATGCCGAGCATCTGCGCGATTACATGGCAGAGGCTGCGCGCATTAGCCCCGACTACCCGGTGTATCTGGACCGCTTCCTGGAGGGCGCAATCGAGTCCGACGTCGACGCCCTGTGCGACGGTGAAGAGGTCTACATCGGCGGCATTCTGGAGCATATCGAGGAGGC
>CAKUGA010000048.1 GCA_934654515.1 uncultured Collinsella sp. | reverse complement strand
AGGTTGAGCAGGTAGTAGATGTTGTGCATCGACAGCAGAATGCCGCCGAGCATCTCCTTCTGCGTGACCATGTGGCGGATGAGCGCACGGCTGTAGCCGCCCGTGCACACCGGGCAGGTGCAGGTGGGATCGATGGGGCCGTCGTCGTGAGCAAAGCGCGCGTTACGGAAGTTGAGGCGACCCTCGCTGGAGAACGCCGTGCCCATACGGCCGGTACGCGTCGGCAGCACGCAGTCGAACATGTCGATGCCCACGCCCACGCCGCGCACGAGCGTAGTCGGGTTGCCGACGCCCATCAGATAGCGCGGCTTGTGCTTGGGCATGTACTCGGAAGCCAGCGGCGCCAGCGTCTCGAACATGGTCTCGTGGTCCTCGCCCACCGAGTAGCCGCCGATGCCGTAGCCGGGGAAGTCGCCGCACTCCTCCAGGTGGCGCAGCGAGCGCAGGCGCAGGTCCAGGTGCATGCCGCCCTGGACGATACCAAAGAGTGCCTGGTCATCGCGGGTGTGCGCCTTATAGCAACGCTCTGCCCACATACTCGACAGCTCCACGGCGCGCTCGACATACTGGCGCGTGGCAGGATAGCCGGGGCATTGGTCGAGCTGCATGCAGATGTCCGAGCCGAGCTTCATGGCGATTTCCATGTTGTCCTCGGGCGTCCAGAACACATGGCGGCCGTCGTAATCGTTGACGATAAAGCGCACGCCCTCGTCGGTGAGCTTGACAGCATCGTTGTGGCTGAACACCTGGAAGCCGCCCGAGTCGGTGAGGATGGGGCCGTGCCAGTTCATAAACTTATGCAGTCCGCCCAGCTCGGCGATGGTGTCCTCGCCGGGGCGCATGGACAGGTGATAGGTATTGGCAAGCACGATCTGCGCACCGAGCTGCTTGACGGTCTCGGTGGGGATGCCCTTGACGTTTGCCTTGGTGCCGACGGGCATAAAAATCGGCGTCTCGATGTCGCCGTGCGGGGTGTGCAGTACGCCGGCGCGCGCGTGCGTCGTCGGGTCCTCGGCGATCAGGTCGAATTTAAAAAGGTTCTGGTCCATAAACTGGAACTCCTTGGTTGCGGTTCATACGCAGACCATTATACGGGCAACCCGCAAGAAGCACCGACTCGACAGAAACTGGCGTAAGAGGTGGCGCGGCAGGGACACGGCAAATGAGCGCGGATTTTTGGACGCTTACCGAATGAGCGTGGATAATCTCCCACTTTTGCCCAAAACACAGACCAAAAACGGGAGATTATCCACGCTCATTTTGTGGCACTCATTTAAGTACGTCCCCAATGAGTGGAGCTATTTACCAACCACGGAAACGCCGATGTTTTGGCACCGACAGCGAAAACCCGCCAGAGCGAGCAAGGTGCCTTGAAACAAGGCGGCATTGATCTTTTGATCATGCCGCCGAAGTTGAAAGGCAGATTGCCGCTCTGGCGGGTTTGCAGCGTCAACTGGTTACGCGGTTCGTAGAACCGCGTAACTGTTAGGGACGCTGGCCCATGCCACCCTCGAGGGTGACGGTCTCGCCGTTCATATACTTAAAGTCGGGACCGCAGAGCTGAACGACAACGCGGCCGATTTCCTTCTCGACGTCGCCGTAGTGGCCTGCCGGCGGCATGTGGACGTTGGCCTTGAACGCCTCGGGATAGGCATCCTGGAAGTTCTCGAGCGCAGCGGTCCAAGCAAGCGGGCAAACGATGTTGACGTTGATGCCGTCCTTGCCCCACTCGTTGGCGGCAACGCGAGTCAGACCACGGATGCCCTCCTTGGCGGCGGCATAGCTACACTGACCATAGTTGCCAAACAGACCGGCGCCCGAGGCAAAGTTGACCACGGAGCCCTTGGTCTCCTTCAGGTGCGGATAGGCCTTCTGCATGTACAGATAGGTGGCATACAGACCGGAATAAATGGCCAGGTTAAACTGATCCATGGTGTGGTCGGCGATGGTCACACCCGAGGCGCTGGCCTGAGCATTGTTGACGACGGCGTCGATGCGGCCGAACTCCTCAATGGCCTTGTCGATGACGTTCTGGACGACAGCTTCGTTGTCCTGACCAGCCGAAACATCGGCCTGAACAGGCAGAACCTTGACGCCGTACTCGGCCTCGAGGGATTCCTTGGCAGCCTCGAGCTTGGCAACGTTGCGGCCGGTAATGACGAGGTTTGCGCCCTCCTTGGCAAAAGCGATGTCGATACCGTAGCCGATGGAGCCAGCGGAGCCGTCCTTGAGCGTGGCCTTGCCGCCGCCGGTGACGATCACGGTCTTACCAGTGAAAAGTCCCATATAAAGTCCTTTCAAATCGCGACGGGCGCACCCGCCGACTGCGCGCATCCAAATAAACGCGCCAAAAGCTGAAATGCAACTTTAGCGGGTTCAAGTGAAAAATAAAGCCCATGGCAGGCGAACGGCGCAACGTCTTTCGGCGAAGGGAATGTCAAGTACAAACTGGATAAAGTGGCCGAGTTTTTGCTATCGACGCGAGCCATCGAACACGTTTTGAAACTTTGCTGCAGCGCGCGGGATGTCGGCGCGAGACTTTATCATAGGGTGACAAACTACGATGAGGAGCACATGCCTATGACAGACGAGCTGGACCCCCAGACTCAACAGCATATTGATGATTCCGCAGACGTCACTGCAAATGCCGACGCTGTGACCTGCGATGATATTGACCTCGACAACCCATTCTTGGACGAAAGCGCTACGGCGGAAACCCCTGGCGCCGAAGATGCAGACGAGCAAAACGACGATGCGCCCGCTCAGGACGACCACCCCGTACAGGATGCTGCTCCGCAAGCTGCGGGCCCTATCGAGGTTTCTTCGGAAGAAGAGCTCGACGCCGTCATGGACTCCATGATGGATGCCGTCAAAGCGATGAAAGATGCCGTCGCCGACGCTGATGTCGACGCCGAGGAAGAGGAGGCTGCCGAGGCCGCCTCGACCTTCGTGCCCGGTGAGACTCCCGTTGCCGACCAGGGCAGTACCATGCCCTCGTTTTTGCAGCTCGAGCATCCTACGATCGGCGCCGACGCGGTCGACCCGCATGCAGCAGGCTTTTCCGTAATCGAGGGCGGCACCGGCAATATTGCCGCGCCGCAGGCCGCCGATACGGACGCCGCCGATGCCGCGCACTCGACCGCCTCGCACACCCCCGCCGCAAGCCGCGACTTGGGGACCGCCGTCTCGAACACTGCCAACGCCGTGGGCACGTTTATCGCCCAGGGTGCATCGGCCATGCGCGAGATGAACGCCGCCAAGAAGGCGCTCGCCGATGCCCGCGCCCATCTGGCTGAGCTTGAGCAGCGCATTGCAGACCAGGCCGAGGAGCTCGAAACGCGTCAGGACATCGCAGGCCGCTACGACCAGATCGTCTCCAACCAGCGCCAAGCCATCGCCACGGCACAAAAGACCGCAGCGGCCGCCGAAATCGACCGCGACGCCCATGCCGCCAAAGCGACGGAGCTCAAGAGCCAGCTCGAGCAAATGAAGGCAGAAGACGATGCGGCTGAGCTCCGTCTGAAGGCCGCGCTCGACGCCGTGGAGGCCCGCGAGGCGAGCTCGCGCGAGACCGGTAATCGTCTCGTTCGCCGCCTTGAGGACTCCAAGCGAATCCGCGACAAGGTCCAAGCCGAGCGAGACGCCGGCATTGCCGCCGCGCAGCAAACCGTCGATGCCACGCGCGCTCAGCTCGAGACGTTGCGCCGCGAGTACGCCGAGCTGCAGCGCAATCCTTCGGCAAATCCCGCCAACTATACGGTGCGCACCAGCGAGCTTTCGATGCAGATCTCCGACATGGCTGACGCCCTGCGCAAAGCCGAAGAAGACGTCCCACGCATCACCGCCGACCTTGAGCATTCGCTCGCCGCCGCCGAGCAAGCCGTCGAGCAGGCGCAGGCTCCCATCGCCGACGCCAAACGCGCCCACCAGGCCGTGACAACCGAAGCAGATGCCGCGCGCGACGAGCTGCAGTCCGCAAAAACTGCCGCCGCGACACGCCAGCGCGAACTGCGCGAGAAGGTCGCTGCCGAGGACAAGGCGCGCCGCGAGCAAGAGCAGGCTATCGCCAACGCCCAGGCAGACGCCGCACATGCGCAGTCGATTATCGAGCAGGCGACCGAGGTACACGACCACCCCGAGATCACCGAATCGCTCGCCGGCTCGTTGGCCCGCGATAAAGCCGAGCACGCCGAAACCGAGCGAGAAGTCGCCCAGCTCGAGGCCACCGAGGACGCGGTGCGCGAGCGTACCCGCGACTCACGCATCAAATTCACCGGCGCCATCGCTTGCATCATCGCCGTGGTCCTAGTGGTCATCGCAATCTGGCTCTTCACGAGCAAGTAAGCCAGACATCAAATACGCCCCAACGCAGTTGCGGTGAGATAGTTCCTGTCTAGCCCTCAAAAAGGCCAATCCAAGAACGATCTCACCGCAACTTTTTGGTAGTCATTGGGGACGTTCTTAAATGACTAGTCAAACAAGAACGTCCCCAACGACTAGTCATTTAAGAACGTCCCCAACGACTACCCACCTTTGGAGCGAGATGGCGCCATAGGTTGAGCATAAGTCAGCGAGCGGGTCGCATTTGAGGCAAGGTGACGTGAAACGAAAGGGCGCTGACCTTCTGGTCGCGCCCTTGAAGTTGAACGTCAGATTGTCCAAATGCGGCCCGCGCAGCGTCGAGCCGTTACGCGGTTCGTAGAACCGCGTAACTACAAAATGAGCATCGCGTCACCAAAGCTGAAGAAACGGTAGCGCTCTTCGATGGCGGCGGCGTAGGCGTCCATGATCTGGTCGCGGGTTGCCAGCGCGCTCACGAGCATCATGAGCGTGGAGCGCGGCACGTGGAAGTTCGTGATGAGCGCATCGACCACGTGATAGGTCGAACCGGGCATGAGGTAGAGCTGCGTCGTGGCGTTCTCGCGCACCACGATGTCACCGCGACCGAGCGTGTCGGCCCCGTCCTCACGACCCTCAAAATAGCGCGCCGTCACGGCCGGATCGGACACCGGCGCGTCCGCGTCAAACGCGCTCTCGAGCGAGCGCACCGCGGTGGTACCGACGGCAATCACGCGATGTCCCTCGGCCTTGGCCTTGTGCACGGCGTCGACCACCTCCTGCGACACGTGGTAGCGCTCGGTGTGCATCACGTGCTGCGTGGGGTCATCCTCCTCCACCAGGCGGAAGGTGTCGATGCCCACCTCGAGCTCAACGGCGGCAAACTTCGCACCCTTGGCCTCGATAGCGGCCATAAGCTCGGGCGTAAAGTGCAGACCCGCCGTGGGGGCAGCAGCCGAGTGCTCCTCCTTCATGGCGTAGACGGTCTGGTACTTCTCGGGGTCGCCCTCGTAGTCGGTGATGTAGGGCGGCAGCGGCACATGACCGGCGGCATGAATGGCCTCGTCAAGCGTGCGCGGCTCACCGGCGGCATTGCAGCCGGCCGGCTCAAAGCGCACCAGACGACCGCCGCGGCTATCGGTGACAAAGTCGACGATCTCGGCCGTCAACACCACGGGAGCCCCCTCGGGCGCATGGGCGCCACCGGCACGATACTCAATCTGAGCACCGGGCTTCAGACGCTTGCCGGGCTTGACCAGACACTCCCAAACATGGCCCAGCGGATCCACATCCTCGCGGCGCTTGAGCAGCAGTGTCTCGACCACGCCGCCCGAGCCGGTCTTGCGACCGATCAGACGGGCCGGCATCACGCGCGTCTGGTTGATGACGAGCACGTCGCCCGGCTCGATATAGTCGATAACGTCACGGAAGATGCGGTGCTCGACGGTGCCGCCGTGCTCCAGGGGCGTGCCCTCCTGGGAACCCTTGCGATCCACCACCAGCAGGCGGCAAGAATCGCGTGGCTCGGCCGGAGCCTGGGCAATCAATTCCTCGGGAAGGTTGTAATCAAAATCATCGGTACGCATAGACACGTCAGATTCTCCTTATATAGCTAAAGTCCGCCCTACATCCTAGCAGGCTGTCGGCCCAAGTGAGCTAATTTTTGGCGGCTTTGCGCTCGTCGCGGATGCGGGCTCGGTCCATGGCCGCCTCAACAGCAGAGAAGCGACACCCGCAGTAGTTCTGTCGATACATGCCCAACTCGCGCGAACGGCGCGTGGCCTCGGGATAGTACGGGCGAAAATCGCGAATCACCGGGGTGAGCCCACGGGCGGCTGCCAAGCGCTCAAGCACATCATTACAGGTGTCGAACAGCTGATACGGCGAGACGGCGAGCGTTGTGCCCACATAATCAAACCCGCGCTCTTGGGCCACTCGGCACGCCTCGGCCAGGCGCAGGGCATAGCACGCACGGCAGCGGCGAGGGCGATCGGCCGCCAGAGGGGCTACGCCGACCTCCCAGCGCTCGCGGTCCTCCCCAGCTTCGATAAGCTCGATGCCGCCATCGGCACACCACCGGCGCAGCTCGTCCAGGCGGTGCTGCCATTCATCGCGCGGCTGAATATTGGGGTTGGCCCAGCAAATCGTGGGCTCAAACCCCTCCTCGCGCAGCAAGCGAACCGGTTCCAGCGAGCACGGCGCGCAACAAGCATGCAGCAGCAACGGCTTCATCGACATCTCCTCTCCCACAATGATTTTTTCTGGGACGGGGATTAAAAAATCATTAGGTACACAATGATTTTTTAATCCCCGTCCCAGAAAAATCATCGAGTCTACTTTCCAAAAAAGCGCACCCCAAAGGACGTGTCCTCGCAGGCGACGATGCGGCGGTCGCGCAGAATGGTTCGCACGTAATACCAGTCGCCCACACAGCCCGACAGGTGCAGACCAGCAGCCAGGTAACACAGCAGCGGATAGCCCGAAAACGCAAAGCCCAAGACAAACGCCGCCGTCAAAACAACCGTCGGCGCCAGGCAAATCGCCACATACCGCATGCGCGAATACACAATGCCCTCAGCGCAGGCATAGATCATGCACGTCTCGAGGTTCGCCCCAAAGGTCACGTGCGCACCGGCAGGCGCAAACAACTTAAAGAACACCGCATGTACCAGCTCGTGCACGGCAAACGACGCTGCCGAAACCGCAGTCAAGCCGACCATCCAGCCCACGACCGCCGCCCAGCCGCCCGCCGCGGCCGTATCCAAGTCCGCAGGCCCGCCCAGCAGCATAAACACCGGCACCAGGCACGCGGCGAACACCGCAAGCACGACCATCCCCCACACAAAGCAAGCGTGCAGAAAATCCTCGTCATCAAACGCATGTATGTTGGAAATCTCATTCATAGCATCTTAGGATAGCGCCCCTGCCACGCACCCGCCCGCATGTGCGATAATGTCGAATGATATGCACGAATTGACCACTGCGCCGCCGAGCCCCGCGCCCGGCCGCGCCCTCACCATATGCGAAGGAGTCCCATGGCATCCAAATACTCCATGAACGACCGTCCCAGCTGGCCGCGCCGCGCCATCGTTACCGCCGGCGAGCCCTACGGCAACAAAGGCCTGCACTTCGGCCACGTTGGTGGCGTCTTTGTCCCGGCCGACTTCTTCGCCCGCTTCCTGCGCGACCGTCTGGGCCGCGAGAACGTGATCTTCACCTCGGGCACCGACTGCTACGGCTCGCCCATCATGGAGAGCTACCGCAAGCTCAAGGAGAACGAGGGCTACGACAAGTCCATTAGCGAGTACGTCGAGTCCAACCACTCCCGTCAGGCCGCGACCCTCAACAACTACAACATCAGCTGTGACATCTACGGCGGCTCGGGCCTTGAGCCGGCCGTCAAGATTCACAACGAGGTGACCGCCGAGATTATCGAGCGCCTGCACGAGCAGGGCACCATCTCCAAGCGCTCCACCCTGCAGTTCTTCGACGCCAAGGCTGGCACGTTCCTCAACGGCCGCCAGGTCATCGGCCGCTGCCCCATCCAGGGCTGCAAGTCCGAGAAGGCCTATGCCGACGAGTGCGATCTGGGTCACCAGTTTGAGCCCGAGGAGCTCATCGCGCCCAAGAGCCAGCTCACCGGCGAGGTACCCGAGCTGCGTCCGGTCGACAACCTCTACTTCGACCTGCCGGCCTATCTCGACTTTATGAAGACCTACACCGCTAAGCTCGCCCAGAACCCGCAGGTTCGCTCCGTGGTCTCCAAGACCATGGAGGAGTGGCTGCTGCCGGCACAGCTCTACATTCAGAACAAGTTCCGCGAGGCCTTCGACGCCGTCGAGGATCAGCTGCCCGAGCACACCGTGCTGGAGCCCGAGGGCAACAAGAGCAGCTTTACCGTCACCTTCCCCAGCTGGAAGGAGCGCGACGACGCCCACGCGGTGCTCGCCAACGGCGGCGTGCGCTTCCGCAGCGGCAAGGCACTCGTGCCCTTCCGCATCACGGGCAACATCGACTGGGGCGTTCCGGTGCCCGAGGTCGACGGCGTTTCCGACGTCACCTGCTGGTGTTGGCCCGAGAGCCTGTGGGCACCCATCAGCTACACCCGTACCGTGCTCGCGCGCGACGCCAAGGCCGCCGGCGTGACCGAGGGTGTCGCCGCCCAGGACGCCGCCCTTATGGGCGAGCCCGCCGTCGATTCCACGCAGGTGCCTGCGCCCACCTATCAGCACAGCTCGCTCGACTGGCGCGACTGGTGGTGCTCTGACGACGCGCAGATCTACCAGTTTATTGGCCAGGACAACATCTACTTCTACTGCATCGCGCAGACCGCCATGTGGGAGGCCCTGGGTTGGGACCTTACGCAGAGCACCGTCAGCGCCTGCTACCACCTGCTCTACATGGGCAAAAAGGCCAGCTCGTCCTCGCAGACGCCTCCCCCGCCTGCCGACGACCTGCTCAACCACTACACCTGCGAGCAGATGCGCGCGCATTGGCTGTCGCTCGGCCTGTCCGAGAAGCCGGTGAGCTTTAGCCCCAAGGCATACGACACGCGCGTGACCGGCAAGGACAAGGACGGCAACGAGGTGCGCGCCTGCGACGACAAGCGCGTCATCGACCCGGCCCTCAAGGAGAGCGCCCTTTTGACTGGCGTGTTCAACCGCCTGGCCCGCAGCTGCTTCTACGGCGTCGCCGTCAAGGAGGGCGACGAGAGCCCCTACCGCAACGGCTGCATCCCCGCCGGCGCCGCCTCTGCCGCCGTGGTCGAGGCCGCCGAGCAGGCAGCCCTCGCCTTTGAGCAGGCCATGTACAAGTTCGAGACGCACCGCGCACTCGCCGTGTGCGACGACTACCTGCGCGCCGCCAACAAGCGCTGGAGCGACGCCTCCAAGGCCGCCAACAAGCTCGAGGGCGAACCGGCCAACGCCGCGATGACGCAGGCCCTCGTCGATGCATTTACCGAGCTGCGCGTGGCGACCGTCCTGATGCACGGTATTGTGCCGGCCGGCTGCGAGCTCATCTGCGAGTACTTCGACGTCGATCCGGTCGCCTTCTTTAGCTGGGATAACATCTTTGCCTCCACGGACGAGTTTGTGGAGAGCCTGGGCGAGAAGCCCGGCGAGCACCGCGTGAAGCCGCTGCCCCCGCGCTTCGACTTCTTCAGCAAGCACGAGAGCCAGTACTAAAACACTCGACATGTAATGGAATGGGAAGGAAAGACGGATGTCCAAGCCGCGTCGTCGTAAGCAGAAAAAGCAGGTCAAGGCCGAGCTCAAGCTCAGGCAGTTTGCCGCTACCGAGCTTTCCGACCAGCTTGCCGCCC